>QMQE01000010.1 GCA_003650445.1 Acidobacteriota bacterium | reverse complement strand
TAGTGAAAGTGAAAGTGCGAGTGCGCGAAAGAAGGGGGTCAGGCTGTCTTTTGATTTATCCTGATTTTTCTCTTTCATTTAGCACTCAACACTTATCACTCAACATTCGGCGCACAGCGCCGCGGACGTGGGCGGCAGAGCAAGAAGTAGGGGTAGGAGTAGGAGTAGGGGTAAGAAAAATCAAAGAGTTTGTAATTCCCTGTCCCTTCCAATCCCTGCTTTTGCTCAACCTCAGCCTTGCCTTTTACTCAACCTTCTCCCGGAGTGGGCAGAATAGTGCAAGTGAAAGTGAAAGTGCAAGTGCCGAAATCAGGGAATTGGCTATTCCATGTCCCTTTTTTTTCGGTCAGAACACTGAACACATTTTTTATCCCCCATTACTCATCACGGCGGCGAAGTCGCCTTTGTGATACAATTGCCCCAGTATTTGGATTGGGAATGATACCATCGGGAGCAGGTAATTGGCCATTGATAAAACCAGATTGACACCGGCACTCAGGCAGTTTGTTGAGGCAAAAGAACAGTATCCGGATCACATCCTCTTTTTCAGGATGGGGGATTTTTACGAGATGTTTTTCGAGGATGCGGTTCAGGCTTCAAAGGTGCTTGAAATTGCACTGACAAAACGGGGGAAGGGGACTTTTGGCGAGGCACCCATGTGCGGTGTTCCCTGGCATGCCTATGAAAATTATGCGGCAAAACTTCTGAAGGCTGGGTTTAAGGTGGCCATCTGCGAGCAGGTGGAGGATCCGAAGCAGGCAAAGGGGGTGGTGAAGCGTGCGGTTGTAAACGTGTTAACACCGGCGACTTCTCACCTGAATTCAGACGAAGATGCCATAGGGCGCGGCCTCTTGTCGATCTATGCCGATGAAAGAAAGGCGGGGCTGGTGTTCGGCGACCCCACCACCGGGGAATGCCGATTAATGGAAATCCCCGCATCGGCACTTTCAAGAAAGATCCAACTATTGTCCCCCCGTGAAATTGTGGTGCCTTTTGGCGTCATTCCTTCGTCTATGATGGCCGATTTCCGGGCTTTTTCCCCCCTGTTGAATGAGCTGGAGGATGGTGCCTTTAATGCTGTCTTCGCGAAGGAGCGAATTCAGGAACTCTTTGAGGTGAGCACCATTGCCGGTTTCGGTATCAAGGGGAAATTCCACGCATTGCAGGCTCTCGGCGGGTATTTCCATTATCTTGAAGACAATTACAAAACCCGGGATTTTGCGGTGAAGGGGCTGGTGTTCAGCGAGGAGAGCCGACAATTGGTAGTGGACCCGGTGACCCGGAAAAATCTGGAACTGCTGGTGTCCGCTGCCACAGGGAAGCGGAAGGGTAGCCTCATATGGGCGCTGGATTCGACCATTACCCCCATGGGGCAGCGGAAACTGGCGGACTGGATTCAATTCCCCTTGAAGGATGTCCGCGAAATCGAAAATCGTCTTTCGGTTGTGGAGTGGTTGCTGGATGCACCGCAGAAATTGACTGAAATTCGGGAGCGCATGTCCCTGATCGGAGATATGGAACGCATTATTACCCGGGTAACACTGGGCACAGTTTCCCCACCGGAACTCGTGGTGTTAAAGCAGGGGCTTGCAGCTGTCCCCCTGTTGCAGGAGCTATTGAAGGATGCACCATTTACAGCCCTCATAAGGGGACTCCATGATCTGGAAGGGGTTTTTTTGAAGCTGGATTCGGTGCTGGAAGAAAGTGCTCCGAGGTTGAGGGGCGCAGGGATGATTCGTCCCGGTATTTCCGAGGAACTGGACCGGTTGCGGGGGATTGCCCGGAACGTTCGGGCAGCCATGGGAGAACTGGAGCAGAAAGAACGGGAAAAAACCGGGATTTCTTCACTTAAAATCAAGTATAACAAGGTTTTCGGGTACTATATTGAAATATCAAAGGCCAATCTCAGGGGCCGGACACCGGAGGGATACGACCGGAAACAGACGCTGGTGAATGCGGAGCGCTTCATCACGCCGGAGCTGAAGGCGTTTGAGGAGCAAGTGCTTCACGCGGAAGAGCGGATTCTGGAAATTGAAGGCGAAACATTCAACAACCTTGTTTCGGATGTAGGGGCCAGCCGCAGGGAGATCCTGGAAACAGCAGATACCATTGGAATTCTGGATACACTGGCCTGCTTTGCTGCCTTGTCCCTTGAGCGGGACTACCGGCGGCCGGAGGTGGTGGAGGAAAATCGTATTTATATTGAACAGGGGCGTCATCCGGTGGTGGAGCGGATTGAGGGGGAACATTTTGTTCCCAACGATACCGACCTGGATATGGGCCGTCGCCTGGCGATTATTACCGGGCCGAATATGGGGGGGAAATCCACCTATCTTCGACAGAATGCGTTGATTACACTGATGGCACACATGGGGTGTTTTGTACCGGCGAGGAAGGCGATCATCGGCCTGACAGATCGGATTTTTACCCGGGTGGGATCTTCGGACAACCTCACCGGCGGGGAATCGACTTTCATGGTGGAGATGGTGGAAACAGCGAACATCCTCCGCAATGCCACCGGGAGAAGCCTGATCATTCTCGATGAAGTGGGCAGGGGAACGGCGACCTTTGACGGATTGTCCCTGGCATGGGCCATTACCGAATTTCTGGCGAAAAAAGGGGAGGAATGCCCTCGGACCTTCTTTGCCACTCACTATCATGAACTGACGGACATTGACAAGTTGTTTAAGAATATTGTGAACTTCAACGTTGTGGTAAAGGAGTGGAATAACGAGCTCCTTTTTCTCCGGAAGATTGTTCCCGGCGCAGCGGACAAGAGCTACGGGATTCAGGTGGCAAAACTGGCGGGAATTCCCCGTGCTGTGATCAGCCGGGCCTTTGAAGTTCTTGCAAATATTGAGAAAAATGAATTTACGTTGAGCGGAGAACCCAAGATTGCCGGGCCGGGGCTTAAAAAACCCGAAGACCGGCCACTGTTTAACTGGGACGATCACCCTGTGCTGGTGGAGCTGAAAAACACCGATGTGGACAGTTTAACTCCCCTTGAGGCGCTGAACCTTCTGGCCCGACTGAAGCAGGGGGTATAAATGCAACCCAATGCATCAAAACTACTTCCCTTTGCAGACCGGTTGATTGTTTCAGTCAGTGGCCCAGTGTTGAACGAGGCCGACCGGCACTTTCTGGAACAGGTCCGTCCCTTCGGGATCATCCTTTTTTCCGAGAACATCGGGGGAGAGCACCAGCTCGCGGCACTGATTTCTGAAATCAAGGCCGCAGCTGGCTCCGATACGCGGATTGCGGTGGACTTTGAAGGGGGACAGGTAAACCGGTTCAGGGAAATTATCGGGGATATCCCGGCCATGGGGGAGCAGGATGACCTGGCAGCTTTTGGGCGGGAATCAGGATTGTTGCTGAAGCGCTTCGGCGTGGACATTAACTTTGCCCCGGTGGTGGATCTGGACCGGGGGAACCGGGGCAACGGCCTTTTCGGCAGAACCCTGGGCAAAGACCCGGAAACTGTAATCGAACTGGCCGGTGCTTACCTGAAAGGGTTGGAGTCAACAGGGGTGACCGGTTGCCTGAAGCACTATCCCGGCCTTGGCCCCACAACACCGGACAGCCATTTCGGTTTGCCGGTTGTAACGAAGATTTCCACTGAAGATGAAGCACCCTTCCGTGCCCTTTCCACTCCCAGGCGCTGGGTGATGGTTGCCCATGTCAAAATCGCGGGATTCCGGGAGATTTCCACATATTCGAAGGCATTCCTGGAACACTTGAAATCATTCCACTCCGGCCCTGTTGTTTCCGATGATCTGGGGATGAAAGCATTGCCGGATGCGCCACTCCATGTGAAGGTGGAGCAGGCACTCACCGCTGGAATGGATTTTGCCCTGGCGCGGATTCGGGCATTCAGCGACCGCTGAGGTGGAGGGGCGGAAGGGAAGGAACGAGAAAGAGAAGAATTTAACACAAAGACACAAGGGTACAAAGGAAGAGGGGGAAAGCAGACGAGTGTGGAGAAAAGAAGAAGCCCATTCCCACAAGCCACAAATCACTGCGACGAAGTCGTATTGCCGTGGTATGATTTCTGGAAATGAAAGGTGGAGGGAAAGATGGGAGACGCAATTGCACTGCTTCTGCTGCTGGTAGGGCTGGAGCTGGTTCTCGGTGTGGATAATGTCCTGGTAATTTCCATATTTGTGGGGAAACTACCGAAGAAACGACGTAGAATGGCCCGGATAATCGGGCTTTCCATGGCGATGATTGCCCGGATTCTCATGGTGATTGCCGTGCTGGCACTGGCCTCACTGACAAACGATATTATCGGTCATTTCTCAATCCGGGACCTGGTACTCATTGCAGGGGGAATGTTCCTGCTGTTCAAAGCGGTCCGGGAAATCCACCATACCGTGGAATTGAAAGAAGAGGGGGATGCAGAACTCCATCCCGATGACCACCGGGGATATGCTCTGATTGTGGCGCAGATTGTCCTTCTCGATGTCGTGTTTTCCATTGATTCCGTCATCACAGCTGTTGGGCTGACCAACCATGTCTGGGTTATTGTTGGGGCGGTTGTACTCTCCTTCCTTTTGATTATGGCGTATGCCGGGCCGGTGGGGGAGTTCATCATCGGACATCCAACCCTGAAAATTCTGGCATTGGCCTTTCTGATCACCATCGGCGTGACAATTTTCATGGAGGGCATGCACAAGGAAGTTCCAAAGGCATATATCTATCTGCCCATGGGCTTTGCATTGATGGTGGAGCTGCTCCAGATGCGCTACGAGCACAATCTCCAGACGAAAGAAGGGAAGTAGAGACGGGAGAAGTGTTCTGTGTTCCGTGTTCTGTGTTCTGACCGGAAAGAGAAGGGGACCGACATTTGCCAACTCTGTGGACCGTAATTCGTAATTTGTGATTTGTGATTAGCAGAAACAAAGTAGGGAATGGCCAATTCTTTCTCCCTTTCTGCCGCCCACGCCCACTCCGGAAAAAGGTTGAGTAAAAGGCAAGGCTGAGGTTGAGCAAAAGCAGGGATTGGAAGGGACAGGGAATTACAAACTCTTTGATTTTTCTTACCCCTACCCCTACTCCTACCCCTACTTCTTTTTCTGTCAGAACACAAGCGCCAGAAGCGCACGGAACACAGAACACTTCTTCTCTCTTTTCCCTTGCGATTCGGGGCTTCATCCTCTAATATAGATGGGATTTGAAAGTTCGAAGGAAAGGAGCTTGGGATTCAATATGGCATTACTGGCATTAAGAAATGATTTTAAGAAGTGGTCGTTTATTTTATGGATTGTAATTATCGCCTTGTCTGTCTATGTGTTTGCAAATTGGGGAGCCCAGGGGAAAATCGGTCAACCCACCTCGGTGATTGCATCAGTGGACGGTGATGAGATACTCTTTAAGGAATACGTGGAGCAATATCGGAGCCTGGAAGACCGATATAAGCAGATGTATGGAAAGCGCTACACATCGGACATGGCAAAGATGCTGGGTATAAACAGACAGGCGCTGAGCAATCTTGTGGATACCCGGGTGATATTGCATATCGCAGACAAGATGGGTGTCCATGTTTCAAAGGAAGAGGTGGCGAAGAAGATTCTTTCGATGCGGATGTTTACCAACGAAAAGGGTGAATTTGTCGGTTATGACAAATATAAACGCTATGTGGAAGGGTATGGCAAAACGATTCCGGATTTTGAAAAGTCCATTGCGAATGATGCCATAATTACGAAGCTGGGAGATCTGGTTAATGCGAGCATAACGCTTACGGATGAGCAGGTGGAGAAGATTTATCGGGAACAGAATGAAAAAATCGGATTTGAATATATCACTTTCAAGGCCAGGACATTTTTGCCCGCTGCTATGAAAGAAATAAGTGATGCCGATGCTGAAGAATACTATAAATCCCACAAGGAAGCGTACCGGACACCGTTGAAACGCAGTATTTCATTTGTGCGGTTTACGCCATTTGATTTCAAAAAAGACATGCAGGTTTCCGAGGATGAAATTAAGGCTTATTACAAGAAAAACATTGATAAGTATACCCAGAAAGAGCAGGTGCGGGCCAGCCACATCCTCATCGGTACAACGATGAAGAAGAGAAGCTACAAAGACGCAAAGAAGATTGCCGACAAGGTTTATGCCCTGCTGAAAAAAGGAAAAAAGTTCAGTGATCTGGTCAAAAAATACAGCGATGACTACACGACAGTAAAGAATGGCGGAGATTTGAATTGGTTTCCCCGGGGACGAATGGTAAAGGCGTTTGAAGATACGGCTTTCGGGATGAAGCCGGGTGAATTTTCCAAGCCGGTGAAGACGCAGTTCGGTTATCACATTATCAAAGTTACTGGTCATAAAAAAGGTAAAGTTGAGACTCTGAAAGAGGTCCACAGCCATATTGAAAGCGCTTTGAAATTCAAGAAAGCGCAGGAGCTGGTTCAGAAAAAAGCCAATGAATTCAGCAAAGTCGCAAAGGAAAAGAAAGACCTTGCCGTGGCTGCAAAAGCAATGAAATATAAGGTGATGGACAGTGGTTTTTTTGCCAATGATCCCATGGCGACAATCAATGGAATCGGTCCAAGTGCCAGGGTGGCAAATGCGGCATTTTCGTTGAAATTAAAAGATATATCTGATGCGTTGAAGACGGCTGAAGGCGTAATTGTATTTCAGGTAATGGCGGAAAAATCGCCGGAAATTCCTCCTTTCAAAGAGGTTGCCGGAAATGTCAGGAATGATATTGCCATGGTGAAAGCCCGGGCGCTGGCAAAAAAAGCAGCTGAGACATTCCGTACGAAAGTCACGCCGAAGAATTTCAAGAAACTGGCCATGAAAGAAAAAATGCCGATTCAGAAGGTCGAACCTGTAACCCGGAAGAGCGCACCTGCAAATTTCATCCTGGACAAAAACAGTGATAGTTTTGAAAAGTTATTTTCCTATGATAAGGGGCAGTTCACGGAACCGTTTCCGGACCGGAACGGGGACATCATCCTGTGCCATATTACAGACAAGGTCGCCTTTGACAAGAAGGATTTTCTGGCAAAAGCACAGGACCTGAAAGCACAGGAAATTCAACGGCGCAGCAACGATTTGTTTACTTCATTCATCCGGAATGCCAGAAAATCTCTGGAAAATGCCGGCAAGATTGAAATCTCAAGACGATTCCAGGAGACACAGCTGGATAACAAAAAATGAAGACACTTCTGGATTTGAAAGTTGGGGAAACCGCCGTGGTTATGAAAATGTCCGGCGGTTTCCATATGCAGGTGCAGTTGAAAAATCTGGGCTTCCATGAGGGGGTGGCGGTGACACTGGCGAAGAAATCTGCTATCGGCGGACCACTGATGGTCACTGTCAATGGAAGTAACGTGGCAATCGGCCGTGGAATCGCTTCCAAGATATTGATTTCTTCCACCGATGGTAGCACGGAGAGAGCGCATGAGACAGATTCTGCTCACGGGACAACCAAATAGCGGGAAGAGTACATTCTTCAACAGCCTGACCGGATACAAGGCGCTGACTGGGAATTTCCCCGGTGCTACGGTTTCCTATCAGATGGGATCGTTGAACCTGATGGGGACTTTGTATTCCATTGTGGATCTTCCGGGTGCTTATTCTCTGATACCAAACGATAAAGCCGAGCTTGAAACCAAGAAATTCATTATCAATGAACAGGATTCCACCATCGTAAATGTCGTTGATGCGTCTGTGCTGAGCCGAAGTCTTGAAATGACGATTGAGTTGATTGAGCTGCAACGGCCGATGGTGGTGGCTTTGAACATGGTGGACAGTGCAAGGAAGAAGGGAATCCTCATTGACGCAAAAAAATTATCCGAGCTGCTTGACGTACCGGTTGTGGAGACGGTGGCAAACCATGGCCGGGGAACCCTGGATGTGATCCGGGCCACTTATGGGGCAAAACCGCCTCTTGATTCCGATGCATTGCATTATCAGCGGGATGTGGAGCAGGAAGTCGAGGCGCTGGCGGAAAAATTGCCGACTGACCTGGTTCGTTCTTTCCATGTTCCGCCGAGGACGGTGGCTATCCGGTTGCTGGAGGATGACCCTTTTTATGTGAAAGAGCTGGAACGCTATGACGAAAAGTTGATGAAAAAGGTGAAAAGCGGTCGCCATCGGCTGGAAAAAGCACACGGTCGCCCGGCGAATTTTGTTATTGCGGCAGAGCGGCACAATCTGGCTATGAGCATTTTTGAGCAGATAACTTCCTTTGAGCGGACAAAGCCCACACTGGAGAGCCGCCTGGATACCGTCATTCTTCATCCGGTCTGGGGCTATCTGATTTTACTGACCGTTTTCTATCTGTTCTTTACCGGGGTGTTTAAGACAGGCGCGTATTTTGAAGGATGGATTCTCGCCCAGTTCCAATTGCTGGGGAAGGTGCTTTCCGGGTGGATGTCACAGGGGCTGGGGCTTCTCATCACCGACGGTTTTGTCCAGGGGCTGGGTGCCGGCCTGGGGATCGCAGTCCCTTACATCATACCCTTTCTGGTTGGCCTGTCTTTTTTAGAAGATACCGGCTACATGGCAAGAATTGCTTTTCTGGCTGACAGTGTGATGCACAAAATGGGGCTCCACGGCAAAGCCGTAATCCCCTTCGTTCTCGGGTATGGTTGCAGCGTTCCGGCAGTAATGGCTGCCCGTAACCTGGAGACCCAGCGGGATCGGGTAGTTGCAGCTTCACTTGCTGTGCTGGTCCCCTGTTCAGCCAGAACTGTTATTATTTTCGGTTTGCTGGGATACTATCTCGGCCCGGTGTATGCAATCGGACTCTATATTGTTAACGTACTGGTGATTGGCATCCTGGGACGCCTCGCAGCCATGCTGGACCCCCGGATATCCCCCGGCCTGGTGCTGGAAATTCCGGCTTATCATATGCCGTCTTTGAAAAATGTTGCAGCAAAGACCTGGATACGGCTGAAAGACTTTTTTACTGTTGTGATCCCATTCCTGATTGTCGGCACTATTTTATTGGGGTTTCTGGAGTACTATCATCTCGATACGTCAGTGAACAGTTTCTTATCCCCGTTAACAGTGACGATTCTGGGTTTGCCGAAAGTAGTGGGAACCACTTTAATTTTCGGCATTTTTAAGAAAGAGCTGTCACTGATGATGCTGTTTCAGGCACTTGGTACCAATACGGTTACCGATGTGATGACGATTCAGCAGATTGTTACATTCAGCGTGTTCACGGTGTTTTATGTTCCCTGCATTTCGACAATTGCGGTGTTGTACCGGGAAACCGGATGGAAAAATACCATGTATGTGATTCTCGGAACCACTGGTTTAGCCATATTTCTGGCTGTGGCGGCTCGAGGTATAATGGGAGTTTTATTGTGAGATGGCTTTTTGGACCGGTACCATCCCGAAGATTTGGACGATCCCTTGGAATTGACCTGTTTACGCGAAAAACCTGCACATTTGACTGTGTATATTGCGAAGTCGGGCGAACGCCAGGGACGACTGATGCCGTGGATATTTTTGCGCCTGTAAAGGATGTGTTAAAAGAACTTCGGCATTACCTGACAGAACACCATGATGACCTGCCGGACTTTATCACCTTCGCTGGTTCCGGTGAACCGACACTCCACCGTAAAATTGACGAAATTATCTATGGAATCAAGGAGATGACCACTGTTCCTGTGGTGCTGTTGACCAATGGTTCCCTGCTTCACAGGGAGGTGGTGCTAAACCGGGTTCTCGATGTGGATTATCTGGTACCGTCACTGGATGCGGGCTGTCCGGAAACCTACCGTTTTGTGAACCGCCCCACTGCCGCAATCCCATATGAAAAACTCATTGAAGGGCTGATTGCGGCGAGAAAAGCCTACCATGGCCATTATCTTCTGGAGGTGCTTCTGGTCGATGGAATCAACACCAGCGAGGAAGAACTGCAGAAACTGAAGGGATGGATTGATAAAATCGAGCCGGACGCGGTTCAAATCAATACAGTGTTTCGCCCACCGGCTGAATCAAATGTCCATGCGGCTTCTGAAAAGGCTATTCAACATTTCGCTGAACTGATCGGGGAAAAAGCGGTACCGGTGGCGTACTACACCCGCCGCGGCGTAAAACGTCATGTCCAGGGGGAATTGCTAAAGGCCGTTATCCTGAAAACAGTTGGAATCAGGCCCTGTACCATTCGGGAAATGAGCGACAGTATCGGGGTTTCAGAAAATAACATGGAGGCTGCTGTCCGGGAGCTCATGACTGCCGGCAAGGTTCATGAAGTGGATTTTGACGGTGTTTGCCACATTGCCATTACGGTAAAGCCGGGAGAGTGAGAGAAGGAGTAGGAGTAGGGGTAGGAGTAAGAATAGTGCAAGTGAAAGTGCGAGTGAGCGAAAGAAGGGAGTTGGCCATTCCCTGTCTTTTGTCACCCATCACCCATCACTCATTACTTCTTGCCCGCTCAACTTAACCCCTTATCTGAATCCCTGTTTTCGTGTATAATGGAGCGATGAAGAAGATACGTGTACTCATTGCAAAACCGGGCCTTGACGGCCACGACAGAGGCGCGAAAGTAATTGCCAGGGCACTCAGTGACGCCGGAATGGAAGTGATTTATACCGGGCTTCGGCAGACGCCGGAGCAGATTGTTACTGCAGCGGTTCAGGAGGATGTAAATTGTAT
Source organism: Acidobacteriota bacterium (assembly GCA_003650445.1). Lineage (GTDB taxonomy): Bacteria > Acidobacteriota > Holophagae > Thermotomaculales > Thermotomaculaceae > UM-FILTER-49-7. The sequence goes on along the minus strand of QMQE01000010.1, from coordinate 16,470 downwards.
CGGGCTCAGTATTCTTTCGGGGGCTCACAAGCACCTGTTTCCTGAGATCCTGAAGCTTTTGAAGGAACGGAATGCCGGAGATATACCGGTCTTTGCCGGCGGTATTATCCCGAAAGAGGACATTCCGGGTTTGAAAAAGATTGGGATCCAGGCGGTATTCCAGCCGGGGACCAGTACGGAAGATGTGGTGACATTTATCCGGAAAGTATGTGACCCATGATTGCATGCTCCGTCCTTGCCAGCGGCAGCCGTGGGAATAGTACCTATATCCGTTTTCAGAATCATAGTTTTCTCATTGACTGCGGTTTATCCTGCAAAGCACTTGAAGCACGTCTGGCGGCAGTCAATGTAGACCCTATGTCCATTGAAGGGATTTTTCTGACCCACGAACATATCGACCATATTAAGAGTGTCCACACCTTCAGTCGCAGGTTCAGTGCACCGATTTACGCAACCGAAGCAACCTGGCTTGCCGCCGGGCTGGGGGAGAAAAAACATGAAGGTCTGGTTCCTATTGTTTCCGGGAAGCTGTTCAGCCCTGCACCCGGGCTGGAAATTTTCCCCTGTCCGGTTTCCCATGACGCAGTGGACCCGGTTGGGTTCATTTTCCAGTACGACGGGGTACGCATCAGCCAGGTAACCGATCTGGGATATGTCACCGAATTGGTAGCCTGTGAAGTTAAAGGTTCCCGCCTGCTTCTGGTGGAATCAAATCATGACCCCCAGATGTTGAAAATGAGCCAGTATCCATGGGAATTGAAACAGCGGATTATGGGGCGGAGGGGGCATCTGTCCAATCAGGCGGCTGCCGAACTTGTAGAACGGGCGGTGACGGAGCTGACAGAGCAGGTGATTTTGACCCACCTCAGCGAAGAAAACAACATGCCGGATATTGCGTTGATGACAACATTGCAGAAGCTGGGCGACTTGAAGCCTTCTGTTTCAGTGGCGTCCCAGCGGGAGCCGACGCCCCTTCTCACTTTTGGGGTGACCGTTAGAGGATGAATCCTCAACCTTGTGCGGTGAAATTCTTCGGAGAGACTCACCGCAGAGGCCGCAGGGGGGGTAGGAGTAGGAGTAGGGGTAGGGGTAAGAAAAATCAAAGAGTTGGCGAATCCCTGTCCCTTCCAATCCCTGCTTTTGCTCAACCTCAGCCTTGCCTTTTACTCAACCTTCTCCCGGAGTGGGCGTTGCGAGTGGGCGTGAGCGGCAGAGTAAGAAGTAGGAGTAGGGGTAAGAAAAATCAAAGAATTGGCTCTTCCCTGTCTTTTGATTTTCCCTGATTTTTCTCATTTTTCATTTAGCACTCAACATTCGGCGCAACGCGCCGCAGGGGTAGGAGTAGGGGGCAGAATAGTGCGAGTGAAAGTGCAAGTGAGTGAAAGAAGGGGGGACAGGCCATTCCTTACTTTGTTTCTGCTAATCACAAAATACGAATTACGGCCCACAGAATTGGCAAGTGTCTTTCCCCTTTTCTTTCGGTCAAAACACTGAACACTGAACACAGAACACATCTTTTATCACCCATCACTCTTCTGGCAAGTGGGGGGTAGAAAACTCAGAGAGTTGACATTTTGCTATGAATGCCTATCTTATCAGTAGGTATTATTCTATCCACAGAGGGGAGGCGGGCATGAAAGAACGTGGTTTTATGAGGTCCAAAAAATCCTTTGCCCTCCGTTATGGTTCAGTAGTGCCCACAGAAAATGGGGAGACTCTGGATCTGTCCCATCGGGGCCTTTGCTTCCGGTGCAACAGTATGCCCCCGAGCCGAGAAATCGTGGTTCGGATGGATACAGGGGACAAGGTAGTGGATCTGATTGTTCGGCAGAAATGGATACAGGAGCTGGCAAATGCGAGATACAACCGATACAAAATCGGTGTGGAACTGGTTCAGGCTCCTAAGAACTATCATAGGATGGTTCAAAAACTCGTGTATCATTGATCCGACGGCAAGGATGTTTTCAAACGGTCCGGAAGGGCCGTTTTTTTTGTTTCGGGGCAGGCTGAAGGGAATTCCTGCACATTCGGCTCAAAGGGAAGTGGTATACTGGATTCAGAACCGGAATAAGGGAGAATGAGATATGAAAACAATGATTTTATTGGCTCTTCTGGGACTCAGCGGTTTTGTAACGACAAAGCAGGTACTTTCGGTGCCGTCATTTCAAAAGCGATACGAACAGGTGAAGATAGATACGGTTTCCCTGAAAGGCCTCAGCGGAAAAGGGGTGACGGTGATAACGGTTTTCGGTGACTGGTGTTCAGACAGCGTGGAACATGTCCCTGAATTCATCCGGATTAACGAAAAGCTTAGGTTTGACGACGTTCAGTGGGTAGGAGTGGGCCGCCATCTCGCAGATGATACAGGAATCGTAAATGCCTACCATATTAAGCGTGTTCCCACCTTTCTCTTCTTTGCAAAGGGGATGGAAATGGGCCGAATTGTGGAACATCCAAAAGAGACAATGGAAAAAGATACGGCGGCAATTTTGAAGTCAATCGGAGAAAAAGCGAAGAAAAAATGAAATTGAAGGCCGGTTTCCTGCAATTTGAACCTGAGTTCGGTGAGATTGAGCAGAATATATCTATCATTACTGATATGTTGCAAACTACTGAATTCGACCTGATGGTATTGCCTGAACTCTGCACAACAGGCTATCAATTTGTTTCAATAGACGAAGTTATGGCACTTGCTGAGGCCCCGGATGGATTACTGGGGCAGGTGCTCCAGGGCCTGGCCCGTGAAAAACAGGCCGTCATCGTTGCGGGATTCGCGGAACGGTTCGGCGATACGGTTTTCAATTCCGCCGTGGTTGTGGGGTCTGCCGGCATATTGGCTGTTTATCGGAAGGCCCATCTTTTTTTTAAGGAAAAGGAATTTTTCAGTCCCGGCGACACACCTTTTGTGCCGGTAGACACCGGGCTGGGTTATCATCTTGGCACTATGATTTGTTTTGACTGGATGTTCCCGGAGGCTGCTCGATCCCTTGCGCTGGGCGGGGCCGGTGTTATTGCCCATCCCGCAAACCTGGTATTGCCCTGGTGTCAGCGGGCCATGTTCGCACGGGCAGTGGAGAACCGCATTTTTGCCATTACCGCCAACCGATTCGGTACAGAGGCGAGGGTCCCTGAATCTCCACTCGCCTTCACCGGCGGCAGCCAGATCATGACACCGGATGGGGAGGTGATTGCAAAGGCAGGGCCTTCTGAAGCAGTGGCCATGACCCGGGAAATCGATCTGTATACTTCAAATCCGCAACTCAATTCCCTGAACCACCTGTATCGGGACCGCCGTACCGACCTCTATCGTTTGTAGAAAAAATTGGAGTTAATATGGTGTTGCCGGGCCTGACTATATTTTGAACATATGTCAAAATGTTTATGCCATCTGCCACATAATGCATTTCATTCAGAGCTACGAAGTTTTGATTTTTCTGAATCCCGTCTTTCCCTTGGCCGAATGGCTTGAATTGTCAGTAGGTTATCGTTCAGAATTTTCTTTATATGCATGGTGTTGTGTGGTACAAAAAAGGCATTGTTTTAAGGGGGGTTGGAAATATGAAGCGAATTTTGTCCATAGTGTTTTGCTTGGCTCTGACAATGCGTCTGGTAGCGGGGGGAGCCCCGACGGATTTTGAAAAAAACCTGAAAGCGGATCCGGAAAAGGGATATGAGGACGCTGTGATTCTTCTGGAAACAGGAGAGATTAACAATACTTATACCCGGGAAATGTCTAAGACAAAATATCTGATGAGGATGAAGATTTTTACCCGGAAGGGAATTGAAGACTACGGGACCGTAAAGCTTTCCTTCGACCCGCAGGATGAAAATATCGGGGATATTCATGCGACGGTGTGGACTCCGGACGGAAGGAAGCATGTGCTGAATAAAAAAGACATTCACAGGAAAAAAGTATCCAAAGAATGGGGAATGAAGGTAACTGAAATCAGTTTTGCCCTTCCTGGCCTTGAGGTGGGATCCATCGCGGAATACTCCTATTACCATACATACAATGGTCTGCAGAGTATCAATACGTGGTATTCCCAACATCCGATTTATTGCTTTCGATCAGAGGTTACGGTTATACCATGGCCATATTTGAGATGGGGGTATGTCGGTGGAAACCTCCATGCCCAGCCTGAAGTTGAGCATAAGAAAAAATCTGCCAGGGGCCAATACGTTCATTTTACGATGAAGGACATCCCCGCCCTTCCGGAGGAAGATTACAGCTTGCCCTACAACAGCCGAAGAGAGTATATTGCTGTTTATTACATGGATGTAAATTGGAAATTCACCGATTACTGGAAAGATCGGGGAGACCGCTACTATGAGCGGACTTTGAAAAAAATGTTCAAACCCTGCGGCTCCACCAGAAAAGTTGTAAAAAAGGAAATGCCCGGGCTATCCTCAGATTCGGCAATCGAAAAAATTCATAACTATGTCATCAAACATTACACGCCGATCTCAACCATGGCCAAGGATGATATTTCCAAACTTGACGACAAATATATTAAGAAATTGTCGCACGCAACTACTGTTTCAAAGATGATGAAGCTTCCATACCTGCTGGGCTATCAGCTGAATTATATTGAAGGCGCATTGATTCATACGGCACTTCCCGATGCTCAGATTGCCTATGTCTTTTATTCGCCGTGGAACAATCGCCTGTTCAACAAAGACCTTCACACGTTGAGTCAGTTCAGCGGAGCGATGTTGCGGGTGACCTACAAGGGAAAGGTCCATTATCTGGAACCCTCCAAGCGGCTGCTTCCAGCTGATACGGTGGAATATGGGGCAAAAAGCGTTCCCTTGTTGATTCTGGATCCGAAGAATGGAACCCGAGTGGAAAAAATAAACGCAGACAAGCCGGAAGCCAATGTCACAAAGGTGAACATTGATGTGGCTTTTGGAGACGACAATCTGAGTCTTCACCTCGTGCAATATTTGAACCAGTATGAAAGCTATAAGTTAAGAAAAACCCTCTATTTTTTTAACGACAAAGAGAAGCAGGATGTACTGGAAACCCGCCTGAAGAAGCAGTTTGGAGACAAGGCAAAAGTGGTATCTCAGAAAGTCATAAACCTGAAGGACATTCACAAGCCCCTGATCCTGGATATGAAATTTACTGTTCCCTTTGAACTGGAAGAGGCTGGGGACCAGACCTTTTTTAAGCCGGTCGGGCTCAGCCGCTACCTGACAAACCCGTTTAACGCTGAAAAACGCTTCTCGAGTATTGTCTTCAAGTATCCGTACATTGTGGAGCAGAAGCTGGTTTATCATCTCCCGGAGGACTTCAGCCTTGTCTCCGTTCCGAAAAAAGAGAACATCAAACTTTTTTATTTCGGGTACGCAATTTCTTTTACAAAAGTGGACGATCATACCTTCACTGTTGAAACAAAGGAGCATATGGATCGCAATATGTTCAATTCTACATCGGCCAGAATGTTCAAGAATTATTTTGATCAGGTGATCTCTGTTTCGCATCCAACCATTGTGTTGAAGGAAGCGGAATGAGCCGGAAACTATTATTTATTATTCTTTTTCTGTCACTACCGGCATTTCCGAGACACAAGAAGCTCCCTGTGGCGCCTTCCTGGGTCCAGGAACACGCAACCTACACACCTGTAGTGGGAAGTGAGGAGCCCAGCGTAGCGATTCTGTTCAAAAGCACTCATGTGGGGTTCATGGCTGGGAAAGTGCAACTGCGGAAGCAGGTAGTGTATAAGATTCTACATACAAAGGGACTTAGCGTCGGAACTTTGAAGATTCATTACGGTGGAAAGGACAGGGTTACGGGAATTGACGGATGGCGGCTGAACGAGACGAAGGCCTGCAAGGAGAGACTGGAAACGGAAAATATATTGAAACTGGCGTTGAATGAGAATTTTGTAGATGATGACCGGCAGATTGTTGCCAGTTTCAAAACAGTTGACAGAGGGGATATTGTTGCTTTCCAATACACAATGGCGGCAGACAGTTTTTTTGATGACATCTTTCTTCCTCTCGGGGACAATGCGGAAATTGGTCAACTGGAAATAACGGTTTCGGGTTCTCCCCGGATTGCCGTTTTAAATGATCTGAACCATGTGGTTCAGAAAGAAGGGAGCACGTACAGGGTGATGAAGGTTCCCTATCTGAAACCGGAAGACAATGACCCGGTTTTTGCGGATAAAATTCCTTATCTCGCAATTTCATACAACACAGGAGTCAGGGACTGGGCCTCTTTTGGTATGGAATATTGGCGGAAGTCCTCCGGGCGTCTTGAACTGAGCCCGGAGGCCAAAACAGAGATGGCGAAAATTTTCCCTCAGACAAGTCCGCTGGAATTAATCCGGGCGGTCTGCAGCTGGGTGCCAACTCACATTAATTATGTGGATGTAGAGTTGGGAAGAGGGGGGATTATCCCGCATCCCTGCAGTGAGGTGCTGCAGCACCGCTATGGAGACTGCAAGGACATGGCCTTCCTTGCGGCGGCTATGCTGAGAAGTCGCGGAATTCAGGCATTTCCAGTCATGGCCAAGGCAAGGGACTACCGCAAAGTATTCCGCGAATTCCCGGGGAACCAGTTTAATCACGTGATTCTGGCGGTACAGCTGGATGATAAAACCCATGAGCTTGCAAACACAACAATTAATGACAGGCCTTTTCTGATTGCGGACATGACAGACCCGATTACCCGAATTCCCTTTATTCAGCAAGACCTGGAAGGAACCAATGCGCTGCTGGTTACAGACAAAGGCGGACAGGTTATCCAATTGCCCTATTCTTCAGCCGATTCCAATGTCTTTCAATATATCATTATGGCTCACTTGTATCTGGACAAATCAATATGCGCCGGCTTGACGGAAATCAAAACAGGCCAGCCGGCCTACCAGGAACTTCGGTTCCGGGACAGCGTGTCAAAGCAGGAAGAAAAGGAAGATTACCGTGACTGGATTCAAAGGATGATCCCTGGCGCTGTGTTGAATGATTTCAAAGTGGTGGAAGGCAATGGCATCGTAAAAACCACCTGTCAGTTGACACTTCAAAAAGCTGGAATAGAGGCGGCAGATGGAACCTATGTGATTCCGAACCTGGTTGACAGCGGATCCAGGAACTATTTTCGCCGAAAGCGGCAATTCCCTGTAGAATTTTCCAGACATAAAACCCGCAAGATTCATGTCGTGTTCAAACTATCGGCGGGGTTGACCATTGTGAAAGCACCGAAAGACATGGAGCTGGATACTCCGTATTTTCACATGACCCGCCATTGTAAAATGGCAGGAAAAACGTTTACCATGGACATCGTATCGGTCTGGAAAAAATTAACGGTTCCACTGGATGAATACAAGGCCTTTCGGAAGGCTTATCGACACTACATTCGTGAGCTGAAGGCGCCGCTGTTGGTGAAATGATAAGGTTCTGTGAAGCAGCCGTGACCTGCTGGGTATTACGGAGTATCGGATCAAACGGATTGTCTGGATGGTTCTTTTTCTTAGTCCATGCCATTTTGTCGGTTCCCGGAAGGTCAGGGCGCCGTTTCGGCACAATATTTTTCTGTGAGGGGGGGGCAGGCATTCCCCTATGGCTTGATAATCCAGAATTTCTTTCATAAATTGAATGGGTTAGGGTTATTTGCAAGGCTGAATTTCACAGTGCCAGAAACTCCTCAAAATAGGTATAATTCTTGCACTAAAAATAGAGTTGACTTGAGGAAGGGGGTTTTGTATGGAAGAAGGTGTTCGCATCATCAATGAACAGGTGAAAGAGAAAACAGCTTTTCTGGACAGACTGATCAGTGAGGTTTCCCATGTAATAGTGGGCCAGAAGTATATGGTGGAACGGTTGCTGGTGGGATTGATTTCCGGCGGCCATATCCTGGTGGAAGGTGTGCCGGGCCTGGCAAAGACTCTCGCGGTCAGCACCCTGTCGAAGGCGGTGAACGGAGAATTCAGCCGAATTCAGTTTACCCCTGATCTGTTGCCGGCCGATATCGTAGGAACGCAGATTTTCAATCCCAGGGAAGGCACCTTTTCATCCCGGAAAGGCCCGGTGTTTGCCAACCTGGTTCTGGCGGATGAGGTTAACCGTGCCCCTGCCAAGGTTCAGAGTGCCCTTTTGGAAGCGATGCAGGAGAAACAGGTGACCATCGGCAGTGAAACGTATGCCCTCCCGGAATTGTTTCTCGTCATGGCGACTCAGAATCCCATTGAGCAGGAGGGAACTTATCCCCTGCCGGAAGCCCAGATGGATCGTTTTATGCTGAAATTAAAAGTCGGGTATCCGAACCGGAAGGAGGAGATGGAAATCCTGAACCGCTTTACATCCAACACAAGTTATGATGTGCAGCAGGTATGCAGCCAGGAAGAACTTCTTACCCTGAGGCAATTGATGCCGGACGTGTACATGGATGACCGATTGAAGCAATACATTGTCAGCCTGGTGTTCTCCACCCGGGAGCCGGAGGAATACGGCCTGGGCGATATGAAATCCCTTATTGATTTCGGTGCATCTCCACGTGCGACACTGGCACTTGCCATTTCGGCACGGGTGTATGCCATGATTCGCCGCCGGGGCTACGTAACACCGGAGGATATCAAGGCGGTGGCCCCGGATGTACTTCGCCACAGGGTGATTCTTTCCTACGAAGCAGAGGCGGAGAATCTCAACTCAGACGATATCATCCGGATGGTTTTTGACCAGGTTGAAGTCCCCTGACCTCCGGCTTGAGCGATAACCCGGTACCGCGAAATCAGGAGGCATAAGGGAATGCAGGCGGAAGAGCTGCTGAAAGAAGTCAGAAGGATTAAAATCCGCACCAATCGAATTGTAGAGGAAGTACTCGGTGGCGAGTACCACTCCGCGTTTAAGGGCAGAGGCCTGGAGTTTTCGGAAGTGCGGGAATATGTTGCAGAGGATGATATCCGTTCCATTGACTGGAATGTAACCGCAAGGATGGGTAGTCCTTATGTGAAGCGTTTTGTTGAGGAACGGGAATTGACCATTCAGCTTCTTGTGGATGTGTCGGAATCCATGGATTTTGGTGTTGGAAACCGCCTGAAGCGGGAAACCTGTGCGGAAATTTCCGGTCTCCTTGGCTTTTCCGCCATCAAGAATAATGACAGAATCGGTATGATCGGGTTTTCGGATCGGATTGAAGCTTACATTCCACCCCGGAAAGGGGTTCGAAATGTACTTCGGGTTGTTCGGGATCTGCTTGAACTCCGGGGAGCCGGGGGCACGAACATTTCAGTGGCGCTGGAGCATCTTCTGTCGGTTCAGCGGCGTCGGGCTGTGGTATTTCTGATCTCCGATTTCCATGCAGCCGGTTTTGAGAATACGCTGAAGATGGCGGCAATGAAATATGACCTGATTCCGGTTTGGGTAGATGGTGGACTGGAGTTGAACCCTCCGCGGGGCATGATTTCAATGCTGCCCTTGGAAGGCGGACGCCCAAGGATAGTGGATTTTGCCGCACGTCGAACCCGGGATGCCTATATTCAGGCGGTGATGGCCCATCGGGACCGTCTGAGTTCAACCTTTTCCAGATTGGGCCTGGATTATATCTCGGTAACGGCCGGAACGGATATGTATCATTCATTTCGCCGTTTCTTTGAAAAACGGAAGAGGAAGATGGTCAGATGAGACGCTTTCTTTCAATTTGTCTGGTGTTGTTGGCGAGTGTGTTATCCTTCGCCACTTCTTTAAATATGACGGTGAATACTGACAAATCCACCTGTCACGTGGGGGACCCGGTGACGATTTCCGCACGGGCAGTTGTTAAAGAAGGAAGCGTTGTCACTTTTGCGTTTGTCAAACCGCAAGTGACGGTGGATGAAGACAATACCGAGTCTTTGCCGGTATGGGAGAAGGGAATTACAACGGATGAAAAACTTCCGGATGGTTATCATCTGTATCGCTATTCAATAACTGTTCATCCTTTTCAGCTTGGAACCCTGTCCCTTGGGAAAATTAAGGCCACCGCAGGTGGAGACACAGTGGAGAAGAAGGTACCGGATGTGGAAGTGGTTTCTATGTTTGCGGGAGGAAAGGAAAAGAAGACAATTAACCCATTGAAGCCCCAGCTGGAGATTAAACCGGATTATTCCCACTTGATTCGGGTTGTCGCTGTTGTGCTTGGGGGACTTCTGCTCCTTGCACTTCTGGTTTTCGTTATTTTCAGGATGCTTAAACGCTATCGGAACCGGGACCGTCTTGCAATAGAAAAGAAACTGCCGAAAATTCCACCATGTGAAGAGGTACGGGAGCTTCTGGGAAAACTCCTGGCCAGTCGATACCTGAAGGATGGACGAATCAAGGACTTTTACGTGGAACTGGCGGAAATCGGGAAGCGTTTTCTGGGCCGTGCCTTTGGACTGGAATATTCAGTGGAAACCAGTGAGGAAATGCTGAACAATCTTGCAGGGCATACAACCGTTGATGAGGATCGTCTGGTTCGGGAGTTTCTGGATGCCTGCGATATGGTCAAATTTGCGAAACTGGTTCCGGCTCAAGGGGAAACCAACAGTCATGTGAATCTGGTGTACAAGCTCGCTGACCTGATCTGCCAGCGACAGGAAGAGGAGAAGGAAAAGGCTGAAAGTGGGGAGGAATCAAATGTTTCGGTTTGAGTCATGGGCGGTTCTGTTTCTGTTGATTCCTGTGATTTTTCTAATCTGGTGGCTTGTGAAACAAAATCGAGCCGGACGGGAAGGCATCCGTTTTTCCGGTTTCCTGATGGACCTCGTGCCGGTTTCTCCCCGGGAATACCTTTTCCGGGTCGCCGCATGGTTTCCGCTTGTTGCCCTTGTCTTGATGGTGCTGGCACTTGCCCGGCCTCAATTGGGTAAGCTCTATGAAAGACAGGATATCAAAGGAATTGACATTGTCCTTTGCCTGGACATTTCTTCTTCCATGAAGGCGATGGATCTGAAACCCAATCGTTTTCAGGTGGCAAAGGAAACGCTGCTCAGCTTTGTGGACGGCCGGCCCTACGACCGTATGGGGTATATTCCATTTTCCGCCTATGCCATTACCCGTTGCCCGTTGACTACCGACCATAAGATGCTGAAACAACTGATTGCGGACACGAAACTGGGGAGCATTGAAGATGGGACTGCAATCGGGATGGCCATTGCCACCGCTGTTAATCGGCTTCGAAAATCCAAAGCCAAATCCAAGGTCATAATTCTGGCAACCGACGGCATGAATAACCGAGGCAATATTGACCCTCGTTCAGCGGCTGAACTGGCTGAAGCACTGGGCATTCGAATCTATGCAGTTGGAGTGGGTACGACGGGGTATGCAGAAATGCCGCAACCCGGCCCCTTCGGGACGGTTCGCACTGTCAAAGTTCCGGTTCAAATTGACGAAAACATGCTCAAGGAAATTACCGGCAAAACCGGTGGTGCGTATTTCCGGGCAACGAACGCGGAAAAGCTGAAAGCGATTTACAGTATCATTGACAGGATGGAGAAAACAAAAATTGAGGTCAAAAAATTTGCTCTCTGGCGAGATATTTACAGTTATTTTCTCTGGAGTGCCCTGGCATTGATGCTGGGTTTCTTCTTTGTCCGTGAAATTGTTCTGAGGGTAAAACAATGAATTTTCAATATCCTGAGCTGCTGTACGGACTGGCTGTCATCCTGATATTTCTGGTAGTGCTATGGATTCGGCACAATACGGTTGCAAATTTTTTTAAGGAAACCGGCCTTTTCAGGGTACGTTTGGCGGTTGCCCGGGATCGTCGATTTTTTAAATGGTTTTTCTTTCTTCTGGCATTGGCGCTGCTGATTGTGTCCCTTGCCTCTCCTCGATACGGGGTAGCCCTGGAGAAGGGGAAGCGTAAAGGGCGGGATATTTTCTTTGTGGTGGATGTGTCCAAATCCATGAATGCGGGGGACTTGAAGCCTTCCCGCCTCGCTGTGACAAAGCAAATGGTCTATGATCTGTTACTGCAATTAAAAAATGACAGAGTCGGCATTATTGTTTTTGCCGGGGATGCCTTTATCCAGTGTCCATTGACAACCGACTATGAGGCGGTGGCTATGTTTATGGATGGGATTGACACCGACATGACCTCTGCTGCAGGAACTGACCTGGGCCGTGCACTGGGCCTCGCGTCTCAGTCTTTTCAAGAGAATTCCGGTGGGTATCGGACTGTAGTCGTGTTTTCAGATGGTGAAGATTTTGGTGGAAATGTGGATAGTGCGATTCGAAAACTGAAGGAAAATGGTGTCCTCGTTTTCACCGTCGGTGTCGGTTCTATTGCCGGTGCCCCGGTTCCGGAAATCGGTCCGGATGGGGAAGTGGGTGGCTACAAGCAGGACGCAAACGGGGAAACCATTATTTCGAGGCTCAATGTCAAGGCATTGGGAGAGATCGCGAAGAAAACGGGCGGCGGATTTTTCCATGCCTCTGATACCCGCACAGCCATGGGGCTGGCTTCAAAATTGGAGAAGCTGTCGCGTCGGAAGCTGGAAGAAAAGGGCATTGTCCGACTGAGGGATCGCTACCAACTGCCGCTTGCAGGGTCTGTCCTATCTCTTGCGGCTTTCTTATTGCTTTGACGAGAGGGGGAAACGGTATGAATACTGAGAAATGGAACACCTTCCTTTATCTGAAAGGGAGAACGGGAATATCGGGAAATATGGTTGCTTTGTTCACCATGGCTTTTAGCCTTATTGCGATGCCCGCCTTTGCCCAGTTCCATCTGGCAGACCCGGGCTACATTCATAATCATAAGGCAAATGAACTGTTTGACAGCGGAAAGTACAAGGCCGCGCTTCAGGAATATATTCAGGCACTTTCCCTTCGGGATAATTCACCACAGGTAAAATACAATATGGGGAATGCATTTGTGAAGTCAGGCCGGGTGGAAGATGCGGTTAAGACCTATAAAGATCTTTTGAGTAAAGCGCCGAAGGAGTTGCAGCCCCGCCTTTATTACAATACGGGGAATGCCCTGTACCAGGCGAAGAAATATAAGGACGCGGCTGAGTTCTATCGGAAAGCACTGTTGGCCGACCCGGGAGACCGCTGGGCCAAGGAAAACTATGAGATGAGCCTGAAGAAAATGAAATTGCAGAAGCAGAAGCAGAAGCAGAAAAAACAACAGGATAACAAGAAAAAAGACGACAAGAAGAAGAGTCAGAAACAGAACAAGGCGGATGCACAGAAAAAGAACGATCAGAAGAAACAACAGAAACAGCCGCCTTCAGAACAGCAACAGAAAAAAGAGCGGGCAAGGCGGATGCTGAAGGCCTTGCGGGAACAGGAAAAGCAGGATAGAAAGAAGAACGCAAAGCGGAAAACTGCCAGACCGGTTGAACGGAACGTAAAAGACTGGTAAACTGAGAGATTGAAGATGGAGACATGGCACTAAACGGGAGGAAGTCAGACATGGCGAAGTTTCTTCTGCCAATTTTATTGATACTTGCCTTGCCCCTCCGTGCCACGGAGGTTACTTCCACTGTGTCTGCCAACCCGGTGGGAACAGAAGATACGTTCCAGTTAACCATAAACGTAGATGGCTACGACGGAGATGTGGAATTCCCCCGCTCATTTTCCATTCCGGATTTCTCAATTGTTGCGGGGCCGTCCACCAGCGAGTCCACCCAAATTATCAACTGGAAGGTCAGTCGCTCCATCAGTGAGGTGTTTACTCTCTCTCCCCGTAAAGCCGGTACTTTTCAGATTCCATCCTTTAAGGTGCAGGTCGGAGGGAAAATTTACCGGACGCAACCCATTTCCGTCACGGTAAAGAAGGGCAGTCTTTTGTCTCAGCGCCCATCCCGGCCCAGGTCGCCTTTTGACATGTTTGATGACAACTTTTTCAATCCCCCGGTTGTCACTCAACAACCGGTCACAGCGGATTCGCTTTTCATCCGTTGCGAGTTGAGTAAGGCGATTGCCTATGTCGGAGAGGCGGTGGAAGTCAGTTACCGCATTTACAGCCGCGTGAACATTGCTCGGCTGGGAATTCAGGAACTACCGGATTTTACCGGTTTTCTCACCGAAGATCTCGGGCAGAATCATCTGATTGACCGGAAGCGGATGATGATTAACGGTGTAGCCTATAACACAGCTGTTATTTTCAGAAAGATTGTGTTTCCAACAAAGACAGGGCGATTGCCTTTGCCTCAACCGGTGTTCAGTATTCAGGTGGGGAATCCGAATTCATTCTTCCCGGGTCAACCGATCCAACGGAAAAGCCAATCAGCAATACTGATGGTGTATCCGTTGCCTGCTCCCCAACCGGCAGGATTTTCCGGGGCGGTGGGGCAGTTTCAGTTGTCTGTTTCAGTGAATCAGGACCATGTAAAAATGGGAGACAGTATCACCGCCACCGTAGTGGTGTCAGGGGAAGGGGATTTTAATACCATTCCATTGGTATTTCCTGAATCGATTGATGGATTCAGGGTATTTCGTCCATCATCTCCCAAGCTCGAACGGGAGCCTGCAAATCCCCTGCGCGGAAAGAAAACATGGAAAGTAATCCTGGTTCCCCAAAAAATGGGAACCCTCGTAATTCCCGGGACAAAGATCATCTTTTTTAATCCGGTCACAAAGAAATATGTAACCCGTGTGTCCGGCTCAATTGACGTTTCCGTTGAAAAGGGAAGTGCAACGCCGGAAAATATTTTGCCAGGAACATCCGGTAACGAAGTTGTTGCCGTGGGTAAGGATATTGATTACATCCGGACAGGGGCGGCCCCGGACAGATTTGTGGATATTTCTGAGAGTACCTGGTATCGCGTTTCCATGGCAGCCATTCCTTTCATTTTCATTCTGTTGGGGTTCTTCCTGCGGTGGCGGGACCCGTCCCGGAGAGATCCTGTTGAATATCGGCGAAGCCACGCAGCGGCATTGTTCCGAAACCGGATTAGCCAGGCCGCAAAATTTCTGAAGAAGGGAAAGGGGCGGGATTATTACCAGCAGGTTTCCAAGGCCTGCATCTCATACTTTTCAGACAAATGGAACCGCCCTGTACTGGATTTGAAAATTGACGAAATTGCCAGGGAGCTGGAATCCCGGGAGGTGCCACCGGATCTGATCAAAGCGATTGTGGATGTGGTGGAATACTGTGATTTTGAAAGCTATACCCCTAGCAATAATGCATTAAACCGGGACATTATGAAAGACGCAGAAAGCGCTGTTTCAAAACTGGAGAAGGTACTATGAAGAATTGGATTGTGCTTCTTTTGTGCCTGTCAAGCTTTGCCTCGGCTTCCGACATCAATGCACTCTACCAGAAAGGTGCGGCAGCATATGCCGCAAAAGACTACGACAAGGCAATAAAATTATATGGAGACGCGGCTTCCGAATTGGCTGCCAGGGGGGAAAAGAGCTTTGATCTGATGTACAACCTCGGTTGTGCCAGCTTTCGGAAAGGAGACCTGGCATCTGCACGGCTTTATTTTGAAGAGGCGCGGCGGATTCAGCCTCTGAACCCCTCGGTTAAGCGGAACCTGGCCATTCTGAGAAGTCGGCTTTCGGACAAGATTAAAATACCTCCAGCCGGGGCAGTGGAGAATGCATATCGACATGTTTATCAATCAATTCCCTACCCGGTTCTGGAAGGGGTTCTTCTTTTTTTCTGGTTGCTCGTGTTTATTTTTACAGGCCTTCTTATCTCGGGCAGATTCTCCCGAAAACCACTGTACTACGGATTGGGCGTTTCCCTTATTTTTCTCCTGATGGTATTTGGCCTGGCAAATTCCAGAGCAGGTGAACTGACACGAAGGGAAGCGATTGTATTTCAGCCTGAAGTAGAGGTTTTCAGTGAGCCTTCCACCTCATCTTCTCTGTTGTTTCGTATCCATTCAGGTACATTGGTTGGATTGGAAGGAGAACAATCCGGATTCGTCCACATCATTCTCCCGGACGGCATGAATGGCTGGGCCAGGAAGCAATCCTTCAAAGCTATCAGATGACCTCCGGGCCGGCAGGCTCGGATCCAAAATATTTGAAATTTGGAGATGGAAGCAGCAGAGTAAGACACCAGACTCACCGCAGAGACCGCCGAGAACGCTGAGGGGGGAAGAGCGGAAGGGAAGAGACGAGAGGGAGAAGAATTTAACACAAGGGCACTAAGGCACAAAGGTAAGATAAAATAAAAGTTCGGATAAGTTTTCGATAAGATTCGAAAGGAACAGATAGTTACTAACTCTTTGATTTTTACTGCCCCTGCGGCGCGTTGCGCCGGATGTTAGATGATAGATGTTGGATGTTAGATGACAAGATGAGAAAAGTCAAAAGACAGTGATTGGCCAACTCCCTTCTTTCGCGCACTCGCACTTTCACTATTATTACTCCTACTCCTTTTTCTGCCGCCCACGCATAACGCGCACTCAGTTGGCTGGACCGCAAAGCGGGGAACAGGCACCGCGGCGTTGCCAGTCCCCGTTTTGCTCTCTCATTTCCCATTTCCAAGGAGGGGGTATCAATAACTGTCAATTTGCCAAGAGGAACCCGCATTTCAAAAACTTG
>QMQE01000009.1 GCA_003650445.1 Acidobacteriota bacterium | reverse complement strand
GTCCAACCACTTTCATCTGCTGGTAAAAGTAAAGCCGGGGGATGAAGTACCGGATAAAGAACTGATCAAACGGGTTAAAAAAGATGGCGGGGTGATGCAGATGCTGGTTCATGACCCGGAACTGCTCCGAAACCGGCTGTCCGATGTGTCCGAATATGTCCGCTATATCAAACAAGTGTTTTCCCGCTGGTATAACCGTATCCATAAGCGTAAGGGCTACTTCTGGGGAGACCGGTTCAAGAGCGTATGGATTGAATCCGGGGAAGCACTCCTTGCCTGCCTGGCTTACATAGATTTGAACCCCGTCCGGGCAGAGATGGTGGAGAAACCGGAAGACTATCGCTTTTCCAGCATCGCTTACCGGGTACAGGCGGGGAACAAACACAACTTTCTCTCATGGGACGGCCTTCCCTTCACAAACAAAAGAAAAGCCCTTTCCCTATACCGGGCCTACCTGTACCAAAATGGCGGGCTTAAAGTGGAAGGGAAGCAGGGGCAGATTGGAGCAGATGTCCTGAAAGACGCTGAAGACACGGGGTTTGAGCTGAATCAGGGGGATGTGTTCCGCTACCGGATCCGTCATTTTTCCGATGGGCTGGTGATTGGCTCCAGGGGCTTTATCCGGGAGGCCTACGGCGCCTTCGGCGATACGATAATCCGAAAGAAGAGCCGGGGGGCGTATGCGACCGGTGCGGGGCCGGGGATTTACTCGCTACGGCGACTGACGGGGTAGAGGAGGATGGGGCCGGACCCTGAACTTGACAAGAGTGGGTACTTTGCGCTGGTTCCAGGAGGGGGAAGCAGGGGTTAGCTACAGCGCAAGGCGGAGAACAGGCACTGGAACGACAGCAATTTTGGTTACAATATTGAACTTTTTTATCAAGGGGTAAATCCTATTTCCCCAATTCAGCATTCCTCCGCTGGTCGGGCTATTGGCTGATTAAACGTTTTTCGTAGAAAATGGAGCGGCCGGAGGCCGGAAGCCAGTCAAATATTGAATGCTAAGTGCTGAATGTTAACTTACGGATACAAAATGGGAAATGACCAATCCCTTTCTGTTTTTCTGTTCTTTTTCCTTCTCCATATTCACTCGCACTTTCACTTGTACTCGGGCCGGAGGCCGGCTCACTCGCCAATCAGGCGTTTTTCGCCGGTGAGGGAGCGGATGGCAGTGACGTCCTGGGAGACTTCAAGGCAGCCGCGGTAGGTGCCGTCTTTGTCCCGCATGGCAAAGTACTGGATGAGGACGAAGCGGCCTGCTATGGTGATCCAGAAGGACTCGCTGTCTTTTTTGCCCTTTCTAAAAGCTTCCAGGAGTTCGTTGACCATGTGGACGCTTTCCGGGGGATGGCAATTCTGGACGGTTCGCCCGATGACGGCTTTGGAGCGGGAGAAGAGCCGATCTTTGGGGTTGGAGAAGTAAACGACGGTGTCGGTTTCGTCAATGAGGGTCATGTCCACCGGGAGGGTGTTGAGCATTTGAATGAGCTGTTCCAGTTTCATTTTTCCGGTTTCCAGGTCTAAGTGTGTGGCATCAATCGCCCCGGACGGTTTTATCTCCGCTATCTCTTTCGGGGGAGTTGGCGCTTCGATGAAGGCGAAGCCCAGCTCGAAAGACTGGCGGCGCATTTCTTCAAAATCCGAAGGGCTCAAGGTTTCGGTGGCCAGGGGATAAACCACCAGTTCTTCTTTGAACACCATGCCGTGGGCGAGAAAGTAGTATTTCCCCAGTTCCCGGTTCAGTTCAGTCAGGTTTGGTGTTGGTACCGAGAGGATATCCCTGAGGGTGCGGAGGGATTTTCGGATGTCAGAGTCAATGGACCACATGACCTGCAGGGGCCGGGAGTAGTCCCAGCTTTTCTCAAGCGCAGGGAAGAGGATGTTTTCTTTTTTGTCGTAATGAATCTCGAATTCCAAGAGCCGTGCGATGGATTTTTGGAGTTTATCAAGGGTTTCCGATGGCTTCAGCTTGGTTTCGTCTGTTTCTTTGTTCAGCTTCTTTACCAGTTCTTTGGTTCCGGTGAGGTGGGCTTCCAACGCCCGGTTTTCTGCCATCATGTCAAAGAGAAAGGTTCCAGGTGATGGTTTTTCCCACGGATAGTCTTTGAGGTACTTGAAGAAGACGTTGATGACTTTTCCGATGGTTTCCTTGATGGCATCGATGGGGACGCCGAGGGAAAGCTGGCGGTTTTCCATGTCCACAATGTCCCTCGGGGTGACGTTTTCAATGGCATAACTATATTTGTCCATCAATTCCCGGCCATTTTCGCCGTTGATGATTCCAAGGGAAAATTTCAGCAGACTTTCAACCTTATCGCCATTCCCATGCATCAGTTCGGACATTTTCCGCCTCCTCTATTCCGATTTCCTGAAGTAAACTGCCATGAAACCGGTATCGTTTTCTTTATCCAAGTGTACTGCAAAGCCCTTCTTCTTCGCAAGGTCAATGAGGGGTACCGGTTCAAAAGGGGCAATGACTTTCAGGATTTCGCCTTCGTTCAGGGTGTTCAGTTTTTTCATGACAATGGAGATGGGCTGAACACCTGCATCAATGTCATCCCGGATGTCTATGGCTTCAACGGGTCTGGCACCGTTCAGCCAGGATGGAACCGCTATGTCAGCCGGATTGACGGTGTCCAGCTCCAGATCCTCCATGCCGGCGGCCCGGCGAAGCTCGTTGATCAGCAGGGGCAGGGGCACTGCCCCCACTTTCGCCACCTGACGAAGCGTTGCCACCTTTGCCACGGTTTTTCTCAGCACCGGATTTTTCAGTTTTTCAAACTTGGGGGACAGTGCCATCAGCACCGGTTCCAGTTCCGGGAAATTATCCAGCAGGCTACCGACCTTTGTGTCCGGGGTAATGGCTGCTTTCTCAGTCCTGCCCATGGCCTTCTCCCGTTTTTTGACTGCTGTAAGTTAAGAGCCGCTGCTCCCCCGCCAGAGCGCGTTTTTCCGTCAGGTCCTGACTGACTTCCAGTGTGCCGAGGTATTCGCCGTCGTCACCGCGCAGGGAAAAGTATTCAATATGAACAAATTTTCCCCCGAGATTGATCCAGAATGCGGCACTTTCCTCTCTGCCGGCCTTAAAATCATCCAGAATCTTTTCCACAATGTGCATGCTCTTCGGGGGATGGCAATGCTGGACTTTACGGCCGATAATGGCCTTGCTCCGGGCAAAAACCCGCTCTTTCCCCCGTGTAAAGTAGCGAACGGTGTCGTCCTTGTCCACGAAAGTCATATCGAAAGGGATGGTGTTGAGAATCGCCGCCAACTCCTTTTCCGTCATGGTTCCGGTACTGAGACGGATTCGCCCGGGTTTTCCCCTGTCATCTGATTCTTCAAGGGATACAGTTGGTTGCCACTCGGTTTTTGGTTCAATGAGGCAGTAGCCATAATCCCCGGTCTGCTGGTGAACCTGTGCCCATTCGGATTCATCCAGCTTTTCCCATGCCATGGGGAAGAGGATTTCTTCCTCCTTCATTACCATTTCCGCCGCGCCGTTGGACGCGGGGCGCAGGGCAAAGTCTACCACTGCGGATAAATCTTCCGCTGTTACTTCGGCGGTCAGTTCTTTCAATGCCGCCGACCCGGCCTTGAGCCATTCCCGGATTTCGTCGTGCTTGCCCCACATAACGGTGGACGGCCCGGTGACCCCGTGCTGCTCCAGAAAGGGAAACAACAGGTTTTCCTTGCGAAGGTAGTGTTTGTCCACATCCGCCAGGGCGAAAAAGTGTTTGCGGATGTCGTCGAACACCTGTCCGGCAGCGGCGTCACCGGTAAGTGTATCGAGTTCACTGAATAGTTTATCCAGTGCGGTCACTTCCCACGTGATGGCCTCATTTTCCTTCTGGAACACGTTTAGCGGATGCCCATCCGGAACCGACAGATCTGCCGGCTGCTCAATGTGCCCACGAAGAGCCTGGGCATGAACATCACAGAGCTTGAGGATTTCCTGCTGGGGCAATCCCTCAGCCATCAGTTCCTGTTCCACCTGGACCACTTCTTCGTAGGGAACGGTCCCAAGGAGCCGGACCAGTGTCTCCCGGACGCTGTCTACGGTCTCCCCGGCATTCAATTGCCGGATCATGTGTTTCAATAATTCTTTGCGTCTTTCAACGGAATACAGTGTTTCACTCATTTATCAACTCTCCCTCCCGGCCGTTTCTGCCGGAATTATTTTTTACCATCTACTATCTTAACATAAAAGTAAAGTAAGAAATTGATCCAGGTCAAGAAGACGGGGAAAGAAAAGTGAAAGTGCGAGTGCGGGGGAATGAGAGTGGGTGTTCCGCATACGAGTAGGGGTAGGAGTAGGGGTAAGAAAAATCAGGGAGTTGGCCATTCCATGCTTTTTGATTTTCCCTGATGTGTCTGTCTTTTCATTTAACACTCAACACCTATCACTCAACATTCGGCGCAACGCGCCGCAGGAGTAGGGGTAAGAAAAATCAGTGAGTTGGACATTCCCTGTCCCATCTCTTCCCCTCCGGTCAGAACACAGAACACGGAACACAGAACACATCTTTTTCACCCATCACTCATCACTTCCCTCTATTCCCTCTCTTCAGAATGCTATTCAATTGATGAACTTTCTGGTAAAGTAAGTATATTGAAGTTTCATTGAGGTGAATCATGGAGAGAAAGACATTTTATACATTGAAAGAGATCATCAAATGCGGTAAAGGGAAGCTGTTTGGTAAGGATAATGCCCGGTTGCCGGTAAAGAAAATGCGAATGATTGACCGTATCGTGAAGATTGTTGAGGATGGCGGCAAATACGGAAAGGGTGAAATCATCGCGGAACTGGACATTAACCCGAAAAAGTGGTTTTTTAAGTGCCATTTCCCGGGAGACCCGGTGATGCCGGGCTGTCTCGGTCTTGATGCTCTCTGGCAGTTGCTGGGGTTTTACCTCGGCTGGAAGGGGTTTCAGGGCAAGGGCCGGGCACTGGGTGTCGGAGCGGTGAAGTTCACGGGCCAGATCCTCCCGGAAGCAAAAAAAGTCCTGTACCATCTGGATATCAAGCGGGTGATGGAATCCAAGCTGAAACTGGTCATCGGAGACGGCAGCGTGCTGGTGGATGGGCGGCTGATTTATCTGGCAGAGAACCTGAAGGTCGGCCTGTTCGCATCCACCGAGGGGTTTTAAGGCTGCCGGATGCTTCATGGCTGATGCAAACACTATTTTAGACAGTAAGTTACGAGAGATTTTCGGCTATACTTCGTTTAATCCCCATCAAAGAGAAATTATTAAAACCATCCGGTCGGGACGGGATTGCCTGGCAATACTGCCCACAGGGAGCGGGAAGTCCCTGTGCTACCAACTTCCTGCAATCTTGTCCGATGACAAGCTGGCCATTGTGGTTTCACCCCTGATTTCACTGATGAAAGACCAGGTCCTGCAATTGAATCAGCTGGGAGAGTACGCGGTATTGTTGAATTCATCCCTGAGCCGGGAGGATTACCGCGAGAATCTTTCCCGGATTGTGGAGGGGCAGGTGAGGATTTTGTATGTGGCGCCGGAGACTCTGATGAAACCGCACATCCTGGATCTACTGGAGGGGGTGACTGTCAGTTTCCTGACTATTGACGAAGCCCACTGTATTTCGGAGTGGGGCCACGATTTCCGGCCGGAATATCGCCAGCTGGCAACCCTCAGGGAACGTTTTCCCGGCCTGCCGGTGTTGGCTTTGACCGCCACCGCCACAAAACGGGTGAGAGAGGATATTGTCAAGAACCTGCACATGAAAAACCCGGCGTTGTACGTAGCCAGCTTTGACCGGCCCAATCTCTTTCTCGAGGTGGAAGAGAAAAACAGCCCGTTCAGGCAGTTGACTGCGTTTTTAGAAAAATTCCCGGATCAGTCGGGGATTGTGTACTGTGCATCAAGGAAAGAAACCGAACAGATTGTTGGGAAACTGACAAAACAGGGGGTTTCCGCGTTGCCTTACCATGCCGGGATGAGCGCAGAGAAACGGAACCGGAATCAGGAAGCATTTATCCGGGATGACGTGAGCATTATTGTGGCGACGATCGCGTTCGGCATGGGAATCAACAAGCCCGATGTCCGCTTCGTGGTGCACTACGATTTACCCAAGAACATTGAATCTTACTATCAGCAGATTGGGCGAGCGGGACGGGACGGGCTCCCTGCCCATTGCCTGCTCCTGCTGGGTTACGGTGATATTTCAAAAATCCGATACTTCATCAATCAAAAAGAGGATGAAAAGGAGAAGCGGATTGCCAACAACCAGCTATCGGTGATGCTGGGCTTTGCCGAGGCCACATGCTGTCGCCGGATTCCTCTGCTTCACTACTTTGGCGAAAATTATCAAAAGGAAAATTGCGGCGCCTGCGACAACTGCCTGGACGGTGGCCGAGGCGAGGCCAGGGACCTGACAGTGGAGGCGCAGAAATTCATGTCCTGCGTATGGCGGACCGGGCAAATGTTTGGCATGGGCTATATCATCAACGTGCTTCGTGGCTCAACCGAAAAACGGGTGGTTCAAAACGGCCATGACAAGCTCTCCACGTGGGGAATTGGCAAAGGCCATTCAAAACAGGCGTGGCAGCAGCTGGGTCGGCAGCTCATTGCTCATGGGTTGTTGAGCCAGGACCCGGC
This sequence comes from Acidobacteriota bacterium, assembly GCA_003650445.1. Lineage (GTDB taxonomy): Bacteria > Acidobacteriota > Holophagae > Thermotomaculales > Thermotomaculaceae > UM-FILTER-49-7. The sequence continues at coordinate 20,804 of QMQE01000009.1, read as the reverse complement.
TTACGGGGGCCTGAAATTGACAGCTGCGGCCTGGCCGGTTCTTCGCTCTGGAAAGTCCTTTTTGGGCCAGATGAATGAGGGAAAGAAGCCGGAGGAAGCCAGGCTTAAAAAAGCCGCCGCCCTGAACCGGGAAGATGTGTTGGCCGACCCTGCAACGCGGAATCTCTTTGAAGAACTGAGGCAAAAGAGAAAAGAATTGGCGGACGAAATGGGAATGCCACCCTATGTTGTGTTCAGTGACCGCACTCTGATTGAAATGGCAAAATACCGCCCATCTACATTGGCGGAAATGATGGAAATTCACGGGGTTGGTGCGGTTAAACTGGAACGCTATGGCAGTATCTTCCTGCCCATCATCAGTAAATGAATGGACGGCAGGAAGTACGAGTGTGAGTGCAAGGTCGGACAAGAAGGGAAGAGAAGGTTAAGGTTGAGGCCGGACAAGGTTGAGAGAAGACAGGGAATGAGCAATTTGCTCTCCCCTATTCACTTACACTCGCACTTTCACTTCACCTTCCCTCTCCCGAGTGAGTATGCGTTGGGGTAGGAGTAGGAATAAGAAACCCGAACAAGGCAAAAGGGAAGAAACAGCCAATTCTCGTTCTTCACTCAACCTTGCCTTTTACTCAACCTCAACCTTTTTTCCTTCTCCTTGTCTTCTCCTGAGAGCATGATGTAAACTGAAAGTGCAATTCAATTAAACCTGCGGCAGTATTCTGAAAAGGACTGTCTGTAAAAAACTCACGGGAGGGAAAGATGAAACGTTTCAATTTAAAGGACATGATTATCGGATTTCTGCTGGGTGTGGTGGTGGTTCTGGGGCTGGCCGCGACTTCTGCGGCGCCTCGGGAAACTTTTTCAAGCATGCTGAGTATGGGTAGCAACCATTATTACATTGTGACAACGCAGGGAATTTACCACGTGAAACTCAGGCAAGACCACATTTTGGACACCAGCCGGGTGGCCACAATCAAAGACATTAAACGGGACGTGGTGATTCGGTACAACCGATAGGCGGTTCCGGGATCAAATACACTGACCCCGTTCCCCGGCCTGCAGGCAGGGCCAAACTCTCCCCGTTTATGGAGGCAGGACAGGAGAGAGCCAATAGATTTTTCTCGGCCCCAGTCCCCCGCAGTGGGGATGCATATACAATTCAGTGAATTCCCTTGGCCGGTGGCCGGTCCCATACAACTCTGAAAGGCGGTCATTTTCTGCAGAAAGATGCCGGTCTGGAATTTGCGGCGCTTATCAATGCATTTGCAGAGGGCTGAGAGGGGGGATTTTGATCCGGGAGCCTGGCCCGGCGCTGATTCAAACCCGTGGACTTGTGCTATCATAGATCATTCATTCCCGGTGCGTTGTGCGAGAGAGGTGTCAATATGGCTTTATTCAAATCAACCGAGCGGGTGGCCGCCCGTGAAAGACCCTACCAGTATATGATTCCAACCTCACCGGTACCGGACATGGGGCCGGTTCTTGTTACCGGTGCATCAGGATATGTGGGGGGAAGGCTGGTACCGGTGCTGATGGACCGGGGCTATACGATCCGTGTTATGGTCCGTACACCCTCAGCCTGCCTGGCAAAGCAGTGGCCGGGAGTGATGTGTTCTGCAGGCGATGCACTTCGTCCGGAAACTCTGAAAAAGCCATTGGAAGGGATTCACACAGCATTCTACCTGATTCATTCCCTTGCATTGGGCCCTGATCAGTTTGACGAAGCGGACATCCTGGCTGCTTCCAATTTCAGGGAAGCGGCTGAAGAAGCGGGTGTGAAACGCATTATCTACCTGGGAGGACTGGGGGACCTGACCCCCGGTCTGTCGGATCACCTGTCCAGCCGTATCAGAGTAGCACTCACCCTTCGCAACAGCTCAATACCGGTTACTGTTCTCCGCGCGGCTGTGATCATTGGATCCGGTTCCGCTTCTTACGAAATCATTCATTCCCTGATCACCCGGCTTCGAGTCCTGCCTTTACCTCGTTTTGTGGATCGCCAGTGCCAGCCGATTTCCATTCGCGACGTGTTGAAATATCTGGTCGGGGTACTCGAAACGCCTGAAACTATTGGGAAAAGTTTCGACATCGGTGGGGCGGATGTCCTGACGTACCGGGAAATGATGGAAGAATTCGCACATATGCTGAATCGAAGAGTCGCCATGTTTCATTTTCCCTTCAACTACATTCCCGCCTACGCATATGTTGCCAGTCTCGTCACACCGGTACCGGCTCCAATAATCCGTTCCCTGATGGAAGGGTTGCGTAACAATGTTGTCTGCAGGGACGTTCACATTCGCGGCCTGGTACCGGTTGAACCGATCAGTTACCGGGAAGCACTGGTCAGGGCCATGGACAGGGAAGAACAGGATCAAATCCGTACCCGATGGGCCGATGCCTATCCGCCCGCCCACGAGCTGGCCATCAAACTGAGGGAGATGCGGAAGCTTCCACGGTTTACGGCCGTATATTCCCTGGAAACGGATCAGACCGCGATATCTCTGTTCCAATCTATTTGTTGCATTGGAGGAAAGGAAGGATGGTTCCAGACCAACTGGATGTGGCGGCTGAGAGGTTTCATGGACCGGCTGATCGGAGGGGTTGGAATTCAGCGGGGACGTCGCAGCGCAGCAAGCCTCAAGATCGGGGACGTAATTGATTTCTGGCGTGTGGAAGATCTTGTTTCGGGTCGGCACCTGCTGCTCAGGGCCGAAATGTTGCTGCCCGGCCGAGCATGGCTGGAATTCAATATTAACGACAATGGTGCCACCCGGACACTTCAAATCAAGGCATGGTTCCATACCCGCACCTTATTCGGGAAATTGTACTGGTATGCCCTTGTCCCCTTCCATGGCATTGTGTTCAAAGACTTGATAAAAGGGATAGAGAAGGCAGTCAATAAATCATGACACTCCCGTTCTCATCGAGTGTTTTCAGGTTACGCTGATAGTAATTTCGCCCCACAATCTTGTCATCAATAAGATACTGAGGATAGTGGTACCTTCCCCCCGTCGTGGTTGACATGTCGTGGTGGATGGGTTGCCCGGGAGCGGTTTAACTGGTAGACTTATGACCATGAAGGAAACCTTTTTTCTTGTTTCACATCCAAGGTGGCACGCGTTCCGGGAGTGGAGCGGTCGTGGCTGAGCGTCGTTTCCCCGCAGCCATGGATTTCCTTAGTGATTCACTGGCATGGATTGTGTCCGGTGGGAGGAAAGCCGGTCTTAGGGAAGACCAGTTGCTCCGTGTCGAACTGGCCTGTGAGGAAGTATTGACCAATGTGATTCGCTATGCCTATCCCGATGGCCCGGGGAAAATTCGCATACAGACCAAACAGCTTGATAGAGGTTTCGAGGTGCAGATTAGCGACAATGGCGTACCCTTTGACCCGCTTCAGTGGAAATTGCCAGATACCGATGCTGCCATTGACAAACGGAAAGTAGGGGGGCTGGGGATTCTGATGGTGAGAAAAATGACTGATGAACTGGCGTACAGCCGGGGAGATAAGTGGAATGTCCTGGTTTTGAGATGGCATAACATACAGCAAAAAGAAGGAGATTCAGAATGAAACATTCCCTGTCCCGCCGCATGATTCGGTATGTACTGTTGGCAATTCTGCCGGTTCTTGCCCTGATTATCGCGGTGGTTTACATTAAGGCATCCGGGGAACTGACAGCAGGGATGGAACGACAAGCAACACAGCTCGCCGAAAATACAGTAATGAAGATTCGCCTGACCCTGAGGCCCATTGCGGATATTCCCCGGACCCTGGCATCGTCTCTTTCCCGAAATCAGCTGAATGAACCGGCTGTAAAATCTCTGCTGTCCCGGGCCATTCAGTTGAACGATGACGTGTTTGGTATGGCACTGGGGCTGGAACCGAATGTCTTTGGCAAGAAGCCCGGTGAATTTTGCCTGTACGCATTCAAGGATGGAGTAAACATCCGATTTCGTCGCCTTGACACCCCTCAGTATCGCTACCGTCAGATGCCATGGTACGCGAAACCCGCCACAACCGGGCAGGCCATGTGGAGTGAACCTTATTTTGATAAGGGTGGCGGTAATATTCTCATGTCCACTTACTCGGTTCCGGTAAAAGGAACAGATGGCAGGTTTCTGGGGATTGCCACGGCGGATATTTCACTGAAACGGCTTAGGAAGATGGTTCAATCCATTCGAATCTTGAAATCCGGATTTGCCGTGTTGTTATCTTCAACCGGGCGTGTCCTGGTATTTCGGGATAACTCCATAGTGATGAAAGAAAGTATTTTTTCACTGGCTGAAAAAATGAATGCGCCAACTCTAACAGCACTGGGTAAAGAGATGGTTGCAGGAGAATCCGGTGTAAAGGTTATTTCTACTCCGCAAAATCATCAACAGTATCGGGTAGTTTACCGGCCTGTGGCAGATACCGGCTGGTCGGTAGGGATTTTCCTTCCCGAAAAGGAATTGTTTGAACCGGTTCGGCGGCTGACGCAGATATTAATGGCAGTGAGTATTTTCGGAGTATTGCTGGTACTCTGGGGCGTCGTGGTGGTTTCCCGGAAGACTACGGTTGAAATTGAGAATTTGTCGAAAGTGGCAGAAAGAATTTCCCGGGGTAATCTGGATGTACCGGTTCCCCCGGGATTTTCAACCCTGGAGCTGCAGCGGCTGGCCGATTCCTTCCGTTCCATGCAGCAGTCATTGCAGGAACATATTCAAAATCTGATTGAAACCACGGCGTCCCAGGAGCGAATGGAGCAGGAGTTGCATATTGCCCGTGATATTCAAATGGGCATTTTGCCGAAAATCTTTCCTCCGTTCCCCTCCCGTCATGACCTGGAATTGTTCGCCATGATTGAACCGGCCCGTGAAGTCGGGGGGGATTTTTATGATTTTTATTTTCTGGACGAGTCCCGATTTTGCTTTGTGATTGGGGATGTGTCTGGCAAAGGAGTTCCCGCTTCCCTGTTTATGGCTGTGGCAAAAACCCTGTTAAAAGCATCTTCCGACCCGGATCAGGCCCCGGGAGCTGTGCTGGAGAAGGTAAACGCCGCGCTGGCGGAGGGGAATACCCGCTCCATGTTTGTGACAGTGTTCCTGGGCATTCTGAACCTGAAAACCGGCCGCCTGGATTTTGCCAATGGTGGGCATAACCCTCCGTTGCTGATCCAGGGAAATACCGTTGTCCAGTTGAAATCCCGGTCCGGGATAGCACTGGGGGCATGGCAGGAGGCAACGTACAGTACGGAATCCATCCAGCTTGGCGAAGGAGATGGCCTGTTCTGTTACACCGACGGCGTCAATGAGGCGTTCAATGACAGGAATGAAATCTATGGGTTGGATCGCCTGACTCAGCAGATCAGCCAGGGGTTTCAAGGGTCGGCCGAACGTCTTGTAAAAACAGTTTTTGAGGACGTGAAAATATTTGCAGGGAAGATTGCCCAGTCCGATGATATCACGATGCTGGTAGTGAGACGGGCACATTCAGTTGGCTCACAAACGGAAGTGGCCGATGATAGGGAGGGGATATGAGGGGGAAATCGGGAGGGCTTTCGGAAACCTTGTCAAGTACAACGCTTGAATTCGATATGCGCGAAGTTCGCATGCTTCCGGGGGCAGCCCTCCCTGGTGGCTGCCCAATTAGTGGATAGTATCGTTGAACAATGTATATGGGGCCGTGCGGACGTGTCGGTAGCTCACCGCCTGGATTCCGGAATAGCACCAGAATTGACCGATTTCGGCATTCAAACGGTTCAGTTTCAGGCCCGGTTGTCGGTGGCTGAAGATTTTCCAGCTACTCGGAATCAGTTGCAGCACCGGATGCAGGCCGTATTTTCACTGCTTCAGTATCCGGAGCAATTAACCGTGCTGCTGGATGGCGGTACCGCTCTGGTTTTCACCTTTTCTGATGAGACAGGGGACAGGCATTATCGCCTGGTTCTGGAATTTGTCCCATCTTCCCATTTTCTTCGCATCATCATGGAAGATGAAGCGGACCTGCACCTGGATCTGGCAAGGATGTCTCACCGGAAAGTGTCTGTTGGAGATGATTTTCTGTTTCTTCCCGATCGGGAGCGGGTGGTTCTTGAGCTGTTTCAGTCCATCCATGGCGTTTCACACAATCAGCAGACGGAGTACGATGAAATTCCTCAGCGACAGAAAGCGCTGTTTGCTAACCTCAGGAAAGGGGGGATAGCGGATCTCGGGAAGATCAAGTTTCACTGGTCAAATGCAGATCTTCAGATGATTCTGGACAATTCCGACCGAAGCATGAAGTGGTTTCTGGACAAAGTCCTGTTTCTGTTAGAGCATCGACAGGTGCTTCGTAATCTGGCAACGGGCCGATTGCTGCATGTGAAAGACAGGAGCTACAGCGCGTTCCTCGACCTTTCCCAGGGCGGCAAGGTACTGAACATCAGCTTCAATCGCCCCAGGAAGATCCGGGAGATGGACGCATATGTGGACAGGATGCCCCGAGTCCGGGATTGGGTGGAGGAAGCGGAGGGGAAAATGGCGGGAGTCCGCGTGTTTCTGATTCATCACATGACCGCCGAGATTCTCGGGATGATTCATGGAATGGATCGCCTAGCCACACCCTTTCTTCACGTTCTGTTTGTGAAGTACCAGGGGCTGGTACCGGACAGTTTTCTGGAGAGTATAGGTTCCCTGCCTGCGGACCGTTTTCAGTTTCATGCCCTTCGCCACGTTCGTGTTGATTCATCCATTGAGGGGGCCTACCGTCTGTCCAATCAATATTCGCCCATTGCACGCCTCCAGGAACTGGAAACCGTCCTTGAAACCGGCGAGCGGGATTTTTTTTCTGCCATGCGTCTGACCGCGGGACACCTGTTTTTCCGGGACGCCGTCAAGGCCAGACAGAAGGGGGAATCCATTCTGCTGGTGGAAGACGGCGGCTACCTGGCACCGGAAATCAACCGTCTCTCCCTAGAGGAGCGTACACTGGGGGAAACGCTTTCCAATTTCAAGCTGACCTCCATTACCGAAGAATTGCCGGTTGAAGAAAAGGAAATGAAGCTGAAGAACTGGCTGGAGTCCTTTTTTGTAGGCAGTGTAGAGCATACACGGAATGGCTATGACTATCTTGAAGAAGTGGAAGAACGGTTCCACACCCTGGCATTTCCGGCGGCAACCATTGCCGTATCCGACCTGAAGCGGGGAGAAGAGGCAATGGGAACATCCACTTCCATTGTCCACGCGGTGGAGAGCATTCTTCACGGACAGGGAAAGATGTTGTGCTACCGGAACGTAGTCGTGTTGGGTTCCAGAGGCGCTATCGGGTCCAATCTTGTATGTGAATTTCAGAATCGCCTGTCCGAAGGCTGGATCGCGGGTGTGGATACGGCAGTCGATCATTCGCCCGGAAAGAGGGAAATTCCAGAAACCAGAACCGTGGAAGAACTGGGAGAGAGTCGATTGCGAGACTTGGACTTATTCGTGGGGGTAACCGGAAAATCCATATTATCTCGTGAATTTCTGAACTGGCTCCTGTTGAACGGGGAGAAGCCAAACCTCTACTTTGCAAGCGGCTCCACGAAAACGGTTGAATTCGCCTCACTGATTCAGCTCCTTCAGGACATCCGCTCAGGTGCCATTTCATCCATTGACGGTACGAAAGTCCGGCTGGAAACCATGGACATTCGAGATCCCCAGACCGGGGTGATCCAAGGCAGTCAATATCGACTCTCAATGGGGCCGAAAAACGGGAAAGGGGAACGGGTTCGAAACATCTACCTGCTGGCCGGCGGTATGCCGGTGAATTTCCTTTACTACGGCGTACCATCGGAGATGTTTGACCGGGTGCTGAAACAGCTGATGCAGTTATCCTGCTGGCTGGTAGAACAACATAAAACCGGTCAGCCGGTTCCAGCAAAAATCCTCGCGGTGGATAAAGAAATTTCCCTGCAAGAATTGGGAGACGAGTCCTGAATCAATGATCGAAGTGGAGCTTTACCGTTGCCAGCTTGCCTTTGTGTCCCATCTCAAGCCGATCCGGGTAGCGTTTTAACATCCGGAATGCCAGTTCATCGGCTTCGGGGATTTGATCCAGTGAAATTGCCCCTTCTCCTGAAACGCTTTTCGGGATACTGCCGGAAAAACTTGCTGCTACATCCAGGTTGAATTCGTCAAAACGAGCGATGATTTCAATGGATTCTGCCGGTTTTGCCTGTGTGGCTATCAGTTCTTTCAATTCATCCAGCGCTGCTGCGGCCCGATAAATGATTTCGGGACGGGCTCCCCACTGTTTGCCCAGACGTTCCATCTGCTGGAAAACAGCATCTGAGGAGTCTCCGACCGCCATGCTGAATGTTTCCCGGTCGGAAATGCCGATGCGAAATAGCAAATTCAGTAACACAGCCAGCACTGCTGACAGGGACAGTGAGGATGCCACCACAGGATGAATCCAGTGGGGGACATTCTGATAGATCTGAGGGGCCAGGTCAGCGCTCAGGCCGAAAATAATGGCAAAGCCCACTACGAATGTTTTCCGGGCATCCATCATCCGGGACGTAATGATCTGGAACCCGGCCACGACCATGAAGCTCAGCGCGAAAATCAGGACGGAACCCATCAGGGGGCGTGGCATGACCGCAAACAGGGCGGATACTTTCGGGAAAAAACCAGCCGCTATCAGGAGGCCACCCATCCACAGGGCAATCCGTCGGCTGGTGACACCGGTGGCGATGGTCAGCCCCAGGTTTGCGGAAGACGTAGACTGGCCCATGCCGCCCAATACGCCGGCTGTCAGGCACCCGGCGCCGTCTGCCAGGATTCCGCCGCTGATGTTCTCCATGTCCGGGCGTTTCCAGGAGCGGTCGTTGATTTTCTGCGCTGTGATCATGTCCCCGATACTTTTCAATGATGAACAGATCATGGCAATGCCGAAGGGAAGAATCATGTCACCACGGAATGCCCACCCGGGATGGTGAATGAATGGGAACCAGGCCATGGATGCTTCCCGGACCTGCGCAAGGTCTTCTGGCCGGATGACACCGATGAAAATAGCCAGGAGATAGCCCACCACCATGCCCACCAGTACGCTGAACATTTTCAGCTTGCCCTTTGTCCAGACATTGATGGCCACCATGGTGCCGAGGGTAACAATGGAGACCAGCAGCTCGGACGGTTCAATTACCGTATCCGATCCGCCCAGGCCGACGAAGTTTTTCGTTGCCAGCCCCACCACGGAAATCCCCACCATGGTGACAATGGTGCCGGTAACCTCCGGGGGGAACAACGCTCGCATCTTTTTCAAAAAACGGGAAAAAACCATTTCCAAACTGCCGGCAAAGACGGTCATTCCCAACATCAGGGGGACACCACCCACCTGGACCGCAAGAAGGGAAGACGGGATGAAGGACGGCCCGCAGATTTGCGGGATCAGAAAGCCGGACCCCATGGGGCCACGCTTGATGGCCTGAAGCATGACCCCCACCCCGCCTGCAATCATAGAGACGCTTACCAGAAACATGGCCTGTTCTTTCGGTGCATTAATGGTCGAAACAATGAGAACCGGAAAAACCAGCGAAATGGCATAGACGGAAATGTGTTGAAGCCCCTGGAGCAGTGAAATCCATGGAGGCGGAACATCATCCACCCAGTAGGCGATATTTTCCGGTCGTTTCATTGTTCAGTGTTTCCCTTGAGGATGCTGATGGCAGTATCCAGGTCATCCGCAAATGTGAAGAACTGGGTAAACCCAGCCAGGTCGAAAATTTCCCTGACCTGGGGCTGAACCGCGCTGAGGATAACCCGGGTGCTGTTCATCCGGGCAATTTTCGCCGCCTGAAGAAATATGCGTAGCCCGGAACTACTGATGTAGTTGAGCCCTTCAAGGTGAAAAATTGTGTCGGCAGAATGTTCTTCCATTCGGCTGATGACATTTTCCTCAAATTCAGGCGCTGATATTGAATCTAATTTTCCGCTTACGTTATACTGTACATAATCTTGTGTAATGGTTATTTCCACCTGCATGTATTCCCCCTTGTATTCATTCGTCCATCATTTGGATAGCACAATTCTACCATTTTTTGTCCGGTTGAGACACACGGGAGGTATAACATCAGTCGGCGGGACTTCCGGGCATTTTCAGAAGAACCTTGAGAGATCCCGGTGTTGAGGCCAATTTAAATGCTTCTTCCGCTTGCTCCAATGGGAAGCATTTTTCAATCAAGGGGGTTACATCCAACCCTTTTGATAAGGCTCGAAGTGCAGGTTCAAATCGGCCACACCGGGAACCAAGAACGGTGATTTCATTTACTACCACAGGGGTCATGTCCATCGGCCCGGAGCGGGATACAGTTGTTTTCAGGACAAGGGTACCGCGTGGCTTGACGTGGCGTATGGCTGTCTCAAAACCGGTGACAGAGCCCGTGGCGTCCACGATTACATCAAACTGTTCATCTTTCAGGTCATCTAACAGAAGCGTCTGGATACCGGATCCCGCTGCCAGATCAAGTTTTTCCCGGTGTTTGCCAATGTGGGTCAGTGTTGAGGTGCCGGTTCGAAGCGCTCGGTTGATTAACAGGCCAAGTTTACCGTCACCCAGAATTGCCACGTTTGTCGTGGGTTGCAAGTGAACCTGCTCGAGAATCTCGAAACCTGCAGCCAGCGGCTCGACCAAAACTGCATTGTTGTCAGAAACGTGGTCCGGAACCGATAACAGGTTCCGTGTGGGCAAAGTCAGGTATTCGGCCATGGTGCCATCCTTACTATGGATGCCCAGCACCTGCCGGTTTGGGCAGTGACGGGCTAAGCCCTTGTTGCACCAGGTGCAATCGGGGGCGTGGCAGCCAATGTTAATTTCACCAACAACGCGTTGGCCGACCCATCCGGGGTCAGCGCCATTTACCTTATCCACTGTTCCGACAAATTCATGGCCCAGCGTGCCGGTGAATCCGGCATATCCCTTGAGAATTTCCAGATCGGTGTTGCAGATGCCAGCCAGATGCACATGCACCCGTGCTTCTCCCGGGGCAGGGTCTGGAACAGCTACTTTACTGAGAATCAGCTGTTTTTCAACACACTGAACCGCTTTCATCTTCGGCAAGTAACAATACCACCTTTCTTAATTGTGACTGGAAATGTCTTTGTGTCCATCATATCTCCAGATAGTTGTGCTGAGTTATAAATGTATGCCACAGGGCTATCCCTGTCAAATTTTTTATTGAAGAGATGCCTCAGCGAGAAAATTGGCGGAAATGTGTAGCCGGGGAGGAGATGGCCTCAGGGTTTTCGGGTATTGCGAGTTTTACATTTTGTTACAGTGAAGAAACACTCCCGAAAAACGTGGGTCCCATACTGTCATTGTAAACTTCACCGGTGACCGAAATGGCACCATATGCCGTTGGACGGCAAAAGGAGGAAAGGATGAAAAAATCACTGGTTCTGATTCTTGGACTGGCAGTATTGTCCGTGGCTGCAATGGCGGGACCGGCAGGTGTACAGGGGGGGCTGGATGAACGCCTGTTCGGCACCTTTGTCCAGCATCGGGCGGAACTGAATCTCACGGAAGAACAGAATACCCAGGTGGACGCACTTCTTCAGGAGATGAAGGACGCAAGAATCGCTATGTGGCAGCGGGAGATTCAGCACATTCAGAAAGCACTGGCATCTTTTGTATCAGATGATTTTGAGCCGGGCCTGATGCTTCCCATTCCCCCCGATGTTCTTGCAGAAATGACCCAGGCCTATAACCGGTTTATGGCACAGGAAACGGTGAAGCTCCATGACATTCTCACAGCTGATCAGCGCCAGCAACTGGTGGAGTTGATGGCTGCCCAGCGCACGGAAGATTAAGCCCCGAACGAAGGGAAACCGGAAACTCCGGTTTCCCTTCGAATGTTAAATGACAAATGCTGAATTGCAGACAAAAAAACCTGAGTCCGCACTCTTTCCCCGCATTCTTCACATTCAACATTCAGATTAACTGACAGATACGCTATAATCATGTCCGATGAGCGAAATACAGCATATAAATAAGACCTTTCGCGGGCTGACAGGGGAACAAATCAAACAGAACACCGGAAACCAACATGAAAGCTGAGCTGACTACCGGGCCCATCGGGCGGACCCTTGCAAGGCTGACCACCTATATGATTTTCGGTTTCTTTGCTACCATTGCCTTCAACCTCGTGGACACCTGGTTTGTGGCAAAACTGGGGACAAAGGAACTGGCGGCAATGGGATTTATTTTCCCCGTGGTCATGATTATCGGAGCCATCGCCATCGGCCTCGGAATCGGAACTTCTGCACTGGTGTCCCGCACGATCGGAGAGGGCAATCAGCAGGGTGTGCGCCGACTGACGACAGACGCTCTGGCATTGTCTGTGCTGGCAGTTCTCCTGTTTATCATAATCGGGCTTCTGACCATACGCCCGGTTTTTACCTTGCTGGGGGCATCCCCGGAGATTCTGAAACTGATACGGGTTTATATGCTGATCTGGTACCCCGGTATGCTGTTTCTGGTTATTCCCATGGTGGGAAACAATGCCATTCGGGCCACCGGTGACATGAAGTTTCCCAGCATTATCATGATATTTTCTGTTTTTGTAAACCTTGGAATGGACCCCCTGCTGATATTTGGCATCGGCCCATTCCCCCGATGGGGCCTCGCGGGAGCAGCTGCGGCTACGGTTGTGGCAAGGGCCCTGACACTGGTGCTGATGCTGTTCGTTCTTCACAAACGCCATCACATGCTGTCTTTTGACTGGCCCGGGCTCCACACGGTGATTCAATCCTGGAAATCTGTCCTGAATGTTTCAATTCCCGCTGCGGGATCCAATTTAATCCGACCCCTCGGCGTGACGGTGGTAACCGGTATTGTGGCCAGATTCGGTCCGGAAGCGGTGGCGGGGTACGGAGTGTGTACCCGGGTGGAAACCCTCGCACTGATGGTTTTAATTGCGTTATCCACAGTCTTGAGCCCCTTCGTGGGGCAGAACCTTGGCGCGGGCCGATTGGACCGTGTACAGGGTGCGATTCACAGGTCTCAGCTTTTCTCATTGGGATGGGGTGGATTTTCCGCCATCATTCTTTTTCTGTTGGCACGTCCAATCGCCCACATGTTCAGCCGGGATGCGGAAGTTGTTCGAACAATTGTGGTGTATCTCAGAATCGTTCCGGTCGTTTACGGATTCCGGGGCGTATTCGGACTTTCAAATGCCGTGCTGAACGTGCTGAAACGGGCATGGGATGTCATGGCTCTTTCGGTCATTCAGATGTTTGTTCTGTTGATCCCAGGTGCGATTGTCGGCGCAAAGCTATGGGGCCTTACCGGATTGTTTGGCCTCAGTGCACTGTCGTGGTTTTTTTCGAGTTTGATCTCAGCATGGTGGCTGGCCCGGGGCATGAAAAAATTGATCCGGAATAATGGGTAACTTTTTTTTCTCATTTGCATCCAATAAAATGAATTCCCGTCTTGACAGGGGGGGATTCTGGGACTACGATATGCGGTTGTGGGAGGATGATATGCCGATTTATGAATATTTCTGCAGTGATTGCGGCTATGAAGAAGAGGTTCTCCAGCGGGTGGTAGACCCTGTTTTAACCCGTTGCCCCAAGTGCGGCGGCTCGTATCACAAGAGAATCAGTGCCCCTGTCTTCCAATTTAAAGGAAGTGGCTTTTATGAGACGGACTACAAAAAGTCATCCCACGCAAATGGCTCTGTTCCCGCCGACACCAAAGATAACGCGGATAAGTCTGACAAGCCGGAGAAGGTGGAAACAAAACCTGAAAACAGCTCACCAAAGACAGGCCCACCAAAAGAAAAAAGCCTCGTATCTTAGGCTCACCTTAAAAACTGTCTTACCTTTATATGATGCCCCGCGAAAGCGGGGCACTCTTCTTTCCGGCCCTTGGTCGGAGTGGGAGTGAGAGTGCGTGAGAGATGGGGAACAAGACAGAGAAGAAGTTGTTCTTTGTCTTTTCACCCATCACAGTGCCGAAGGCACGATATCACCCATTTTGGCCGTTTTCTGGTATCATAAATCGTCAAAAAAATTGAAAGAGGAAATAATGAATCAAAAACCTGTTCGCGTCCGTTTCGCTCCCAGCCCCACCGGGCACCTCCACGTTGGCGGTGCGAGGACTGCACTTTTTAACTGGCTGTACGCCAGAAACCGTGGTGGAAAATTCATTCTGCGAATTGAAGATACCGATCAGGCACGGTCTACCCTGGAATCCGAAAAGATGGTCAAGCATGACCTGAGGTGGCTGGGAATGGATTGGGATGAAGGGCCGGAAATCGGCGGTGATTTTGGCCCCTACCGCCAGTCTGAGCGGATGGAAATCTACAAAAAACACGCGGAACAACTGCTGGCGGAAGGCAAAGCCTACCGCTGTTTCTGTACCGATGCAGAGTTGACAGCCAAGAGGGAACAGGCAGAGGCGGAAAGCCGTTCCCCCCACTATGACGGCACCTGCCTTAAGCTCAGTGAAACAGAGATTCAAGAAAAACTGGCGGCAGGCGTACCCTTTACAATTCGATTCAAGGTGCCGGACAATGCCTACACTCTTTATGACATGATCCGGGGTGCTGTACATTGGGAACCGGGAACACTGGGAGATTTCATCATCCTTCGCTCCGACGGGATGCCAGTGTACAATTTCTGCGTTGTAGTGGACGACCATTTGATGGAAATTTCCCATGTCATCCGAGCCGAGGAGCACCTGCCCAACACTCTGCGCCAAATTATGCTCTACGAGGCATTCGGATGGAAACCGCCCAAGTTTGCCCACGCCTCCCTGATTCTGGGCCAGGACCGCAGCAAATTGAGTAAGCGTCACGGTGCCACGTCAGTGGGGCAGTTCAAGGAAGAGGGCTATCTGTCGGAAGCCATGGTCAACTACCTGGCGTTGCTGGGATGGAATGAAGGAAAAGACCGGGAAGAATACACAATTCCCGAGTTGATCAAGGCATTCTCGGTAAAACGCATCAACAACAGCCCGGCCGTATTTGACATGGACAAACTCAACTGGCTGAACGGCATTCACCTTAGAAAGCTGACAGACGAACAACTGTTTGAAGTGGGGGCGCCTTTTCTTGTGGCGGCATTTCCTTTTCTAACTCCCCTTGTGGCGGACCATAATCCCTGGATACTGGCAGCATTGAATATGGAAAAGAACAAAATGGTTCTCCTGTCCGAACTGGGAGAGCGATTGCAGTTCCTTTTTCACTATGAATTAAAAGGAAATGAGGAAATGCGGGCCTTTTTTGCCGAAGAAACCCATCTTGCTGCCGGGCGATTGATGGCGGAGAGAATCCTGGCAGTGAAAGACCTGACTCCTGACAGTTTCTGGGAAGCGGCCATGTCAATCAAGGAAGAAGGGTTTAAGGGAAAGGCCCTGTTTCATCCCCTCCGGGCACTGTTAACCGGAACCCTTTCCGGGCCGGAGCTGAACGCTATGGTTCCGGTACTGGTAAGCGGTGCGAATATTCCGGAGCTGGTCAGCATTCAGGATCGCTGCCGTAAATTTATCGAGGTGTTCGGCCGGTGATCATCTACGGAATCAACCCGGTTCGGGAGTGTCTCGCGTCATCCCGGGTCAGAGTGGCTACTATTTATTTCAGCACAAAAAAACTGGGCTTTGAATCCCGGGGTGTTCCGGTTTTTCGGAAAAGCCGGGAATTCATCGGTAAGCTCACCGGTACTTCTTCCCACCAGGGAATTGCAGCTGAAATCGGTGATTTCCCCTATGAGCCGGAGAGGAATATACTTGCACTGAATAAAAGCCAACTCAATCTCGTGATGTTGGACCGGGTCAACGACCCCCACAATCTCGGAGCCGTTATCCGGGTCTGCGACGGTGCCGGGATAGATGCTGTTATCATTGGTGAAAGATTCGGAACAGGTGTAACGCCAACCGCGTTCAAAACCTCTGCCGGCGCAGCCGCCCATGTTCCCATTGTCCGTTCCCAATCCCTCGCCGGGTTCACTGAACAGTTGCTGAAAGCCGATTTCAGGATTTTTTCGGTGGAAAACGGGGTGGAAGCCATTTCGCTGGCAGATTCCGGAAAGCATTTGTCTTTCCGTAACCTGTTCATCTTCGGAAGCGAGGGAGAAGGTATCTCTCGAGCGCTCTTACGAAAAAGCCATTACGTGGTCACCATTCCCATGCGGGGCCATGTCAATTCCCTGAATCTCTCCACGTCCGTTGCCGTTACGCTGTACAAGCTCCTTTGAACCTTCGGGGCAAAAGAGCTTGAGTGCGAGTGAAAGTGTGAGTGCGAGTTCGAGTCAGAAAAAAGGCAGGAAATTGGAAGCGGATCGATGATCCGCGTGGATAGTGAATAGTGCGGAATGAACAAAGGCAGGGAATGTCAATCCCCTGCCTTTTCTTTACTTAACCTTGTCTTCGCTTAACTGACCTTTTCTCTTCGAGTAGGAGTAAGAAAAATCAGGGAGTTGATATTCCCTGTCTTTTGATTTACCCATCACCCTTCACTTCTTCCCATCTAACTCCGAGAGCATCACCTCCACAGCGGTTTCCAGTTGTTGATCCCGGTCGGTGCTGACGATGGCCGGCTCGTTCATCACCCGGATATCCGGCTCCAGCTGGGTGCCTTCCAATGTTGTGCCGCTGTTGCTCTCCACTGCCATGTTGGGAATTCCGTACACCAACGATGAGTCCTGCAGCCGCTCCCACCAGACAAAGGTGCAGGTGCCGGCCACCGGCATCCCGACAATTTTCCCCAGTTTCAGGGTGTGATAGGCCCATGGAAAACAGTGCGCATCGGAATAGTTGCCCTCGGAGGCAATGACAATAGACGGTTTGGTCCATTTGTCGTGGGATTCCTGCCCCACAATCCCCTGACGGGGCGGTTTGAAGCTCATGTACTTTTTCCCGTTGAGGAATGTAACCAGATCATCCACCAGGTTACCGCCCCCGTTGAAACGGGTGTCCACCACCAGGGCTTCTTTGTCCGCCATTCGTCCCAGTGCTTCACTGTACAATTCACGGTAACTGCTGTCGCTCATACTGCGGATGTGTACATAGCCAAGGCGACCCTTGGAGAGGCGGTCCACTTCCTGCCGGTTCCGTTTCACCCAGCGCCGGTAAAGCTGGCCTGATTCCCGGTAGGTGGACTCCGGTTTAACCGTTTCATTCCAGCGTTTCTTCCCTGCCGGGTCATAAAGGGACAACAGCACCTTCTGCCCTGCTTTCCGGTTCAAGAGGCGGTTTACATTGATGGCGGGAGTCAGCAGCACACCGTTTATTTTTTCAATCACAACGCCCGGGGAAATCTTTGTGTCTGCCCGGTCAAAGGGGCCTTTTTCAAGAATTTCCGTTACCTTCATCCCTTTTCCCGTCCATTTTGTGTCAAACAAAAGCCCCAGGGACGCGGTGCGGTCCCCTTTGGGGTCCATGGAATAAAACCGGCAACCGGTGTGGGAGGCATTCAGTTCCCCGAGGAGCTCACTGAGGAGCTCGGCAAAATCGTGATTGTTATTGATGTAGGGGAGATAAGCCCGATACTCTTTCCCGAGAGCTGTCCAACGTTTGTTTTTAAGGGGTGCGTCCCGATACAGACGTTTCTGGATTTCCCGCCACACGTGGTCAAACATGGCTGTCCGTTCTGCCTGCCGGTTCAGTATCATTTCACCCCTCGGTGAAATCCCCTTGGTTTTCCCGGAGTTGACATCCACCCGGGTAACCCGGCCAGAAGCAAGGACAAATACATACTTTCCCTTGGGCCCCAGTCTCAGGTCGCCACCGGTAAGGCTTCCGAGTTGCGCCAATACCTTTGTCTTGTGCTCCCGGAGATTGGTTACGTAGAGATTATATTTTTTCTCGTACTTTGCCATAAAAATCAGTTTTGCGGCATCCGGTGTCACCACTGCACCGGAGAGAAATGCGGATTGTTCCGTCAGACGTACCTTCCGTTCTGTTAATCCGTTGAAATCAATAGAAATCGGCTTAATTTCCTTCTTTTCCTTCTTTTTTGCTTCATTTTTGTCGCCTTTTTTCTTTTTTTCCGATTTTTTTGTCTTTTCTGCTTCTTTTTCCGCTTCCTTCACCAGCTCAAACTCTTCCTTGCTTAACTTGAACCGGTCATAGGCCTTTTTTGTAGCAAAAAGCGCGTAGACATCAAGTTGACTGCTGCCGGTGCTGGCCAGAGAATGAAGGCCGTCCCGGTTGGAAAACCAGAGCATCATGCTGCCTTTCGCCATCCATATCGGTTGCATGTCTTCAAAGCCGCTATTGGTCAGGTTAACAGGTGCCTTGCTCCCGTCGGCGGGAACCAGTCCCATCTCGGTGCTGAAATAAGTATCATTCTGGTACTGGACAAGGAGCCATTTCCCGTCCGGGGACCAGTCATACCACTGGTCTCCATCGGTGTAGGAGAAATTGTATCGCCCCGGAAGAACCGTTCGTACCTTCCCGGAAGCGAGATTCAGCACCTTCAATGTGGTTTTTGCCTCAATAAATGCCACTTCCTTTCCGTCAGGGGAAAAGCGGGGCATGTAACTATCTTTTGTTGTTTCCAGGACCGGACTCTCGTCAAAGAGCGTGGCGTTGAAAAAGTACTTTTCATCCGGCTGATCCAGTTTACTCTGATAGATGTTAACGCTTCCCTTTCGTTCCGATGCATACAGAATCGCTTTGCCGTCCGGGCTGAACGTGACATCCCGCTCGGCCCCCGCTGTCCTTGTTAGCTGGCGGGTACTGCCGCTCTCCACCGACACGGCAAACACATCCCCTCTGAACACAATGGCAATTTCCTTGCCGCTGGGAGAAACGGCGAAATCTGTCGCCCTTCCCACGTTTAGCAGGTCATCGCCGGTCCCTGCCGGGTCCTCCTGAATCCTTATGGTCACTTTTTTCGCCCGCTGTCCGGGGCGCATCGTGTAAATTTCGCCCTTAAATCCGAAACAGAGAGTTCCGGAGTCTGCCTTTGTTAAGAAACGAACCGGGTCTCCGGTAAATTTCGTCAACTGCACCGGTTTGGCTGAGGCATCAAGCGGCATGCGATACACATTGAACGTTCCGCTCCGTTCGCTGAGGAAATAGACAATTTTCTCATCTTTCGAGAGCATCGGATTCCGATCTTCTCCCGGAAAAGTCGTGAGGCGCCTGAAGGCGTTCTTTGAAAGGTCTGCGACCCAGAGATCGTGGGCCACGGAGGAAATATGATGCTTGCGCCACTGGTCCTCAATCCCGGTCTTGTCCTGGTAAATAATGCGGTTTCCATCCCGAAAAAATCGGGTCTTCTCCGCCGGGATTGTGAGAAGCTGCTTCGGCGTACCGCCGGTAACGGAAACCCGGTACAGTTCCGGCAGCCGGGATGTGGGGAACAGGCGGGAATCCGGGGCATCCACTCTGGAAGAACTGAAAATAACAGCTTTCCCGTCCGGTGTAAAATCTGATGGAAAATCCGCGGCAGAATGATACGTCAACCGGGAGGCCGGACCGCCATCGGAGGGCATTATAAAGACATCGTAGTTGCCGTGCCGGTCTGAAGCAAAGGCAATCGTTTTTCCGTCAGGGGACCAGACCGGCATGAAATCGTGGCTGGCACCCAGTGTCAACGGAACGGCAGCGCCGCCCTTCGTGTTCACGCGATACAGATTTCCACGGAAACTGAACACAATCGCCGTACCATCCGGTGATATTGCCGGGTATCGCATCCAGAGCGGTGCATTTGTCGCAACAGCCGGCCGTGCTACACACAGCACCACAATCGCAAAGACAAAAAACAGAACTGATTTCTTCATGAGCCCTCCACCTCGCAAATTTTCCATATGAGTTCATTGTACGGAAAAAGTACGGGAAAGTTAAGGGAAGATGGGGAAAAAGAGAGAGCCAATTTATACACGCCTTGTTTACATCTTTTCTGGAAGATATAATCAAACGTGTAATGGACAGGTTAACCCCAAAGTGGTCTTAAGGAGGTATAGGATTTATGCTGGAAACGAATGTGTTCAAACGGGTAAGTGGAAGTGGTGCCTTATTGAGTGATGGACTCTACAACCTGGCAATTGGCGTTGTTCTATGCTGGGGATTTCTTGTCAATTGGTGGTTGGTAAAGAATGTGAATCCAGCGTGGCTCAGAAGCATCAACACTTGGGTATTCTTTCTCGGCTACTTTGGATGCTGTTTTCTGGGCGTTATGCTATTCAACAAATCCGACAATCCCTTCATCAGTTTCATCGGGTATAATTTTGTGGTCGTGCCGTTCGGCCTGGTCGTAAACATGATAGTTTCGCTCTACAACCCATCTGTTGTCGGGGAAGCCATACGTGTGACGGCATTTGTAACGGTAGGTATGATGATTCTGGGGGTACTGTTTCCGAGTTTCTTTCAGAAAATTATTGGTGCTTTGACCGTAGCTCTGATAATCGTCATCATCATTGAGGCGGTCCAGGTTTTCTTTATGCACATTCACCAGAACTGGCTTGATTGGGCAGTCGCCGTCATTTTCTGCGGGTACATCGGATACGACTGGGGGCGTGCCAACCAAATCCCCAAAACGCTGGACAATGCAGTGGACAGCGCAGCCGCATTGTATATGGATATTATTAACCTGTTCATTCGGATTTTGAGCATTTTGGGACGCCGCGACTAAATGGTTGATGAGTAGACAGTCATAATTTGCCTGTCTCCTTTCTTTCCGATGGAAAGCTGGGCACCGTCCCTTTTGGGGCGAGTTGGAGTAGGGGTAGAAGTAGGGGGTAAGAAAAATCAAAGAGATGGCCATTCTCTGTCTTTTGTCACTCATCACTCTTTTTGAGTGGGCGTTTCGCGTGGGCGTGGGCGGCAGAGCTGGGGAAGTAGGGGTGGGAGTAGGAGTAGGGGGTAG
>QMQE01000008.1 GCA_003650445.1 Acidobacteriota bacterium | reverse complement strand
CCGGGATTCGGGTAGAACTGTTTGTCAATCTGAACCGGATCGGCCACTGTTATCACAGGGGAAGACCCGCTGTCGTTGTAGTTGTTCAGGTCACTGTTGTTGTCCTGGTCGGACCCGGCGGTAGAGCCGTCCCGTTCATTGGCGTCTGTGCCGTCCCGACTGCTGAAACTTGCGGTGACGGTATTCTGTATCTGCTGGCCCGGGATTACCGAGTTGGCCAGTTGGGCATCAAAGGTGATTCGAACCGCGCCACCGACAGGAATGTCGAAGCCACTGGTGGCCCAATCGCTTCCGTTGTTGGTCAGGGTTGGGGTTTCGGCCCCGCCGCTTGCGCTCACCAGGCTCAGGTTGGTTACGTTTTCCAGCCCCGCCGGCAGCACATCACGCAATACCACTTCATAGGCGGTTGTCGTTCCGTCGTTGCTGACATCCACCTGGAAGCTGATGCTGTCCCCCGCATCCAGGTTGGTGGTGGAGGATGTGATGGTTTTCAGTGTGGAAAGGTGCGGTTCTCCCACCGTTACCGACCGATTGTCGGAGATGGTAACCGTTCCGTTTCCACCTGGGTCATCAAATGTCAGGTCTGCCACATTATCGAGAGTCTGATTGTCCTGATTGCTGAGAATGTTGTCCACGAGGACATCGTAATCCACCGTGATGGTGGCTGTACTGCCGTTGCTGTTTGCTACAGTCCCCCAGTTCAGGGCAAGTGTTTCCTGGCCTGCTGCCGGGGAGTTGTCGGTCCGGGTGAAGTCTGCCGGGTTGTTCCCCAGGGTGACTCCGGCCGGTAGGGCAACGGCCAGTGTGCCGCTCACATAGGTCAGCCCTTCGTCCAGTATGTCGCTGAACATGCTGTTGTCTATGGAGATGGTGGCCGGGAGGCCAATGTTTACCTGGTAATGGACCACGTCACCAATGGCGTAGCGGCCGCTGCCGCTGGTGACCGTCTTGGTCAGGTTGACAGTGCCAACCACCACGTCGGCGGTGTCATTTGCCGCGTAGTCATTGGGGCCGGTGCCATTGCCGGTCCGTTCCCCGTTACTGTCACCGGGGTTCCCCGGTGTGGCGCTGCCGGTTCCCTGTACGCCCGGCAGGGAAGTCCAGGTTAAATTGGCAGTATTGGTGATGGTACCGGCTGCCAGCGGACTGGCGGTTGTGCCGTCGTACACGATGGTCAGGGTACCGTCCGCAGGGAAGGTATCCACTGTGATGTCCAGTGTGGTACCGCTGCTATTGTCCGTTATGCCGGACACGCCACCGGCGGGGGTGATGCTCTGAACTGACAGCCCGGTAAACTGAGCCGGGAGGGCGTCGGTGATGTAAATGTCATAGCCGGTGGCAGCGGATGCCGCTGCCGGGTTGGTAACAATCACGGTATATCGAACAGTTCCGCCCTGGGTCAGGAGAGCGGTGGGATTCGCACTCTTGGTAATCGCCATGGCCGGTTCAGTCACCGTAACGGTGGCTGTTTCCGGTGTCAGGTTCTGCACCTGGGAAAGGCCGTTCCAATAGGCCAGGCCGCCCTGATTGGTCAGGGTAGTGCCGGCCTGGTTGGCCGCAATGTTTTCGACAATCGCTTTCAGTTCAAGGATATATTGTTCCGCGTTGGCATCGTTATCGGAGTTGATCAGATCACCGAGGGCAACGGAAATTGTGCCGCCGGAAACCGTCAGGTCACTGCCATCAGTTAATGAAACAAAGGTGCCCGATGGTGTAGCGTTGATGCCGCCCGGATCCAGTGAGCTGTTGAGGCCGGTGTCAAATACACGGGCCAGCCGGCCGGTGCCGGGGATATAAGCCAGCCCGGCAGGCAGATTATCCAATAACGTTACTTGATTCAGTTCGCCTGCAGGCACGTCAATGGTTACCCGAAAGGTTACCACTTCCCCTACGAGGACATCTGAACCACTGCTTCCCGCTTCACTTGTGCCGGAAATTACCTTGGTGAGTCCGCCCGGTGTTCCGGCGCCGGAGCCGCCGCCGGTGTCCACCGGGGTCAGGGTCGGATTTTTGCCGTCACTGTCAGTGCCGTTGTCATCACTGGGTTCATTGATACCCCCGGATGCCGTAACGGTGGCCTGATTGGGAATGACGGTTCCATCCGGCGTGCTGCTGTTGATCGTCACCCGGAAGGTAACGGTAACCACTTCTCCCGGTGCCATCGTTCCGATGTTGGCGTCCATGGGTGTTTCACTTACCACTATCCCCTGGCTGGTGGCCAGCGTTCCTGTAACGTAGGTGGTGTCAGCCGGCGTAGTGTCACTGAACCGGACATCATTTGCATCAGCCGATCCCGTGTTGGAGATTGTAATCACATAGCCGATTTCATCCCCCGGATCAACCAGCCCGTCTCCGTCATTGTCCGCGGTCTGAGACCAGCGTTTTTCCACGTCAATGGCCGGTGATCCGCTACCGCCACTTGACACTGCAGAAAACTCCGTTGGCTGATAGCCGTCCGTTTCATCTCCATTGCCATCAGATGGTATCGGGTTGGTCTGATCTGAGTCTGCAATGCCCTGGTTAATGTAGGTCTGTGTAGCCGGTGGCGCTGTCCATGCATCTACGGTTACATCAAAATAGAGATAACCGCTCTCCCCCTGCGCCAGATTCAAGCCGGTCAGGGTTACTGTATTGCCGGAGATGTTCAGGGATCCGCCAGAAGCCCCGCTGGCCGCCGCATAGGTCAGCCCGGCCGGGATGGTGTCACTGAATGTGACGTTGGTTAGATCCTGTTCTCCGGTGTTGTACAGGAGAATCCAGTAGGTCATGGTATCGCCAGCTGTAATGTCTCCGCTGGAATCGGCGTCGGTGGCCCATTCCACGTATTTCCAGCAGTACAATCCACTGTCTTTTGCGGTGTCTCCCACCGGAATGTCGGTGGGCTGGTCCCCGTTCCCGTCGTTACCATCCACGTCGGTGGGTTCCGGCACTGTCTGGTCTGAATCCACTGAACCCTGGTTGGAGATGACGGTGCCGTCGGGCGTTCCCGCATCCACGGTCACATCAAAGGTGATGGTTACCGTGGCGCCGGAAGCCAGGTTGCCAACGTCCACCTGCAGGTTCGGGTCTCCGGAGTCATCCGCCGTGCCTGTGCTGGTGGCCAGCGTACCGCTCACATAGGTGGTATGGGTCGGTACGGTATCGGTAAACGCCACACCGGTTGTATCTGATCCGGTATTGGTCAGGGTTACTGTGTAGGTCAGGGTGTCACCGGGGTTCACAATGCCGTCTCCGTTGTTGTCTCCGGTCAGGGCGACGGTCTTTACCGCATCAATGAAGGCGGATGTAGTCGGCGTGACTGACGCGCTGTCCGCATCACAGTAATCGTTGAGCGGTGTCGGGGCACCGCAGTCGTCGCCGTTTCGGCCGCTGTCTGCTGCGCCGGTGGCACCGGAAAGGGAGGCCCAGGTCACGTCGGCGTTATTGGTCAAGGTTTGTCCCACTGTGCTATCCCGATCAATCCGGGCCCGATAGGTAAAGGTCCAGCTGCCATCTGTCCGGGTAATGACCGTTTTGCGAAATTCCAGGTTCTGACCGGATACCGTTACGTCCGCAGGGGGCAGTGTGGTGTCGATGTAGGTCAGCCCGGCAGGCAGAACGTCGTTCACTACCACGTCATAGGCATCGGCGGTACTGCCGCTGTGACTGATAGTAATGGTGAAAGTGACAATATCGTCCAGTGCCTGGCTGGCGGGATTCACGGTTTTGGTGATGACCAGATTCGGTTCAGTCACCGTAATAGTCACTGTACCGGAGTTTACATCCGATCCGGCACCCCAGCTTACAGTGGCGCTGTTATTCCGAGTATCCCCGTTCTGGTTACCGCTGATATTGGCCACGCGCACCGTCAGTTCGGTGTCAAAATAGTCGTTGGCTGTGTTGTTATCCGAGGTGTTGCTTACATCTCCGAAATCAAAAGACACGTCCTGGCCGGTACCGATTCGGGTATCATAGGTCGCATTTCCGAAAGCTGGATTTCCCACCTGAGGCGTGGTGATGCTGTGGGACTGGTACAGGATACCGGTGGGCAGGGTGTCGGATACCACTACCGATGGAGAAATTCCCTCGATTATCCATGTCCGAAGATTGTACTGAAAGTCTTCCCCGATGGTGAAATGGTCAGTTCCTCCAGGAAGGGTCTTGACGATGTTGATGGTAGCATCCACGTCAAAGGAATGGGACGCTGACTCCTCGTAGTTGTTGAGGTTACTGTCATCATCGTCATCCACGTTCCCCGGATTCGTACTGTTGTCCCTGCCATCAGTACCGGATAACTGGCTGTTGTAGGATGCCCGGGTGGCGTTAGTCAGGGTCTGGCCCGCTACCACGGTATTCATGAGGATACAGTCAAATTCCACATAAAAATGTGCACCTGCCGCCATATCAAATGCTGGCAGCGATAAGGTATCATTGGTATTTGCAGTTGTTGAAACAGTCAAATCTGTCCCGGTAATGGCAGAGGCCGTTCCAGTCTGTACCACACTGCCGCTCACTGCTGTTAATGCGGTGTTCTGAATCTGAAAAAGCCCTGTCGGCAGCACATCTGACCAGTTGACACGGTACGCTGTGGTATGGCCGTTGTTCCAGAATTCCACCCGGTACCGCAATGTGTCTCCGGCGTCCAGCCCGGCAGCGCTGGTTTGCGGCGTCTTTTCCATGTACAGGTTGGGTTCACCCACTGTAATGGATGCAGAATCCTGAATGGTGGAGGGGCCGGAGCCGTAGCTCAAGGTGGCTGTATTGGTCAATAGGGTGCCATCCTGGTTCCCGATTACATTCTCCACCTGCACATCGTAGGTGACGACGATGGTGCCCGCCGGCGCGTCCTTGTGAATATTCCCGAAGTCCCAGGTGAGGGTTCGGGTACCACTGTTCCAACTGAAGGATGGCGGATTGTTCACGGCAGTGAAACCGGACGGCAGGGCCACCGACTGGGAACCGGTCACGTAGGTCAGGCCCGCAGGCAGTACGTCGGTCAGTACAAAATTACTGGTATCCCCTGCCGGAACACCCAGCGTCAGCTGGTAGGTTTCGGTATCGCCGATGGCATACCAGGTCTGGGGCGTCAGCACCGCCTTGGTCAGGGTCGGGGTATTGACGTTCACCGTTGCATTATCACTGCCGGTTAGGTCATTGTCCCCGCCGGATCCGTTCCGTTCCCCGTTGGAAGCGCCGCTGGCGCCCGGTGTGGCGTTGCCGGTTCCCTGCGGACCCGGCAGCGAGGTAGTATCAAATGAAACGGTGTTGGTGATCACCGCCCCCAGCTGCACGTCGGTCTTGAGATCCGCCGTGTACGTGATGGTCACCGATTCCCCCGGGTCCAACTGGTCGATATCGCCGTTCAAGGTGTTACCGGTAAAGGACGCATTCACGGTGGCGCCGGTGGTACCGGCGTCGATATTCGTCACAACCGGATTGGTGTAGTCCGCCGGCAACGGATCGGAAAACGTCCAGTCAAACGCCGGTGCGGCATACGATCCGGACGCCGTGTTGGCGATTACAACGGTAAAAGTGATGGTGTCGCCCCCTTGCCCGCTGGTGGGACTGGCTGTTTTCGTCACAGCAGGCGCCGGTTCCGCTACATATTCTGTCACATTGCCGGTATGGATATAGTGATGGCTTCCATTGGAATCCAGATAACGCATGTATCCCCTGTCGCTCAAGGCAGCCCCGGCATTGGTCACGGCATTGTTCAGCACCACTACATCCAACGTCAGGACGTATTCCGCCGCCGCAGCGGAGGTGTTGGTGATATCCCCCATCTCGAGCCGGATATATCGGTAGTTGGTGGTGTCCGAAAAGGTCAGGTTGCCGTCCACGTTCACCGGCGTGTTGACGGCGGCGCTGTTGATGGCACCCGGATCATTTGCGGCGGTGAGCCCGGTATCGGACCGGGCCAGCGTGGCACTGCCGGCCACGTATTCACCCCACGGCGTGCCGCCGAGATTGACCAATCGGTCGTAAAGCCGCACGTTCCGGGTGGTCCCGGCCGGCAACTGGAAGTGGATTTCGTAGGTCGCCACTTCGCCGACAGCCAGGTTGCTGCCGGAGGTAAATGCTTCGGACGTGGCTGTAATGGTCTTGGACTGTACGGAAGAGCGTTGGGTACTGATACTGTCGGTCCCACTCCCACCGGTAGAACGGTCGTAGGTTGTATTGCCGGACGCACTGTCACTTGGCATCAAAGACCAGCCCTGCACCGTGGCCTGATTGATGTAACTGGACCCGGTGAGAACCGAGGTGGCCAGGTTCACTGTGAACACAAACTGACGGGTGTCCCCCGGTGCAATGGGATTGTCCCCGTTGGACGTATACGTCACCTGCGCACCGGCTCCGCTTCCGGAAAGGGCATAGGTAAAGTCCCCCGGCGTCGTTCCCGCTACCGCTGTTGCGGTATCATACACCACGATATCGTTAGCATCCACGTCACCGTCATTGTCAGTGTCATTGAGCAGGTCGCCCACCGTTATCCGGTAGGCCGGGCCGTCGCCGGAATTGGTCACATTTAGTGTGATGGTAACGGTATCCCCGGCCTGCAGGCCGGTTGTCGGTGAAATATTCTTGGTGATGGACAGGTTCGGTTCAGTAATGTTTGTGGAGACATTATCCGCCCCGTGAAAGGACGCATCGGCGGTGGCATCTCCGTCAAAATCCACTCCGAAGTCGGTGGACAGCCAGTTTCCCTGGGTCCATCCGCTCCCCACCGTATCGTTTTTCACCCGCGCGGTTACCAGAAAATGGAACACTTTCCGCCCGTTAAAAGCGGGCAGATTCCATGTCAGATCCTGTCCGTTCTGGGTCGGGGAAGAGGTGAAATCACTGTCCCCCTGAGCTGCGGCCGATACAAAGTCAAGATAGGTATCCAGCGTATCGGTTACAACAGTGTTTTCAAACTGTTCGGTGTTGCTGTACACAATAGTCAGGTCATAGGTCAGCAATTCGCCGACGTTGGCCGTTGCCTTGTCCACCGTTTTCGTAACCGAATAGGCGGCTGTGTAGGCATCGGTTTCATCATGGGTGTAGGTGCAATTGGGAGATCCTCCGGCATCGAGACATTGCCCTTCCACTGTAGCATGGTTGGTCAGCGATCCGGCCCCAGCTGTGGCAGTAACGGTCACCTGCCAGGTACCGCCCGGCGCGATCGGCCCCGGAATATTCCATGTTCCGGTGGTCCCGCTCCAGCTACCGCCCTGAGTATCGGAAATCCCGCTGAAACCGTTCCCCAGCACATCGGTCAACGTGATGTTGGACGCCGACGCGCCCCCTTCGTTGGTCAGGGTGATGGTCCAGCTTACCTGATTCCCTTCCGTCGTACTCTGCTTATCCGGTGTAATGTTTATGTCAATGTCCGGCTGAACCGGGTTGATTGTATCACTATCCGTTGCGCTGTCCGTATTGCCGCAGGAATCGGAATAATTAAACACCACGGAATCGCCCAGATTCGGAATCGGAACATCCGGATCCGCAGCATCATTGGCCGCACTTGTATCACAGTATGTGCCGTCTCCTTTCACAGTGAAGGTTATGGTGATGGTTTCCCCCGTTGATACAAAATCAATATTGCTGTTGTCCCAGCTTAAAGTCTGCCCGGAAATAGAGGGAGTGCATACAAAAGCGGCATGGGTTACACCGGGCGGGGTGTCGGACGCGGTAATACTACAACTACCTGAACTGTCATAAGCATACCCTGTCGGCAGTGTATACGTAATCCCCCCTCCATTGAGTGCCGTACCGCCTGCGTTGGTCAGCGTAATGGTCACATTACCGTTGCATGTTGTCCATGTGTTATGAGACAGGGACACATCTCCGGACACAAAGTCCGCAGTGGTTTTTAAATTTACACTGTCGATGGCACTTTCCGCTTCCGCGGTTCCGGCGCAGCATCCCCATTGGGCTTTGGCCGCATTATGCGTTACGCTTGTGCTGCAGTCATCCACTGATGTACGGTATGTCACGGTACAGGAATCACCAACGTTCATATCTCCCACACTGGCCCCGGTACCGAAAAAATCCGTTGAGGTTATCCCGCAGGTGGAGCTAAATGCACCAGGAGTAAGTGAGACGTTGGAAGGGGGAATATCGGACAATACTACATCGGACGCGGTATAATCCCCGTCCGATGTGTACGTTACGCGCCACTCCAATGTGTCATTCTGATCCGCGAGTACTTCGGTATCTGTCCAGTCACTTCCCTTGGTCAAATTTCTAACTTCCTTTACAACGGAAATATCAGGATTGACCGGCCGGGAGGTTACGACCTGACTGGCGGAAGCCGTGTTTCCACTGCCACCCGCATTGCAGGGGGGATCGTATTCGGCATGGGCCTCAGCCTGGCGGTTGGAAGACAGATATGTGTCTGCGGCGCTGCAATCCACCACTTCCACGTCAAAATCCACCCGGAGCGTGCTCCCGGGTTTCAGAGCCGGGGTTCCCTCGCCATTCACCGGCAGGACGGTGCTGAAATCCCATGTAATCTGTTGCCGGCCGCCGACATCAGCGGTTGAAATGGTGGGAGAACTGCTCAATGCACCGTAGCCGTCGGTATGAGTGTAGGTTGAACTGCCTGCCACAAGGGTAACGCCCGGCGGCAACATCTCCACTATTTTGACGTTAAAGCCGTCCACTTTGCCGTTGTTATCCACATCAACCCGGAAGGTGGCGTCCCGAAGGTCGCAGGGGTCAATCGTTTCCCCGTCATGGTACGCCACCAGCAGCTCCGACTGTGGTAATTTCACCACGGCCGATGCGTTTACCGTATCGCAGGCAGCGCCACCGCATCCCCAGGTCAGCTGGCCGTCAATGTCCAGGTTGGTGCAACCAACAACATGGAGATCCATGTTCAGGTATTCTGCCACCCCGGGATCAATCTGATCCCAGTGGAACACAACCGTGTGGTCCCCGGCATTCCCGGTTACCAAATCCGGCGCAGTAGCCCCGTTGGCCATGGTATAGCTGCCGGCATACTCCACGTCGGTGTCCAGAGTCATGGTCACGTCCACATTGAACATGGGTCCGCTGCCCCCGTTGACAATCTCGATCCGGTCGGACACATTGGGGGAATATGCGAACACCGATACCGGATTCAGCCGGAAGGTTGGTTTTCCATCCAGAAGCAGATCGGGGGCATCACTGTCACTGGTGCTTCTGACCTGCGGATTGGTGCCGTTTTCGCACTTGTTGTTGTACAGACCGGACGCACCCCAGTCGATGGGACTGGTGCTGCAATTGTGGGCCATCCGCACCGTAATCACCCCCTGGGGCTGAATATCCCCGCTGCCGTCCGGCGTATGGGCTGCGAGGTTCCATGTATAGGTTCCGTCTCCGTTATTGGTGGGTTCGAAGGCGGCCATGGTGTTGCCCGAGGCATCCAGAATCCCGTTGAAGCCCGTGGTGCTGACATAGGTGTAATTTCCCCGGGTGTCCAGTGTGACGGTCGCGTCGTAGTTGGTGCGTCCGTTTCCGCCGATGGTAATGGTAAACGGTTGCTCCTCGCAAACACTCAACAGCGCCGGGGTGCCGCCGCAGGTCACCGTCATGGCCGATCCCTCCACCGTAAACCCGGTGGATACATCAAACTGGGGGGAACTGCCGCAATGGGTGCCGCTTCCGGGCACGTCCAGCCAGGAGTGTACGGTGAAATCTCCTTCGCTATTGTCCACATGGTAGGTATAGGTGACAACCAGCGCCGCGCCGCTACTCGGTGCCGCTGCTCCGGCAGCTGTCAAAGATGTCAGGTCCAGTGGAAAACTGTTTCCAAGGGATGCGGTATAGTCCGTCCCATTTACCGTTACACTGTCAATGGATACAAAGTTGAATCCCGCCGGGGTAATCTCATTATATAGCGTGATATTGTCCCAGTTGGCCGGGGCGCCGGTATCAAAGGTATAATTTGTCGAAAAAGTAGCGTCGCTGCACACATCCACCGGCTGGGCCGAAACCGGAGCAACAGAGGATGTGTTCATAATCGGTGTATTGGTATCCGGCATAAAAATGGCGAGGGATGCGTTGGTAATGACACCGGGACAGCCCCGGCAGTCATTGGGGACACTGTCCACTGTTACATTGTTATGATAGGTATTGAATGGCGCACAGGTATCTGTCGGCGCATTCATCACCACAGTGTAGGTCACTGTTTCCGGGCTGGCGGTAAACTGGTGCGTCCAGGTGATTGTGCTCCCGTTATCACTTCCCCCGTCCGGATCCGTTACGGTAAAGCCGTCGGTAAGCCCGATCTGGGCGGCATCGGGATAATCATCGGTAATCGTCGCCATGTAGGGCAAATTGTCGGTGGGGCCGGTATAGGTTACATCAATGGTATAGGTCAGTCCCGTTTCTCCCAACAGTACCGACGTCGGCCCGCTCTTGGTGGCTGTGACCGTCGGAGACACTGGCGATTCCATGGTCCATGTCTGGGGCCCCACCACCGGGTTGAAATACTTGGTTCCATACACCGCTCCGCACTCGTTGGTATAGTTGGGCAGGAACATAAGGGTTGCGGAATCCGTCACCGAACATCCTGCCGCCGGGTCAATGTTAAACTGAAATGTCAGTGAATCTCCCGCTGCGATATCCGGCAGGGTAAACGTCGCACTTGCTCCATCCCAGGCCACGCCATTGGTCACATTGCTCACCGACCACTGGGCCGGCCAGCCCTGCACCGCCAGCGTGAAATTTTCGGCCGGCCCGGCACCGGTGGAATTGTCCACCGTGATGGATGCCGTGGTTCCGGTGCAGTAGGGAATCTGTCCAGGATTGTTCACGGTGATCTCAACCGCAGGTTCATGGATGATCAACGCAATGGAAGTACTGCCGCTATGCTGAACGGCGTTGCAGTTACTGGTGCCGTCGGACCAGTCGGCCGTCACAGAATTTGTCAACTCATTCAGATTACAACTGGTGACTGTTGCGACAATCTGATACACCGCGCTGCCGCCAGCCGTGATGGTACCGGTATTCCAGTTTGCCGCTGTTCCCGGTGTCAACGCACCCGGTGTCGTATGCCCGCTGGAGCTGCTGATGGACGTAAAGGAAAAACCTGCTCCGAGGGTAAAGGATATATCCGCACCGGTCACCATATCCCCGGTGCCGCTGTTGTCAATGGTCAAAACCCAGGTAACACTGTCGCCCACCGAGGCGCTGGTCACCGTATCACCGTTGGAATCCACCAGTTCCAGGTTCATCAACGGATAAAGAACAGCAATGGAGGAGGAAACTGCGGTTGCGGCACCACTATTGAAGTCTGCGTCCATCGTCTGGCCGCTCCCCGCGGCGCAGTCAGGATGGGCGTTAAACGTGAAAGAAGCCGATCCGCCGCCTGCTGCAAGGTCAATCGAGCTCCACGTCAGGGTGTGGGGTGGCCCGGCATTTTCGCTAGCGCCTCCGCCATTGGTCACCGTAAAATCGTCCGGTATCGTCACCACCAGTGAACCGCCGCTGACAGCAGTCGTATCGTTGTTGGTCACCGTCACCGTCCAGCTACCGGTTTCTCCCACTGTCAATGAGGTGCTCTCCGCCGTAAACGATGCGTTTACCTGTGCCGACGCGGATACTGCACTCAGTACCGTAATTGCCAATGCCGTTGCCCACGTGTGAAACTTACACAGTCCCCTCCGTTTCATACAAGACCTCCTGGTTTTATATCGAATTTATAGAAATATTTGCTTGCTTGTTGCCAGAATAAAATAACATTATTGTTTTCGCAAAATACATTCCACTGTCCATCTGCCATGTAAGCGAATTCCCTCCCGCTTTGCTACCGGTTAAGCTATGCAATAAATGTGCCACAAACTTAAAACCAGTACAACGTAATCCAAATGAAGACGTTATGATAATTTTAACACAAAATAAGGAGGAAATAAATAGTTTTCAGGAACGATTACTGACAAAAATTGTCACTCAGAGACAATAATTGTCAGTCCGGTAGGTAAGCTGCAGGCACAAAAAAACCCGCCTTTCGGCGGGTAGAAGGAGAAAAGCCGTACTGTAATTTGAATTGCCTAATTGTGTTGAGTCCTTTGCTATTGATGCCTGATTTTCTTCTTTTCAATGTGGATTTCATGGACATCAACGTTCTTATTCCCCTTGATATCCCGAATCTGATTCTTGAGTGTTTCAACAGCGTTGTCCAGTTTGTTCTGGTCCGCATTAGATAGATTTGTACCTTCTTGGACATTGAGATCCAGCGAAATGACATTGTCATCCCGGTTGCTGTTCAGGTTAACGCCCTTCGGTAAGTCTTTCTCAAACTTCTTCAATGCCTTGTCAATTTTCTTTTTGTCTTTTTTCTCCAGACTTTCCAACTTAATTTTCAGTTTGATTTTCATTTTATCGTTGCCGGTTGTTTTGATGAACAAGTGGTCTCCGTGGCCAGGAAGCACCTTAAGGTTGTGATCCCCTTCTGCATCATCTTCATCCACCTGAACTACCCACTGCATTGTTTTCCCGACGTGTTTCTTCGCCAGTTCTTCTTCAATCTTCTTCAGTTTCAATTCCCGATCTTTCTCAGCGGCTTCCTTCGATTTTACGATTACCTTGATTCGCCGGGCTTTCTTTGCTTCAAGATTCTCCAGTTTCTCCATGTGGCGGGCATGGGCTTCATTCTCTCTTTCCACCCATTTGAAATCACGGCCCCGCATTTCTTCGGCCAGTTTTCTGTTTGCTTCTTCCAGTTTTTTCATGGTCGCTTCGTTCTTTTCCATCTGGGCTTTGAGTTTTACGTCAAGCTTTTCCATGGCCTTTTTCAGCTGAGCCTTTGCCGCTGCACTGTTCACTTTCATGGACCCCATGCTCTTCGCCATCTCCCTGTTGAGTTTCGCCAGATCCTTCTTCTTTTGTGCAAGCATCTCCATGGCCTGCTTCAATTCTACCATGGCGGCTTTCATCTGTGTCTTGTACTCTTTCTTGAACTCTTTCATAACAAAAACGTTGTGCCCCTTATCCCCATCGTCTCCAAGGAGGATGACAGTATCGTCATCTTCTTCGCCGTCATTTACTTTAACGCGAATGTCTTTCAACTTGTCACCGTCTTTAACGAGGTAGACAGGGCTTTCTCCAGGAACCAAAGAGACGCCCATGATTTTCTTGCAATTTACCTTATTGTCTTTGTCTCCATCTGTTGCTTTGACGTGAATTTTCTTAACCTTGTTGCCGTCCTTGATGATAATGACTTTGCCCTTGCCATTGTCTGTAACCGTGACCACGGTTTTTTTGCAAATTTCCTTTTTGCCCTCAGGAGCTTTCGGTTCTTTTGGTGCTTTTGCGGGGGTTGCCGGCTTTTTCTGCGCCTTCACTTTCGCTGGGGGAGCCGGAGCTGCGGGGACGGCTGCCACAGGGTCGGGCGGCATATCCATTGCCTTCGCAACTGGTTGAACCATCAGTAGTATTCCGCACGCGGCCATAAAAAACATACCTGCGATTTTGAATTTCATACCTGTCTCCTTGTGTGGGGAATTATTGAGAATCTCTGACAGCCGTCCCTCAAGTTTCGGCTTGCGTGCCATGCCGAGGGTGGCGGCACCTGCCATTGCCATCGGTTTGAAAGCACCTCGTGAAGCTACGCCCCTTGCCAGTTCTACCAGATGGGACGCGTAATCAGAGGGTCGAATTCCGGATCGAATGACCCGCTCATCACAGGATTTCTCTTGTTCCATCTTGAATTTTCTGAACGCCAGCCAGGACAATGGGTGAAACCAA
Organism: Acidobacteriota bacterium; assembly: GCA_003650445.1. Taxonomy (GTDB): domain Bacteria; phylum Acidobacteriota; class Holophagae; order Thermotomaculales; family Thermotomaculaceae; genus UM-FILTER-49-7. Next base: position 13,823 of record QMQE01000008.1, on the reverse strand, counting down.
TACATAATAGTGACAGCCCGGGCTGCCAAACGGGTCAGATCGTCCCGGCGCCGGATGTGGGCAAACTCATGAAGCAAAACGATGCACCTTCGTTCCATGGACCATTCGTCTGCCGATGGCGGCAGCATTACCACCGGCCGCGCGGTTCCGTAGGTCAATGGGATTGGTACATGGGGGTGAGTTGCCACGACGGTATGTTGGCGCATTCCCAACCTTCGGCGCACAAAACGGACCACAAACGACCAACTGTCATCGTTCAGCGGCAGAGAATGATAAAACAGCCGATGGGCCTGAATCCTGCCCAGAACCAGCCTCAGGAAAAGAAAGAGTGCCCCGAACAACCAGATGGCCCAGAAGAGACTTGATGTTGAGAATAGCAAAGCTGAAGATGGAGCCTTTTCCGTTAGAACCCCGGTTTCGCTGGTTTCTGCGGGGGAGTGTTTGGTGTTCTTGCCATATCCGGTTCTTCCTGCCGTACTGGCGAGAATGCCGCCGACGCCGAAGGCAGTTATTTCCTCTTGAACCATAGAGGAGGCCGTGTGTATCCGGTTAATAGCTCTGGTTTGATCCGACTTCATGGCAATAGGTAGCTGCCACCCTGTAAACCCGAAATGTGCAATCGGAAGTATTGCCAATGCAGCAAAAACGCCGGACCATATCCGGTAACGGGCCGCCGCCCGATTTGCCAGCATTGCTGTCAGAAGGCCCCCGGCCGCGATCACCAGTGTTGCTTTCAGCAGAAAAATAACCCATGTAGACTGAACGAGAATATTTGCCCAGTAACTCATGTCAGCGGCCTTCCTTTTTCGCCTTATCAATCAAATGCTGGAGGCGTTGGAACTCTTCGTCTGACAATTCCCCATCCCGGATGTCCAGCAGGGTTGCCACCGTATCTGCCATGGAGCCGTTAAAAAATGTGGATACCAGGTGATTGAGCGCGGATCGCCGCGCTTCCTCTCTCGGCGTTGTAGGCAGGTAAATATAGCGGGGCCCGTCCTGGCGATGCTCCAATGTGCCCTTTTCTTCCAGAATTCGCATCATGGCCCGAACCGCCGAATAGCTGGGGGGATCATCCAGTCGATCCAGAACTTCCTGCACGGTTGCTGAGCCCATCTCGTAGATAACATCCATAATCTGTCTTTCCCGCCGACTTAACCGATTCAATGTTGTCATTATGCCTCCCTCTAAACTTCCGTACTCTCTATTTTACGCAAGCGGATGCTAATTGTTTAGCACTATGCTAAAAATATAGCACCCTGTTGTTTCCTGTCAAGCATTTTATTCAGGGACTTCAAAATGAGGAGTAGAAATCATCAATTTTTCCGCACTAAAGCTCCTTTTTGGGGTAGAATGCAGAGGAAGATTCAAAATTCAGGAGGGTGTGGTGAAAGCAGTGGGAGTTTTGTTACTGGTATTGGTATTTTTGCTTGTGGCAACAGCATGTGGCAGGAAGGCGGACCCGATTCCCCGCAAAACACGGATTGCTGCGGCAGAGAGCGTGAAATGAAAATTTCTGAACTCTTTGGAAATCTTACATTTAATGAAAAGGTGATGCGGGAGAAACTCTCGTTTGAGGTTCTCCAGCGTTTCCATGCCACAATTGAACGAGGGGAACCCATGACTCGGGACGTGGCAGAATGCATTGCCCACGCCCTGAAAGAATGGGCGCTGGAAAACAATGCTACCCACTACACCCACTGGTTCCAGCCCCTGACCGGCCAAACGGCGGAAAAACACGATGCGTTTTTGCAATTCCACGGCGACGGCGTCCCCATTGAGCGCTTTTTTGCCAGTGAACTGATGCAGGGGGAACCGGACGCATCCAGCTTTCCCAGCGGCGGCACCCGAACCACCTTTGAAGCTCGGGGTTACACCGCGTGGGATCCCAAGAGCCCCTGCTTTATCATTGAGGGAGACCTGGCCAATACCCTGTGTATCCCCTCAGTATTTTTTTCCTACAATGGGGATTCGCTTGACAAGAAGTCCACTCTGATTCGCTCTACCATGGTGCTGGACGAGGCGGCAAAGGAACTCCTCGGGGTAATGGGCTATCCGGTTCCGCAGCGGGTGGTTGTCACTGCCGGTGCGGAACAGGAATACTATCTCATTGACCGGGAAGTGTACAGGAAACGGGAAGATTTAATGCTCACCGGGCGAACCCTGGTCGGTGCGCAGCCAATCCGGGGGCAGAAACTTTCCGACCATTATTTCGGGAGTATTCTACCGGATGTGAAGGCCTTTATGGAGGACGTGGAGTTGGCATTGTACAGATTGGGTGTGCCGTGCAAGACTCGGCATAACGAAGTTGCGCCGAGCCAATATGAGATTGCACCGGTCTTTGAAGAGGTGAATATCGCGGCAGACCACAATCAGTTGATGATGATGATGTTGAAGCAGAAGGCGGCGGCCAGGGGCTTTGCACTGCTCCTTCACGAAAAACCCTTCCAGGGCCTCAACGGCAGCGGCAAACACAATAACTGGTCCATGGCGGATGAGGCCGGTATAAATTATTTCAGCCCCGGGAAGAACCGGGAGGAATTCCTCCGTTTTCTCTGTTTCCTTGTCTCCTTTATCAATGCGGTTCATCAACATGGTGTGTTTATCCGGGCTTCGGTGGCAACCGCCTCCAATGATTTCCGTCTTGGCGGCCATGAAGCACCGCCGTCCATCATTTCTGTTTTCGTGGGAAGTGCCCTGGAGCAGGTGTTGAACGATCTGAAATGCGGCAATTTTACAGAGCTTAATGCTTTGGAGACAGTTCAGGCCGGTTTGAAGTATGTGCCGCAGATTGAAAAAGATAACACGGATCGCAACCGAACGTCTCCCATTGCATTTACCGGTAACAAATTTGAATTCCGGGCTGTGGGTTCTGCTCAGCCTCTGGGCTTTCCCAATACGGTGTTGAATACCGCGATGGCGGAGAGTATGAAGGAGATGTCAGAGATGATTCGCAGGGAAGTAAGCGGGGGAAAAAACCGCGAAGAAGCAATTCTCGCGGCATTGTCTGCCATGCTGAACAACTGCGACCGGGTCGTATTTAATGGAAATTGCTACAGCCGGGGATGGCAGGAGGAGGCGGTGAAACGGGGGCTGCCCAATCTGAAAGCTACGCCGGAGGCGCTTCGGGCCGCTTTCTGTGACGAAAAGGAAAGGTCGTTTCTTCTTTCAGCCAATGTACTGAACCGGACCGAATTGGATGCACGCTATGAGATTAAAGTAGAGGAGTACGCAAAACGGGTGGAGATTGAGGCCCGGACGCTGCAGAAATTGATTCGCAAAGATATTCGGCCGGCCCTGGTGATGCAATTGAGGGATCTGGACGAACTGGCCTGGGGAGTTCGTACCCGTTATCGGGAACTCTCAGGCCAGCTGGAGCGGGATTCGGGCAGGCTTGCCGGCGAACTGGAAGGGTTGCGGGGAATTGAAGGAAGTGAGCAGCAGGCGCAGTTCTGTTTTGGCAGCATTCTGCCCCTGATGGGGAAAATCAGGGAATCGGTGGATTTTCTTGAGGAAGAAACAGACCGGCGCCTCTGGAGGCTGCCTGACTATGATCAGTTGCTGAGCCGCCGATGACGACAGATTTTCTTTTCTTTTCCGGAAATCGCCTGCAGCCAGGCCGCCCCCTGGCTGAAACCGGCCGGAAGCTACCATTTAGAACAGCGGTTCACTATGCGGCCCAATTGATCAATGCGGGGTTTTTCTTCAAGCAAAAGGGGATGATGCCGGAGTCACTGGCCTTGAACAATATCCATGTTACAAAAGATAGATTTCTCTTCCTTCCCTCCGGTCTTTCAACACAGGAAGAATTTGATGAAGCAGAATTTCTTCGCCGTGTTTACCGGTTGTTTTTACAAATTTTTCTCCGAAAGGAAGTGCTTCCGGAGGGGAAGACGCTGGGGCAGGTGATTGTAAATTATCCCAGAGAATTTACCGATGCCCTGGAGGTGCTCAATGATCCGGAAATGACACTGGTCCATTTTAAATGGCGAATCATTGATTACTGGCAGGACAATGCTATGGATTCCAGGCTGCTTTCCTTCCGATATCGGTGTAGTTTACCGGAATCGGCACCTCTTGTACTGTTGCCCTTTTGCAACACGATAATGCCCGTTGTGGAGGCGCACACTGGCCGGTGGGTTGAAATGCCTGAATTGAAGCCGCTTCCATTTGGCGCCTATGATCGTTTTACCGAGATGTTTTATTTTCTGAATCTTCCAAAACATGGTGTGGAGCGGCTCCCGGCTCCGAAGCCGCTGAAGGACCGAATCCGGACTGTGCTGAAAAAATCTGCCGGACTGATCCCGGAGGTATTTTACACAGTGGTTCGGGAGGACAGCCTGGACAGCTATTCCCTTGACCTGTTTGACTGGCTGGCAGAGCAAGTGCCCATCCGGTTTCTGATACTTGCAGATAAGCCATTTTCAGCCCGGTGGAACCGGAGCCTGGAATCCCATAAAGCGGTGGTCTGGAATCCCGGGATGAAAGCTGGCGAACTGATTGTGAAATCCGGTGTTTTGTCCCGGTTCGATACGGGTGTTTTTCTTGAAGAGGCAAAGGCAAAGACACTGGGAATACTTCCCCTTGCCTTGCAATGGATGGAAAAGGATGAAAAAACACGGGCTGAATTTTCCCTCGAATCCCTGGGGCTGGATCCCTCGGAAGCAGAGGCATTGACATCCGGGACGCCTCATAAAATGCTGGAATTGAAAAGCCTCGTTGCCCCCTTCTGTACCCCCTTTACGTCCGGCATGGTGGAATTGGAGCAATTATCGGCTGAAATCACCGGGGCACTGAAAAAAGGAGACAGTGATGCGGTGTTCAGGATTCTGTCCAGGCTGAAAGATGATCCCGGACTTTTTCTTATGGTGCAGTCTGTGGCAGAACATGATGAGGGGCAATTTGCGGAAGCCTGTGCGCTGGTTTGTTATGCTACCGGCCAGTTCAAAAGAGCTGTACACTGGCTTGAGCCATTGAAGAAAGAACGGCCCTTTGCCGTTCTCTATGCCAACGCGCTTTTTGAAATTGGTAATTTGGACGAAATGGTATCTTTTTGCCGGGAGCAGGGATTTGAGCCTTCGTGCTACCATTTTCTAATGGCCCAGCGGGGAAAAGAATTCAGCATGGAAAAACTGGATTCTGAGCATCTCTTTCAGGTTCTTTTGATGCAGGGGAAGCTGGATGACTTAAGAGATCAACTTTCTGAATATGAAAAGAATCAGGGGAAAGACGCGCTTTTTTATGAGTTCCGGGGGGAGCTGACTTTTCGAAGTGATTCCTCTGAGGGGGAATTGCTGCTTCGCCGGGGAATTGAGCTGGCACAGGAAAACCGACAGCTTTACCGTAAGGCTTTTGTGTTGAAACGACTGGGGAACGCTCTGTTCAGGATACCGAAATTCCGGGATGCAGAAGTCTGCTATTACCAGGCGATGGAACTTTTTGTTTCACTCGAAAATGCCTGGCAGTTTGAAAAAGTGGCATACAACATGGCCATGGTGGACATGAATCTCTGTCGTCTCGATGCGGCGGCAGATGTGTTCCAGAAGGACTTGAAACGGAATCGGGCAAGTGGCCACACCCGCTATGTTGTATTCAACCTGAAGGCGCTGGGTAAAGTAGCTGCTATGGCATACCGTTTTGAGGAAGCGGCTGTTTTGCTGGAAGAGGCTCTGGACCTGGCTCAAAAGGGTGGGTTTGAAGAGGAAATCACCGGCATTCACTACATGCTGGTGACGGTGTATTTAGAACTGGGAAAGCTTGATTCAGCGGCCGGTTCATTAGCCAGTTTGACAGAAAGGGCTAAGGGGCAGCCTTTTTGGGACACTCAGATTAATCTGCTGACTGTAGAATATAATCGAAAAGTCGGGGACCTTGAGGCGGCAAAGACGGCACTTTCAATGCTTGATCCCGGGAGCCTGTCTTTGGACGATGTCCGGTATGTGCGGGTGCTGGACGCCCTGATTACTTCCCGTTCATTGGCTGAAGTTGCGGATCTGTACGAGGATGCAGGTCATGCCAATTCCGAGCAGTTTACCTTTACCCTTCGCTCTCTGCTTCTTAGCAGGTATCCGCGCCTTGTGGGAGTAGTGGACGAGGAAGAGCTGAAAAATGACTACAAGAGGGTTCGTGAGTTCAATGGAGTCCTTGCGGGCCGGTTTCGCCATCATTTTCTGGCCCGAAAACGGAGTTTTCTGGACCCGGAAATCTTTTCCCTGCTTTCCCGGGTGATGGGCCATGCAAGGAAAAACGAACAGGCCAGTTTCCACCAGGCGTTTCGACGCCTTGGGGAGTGGGCCGGGTTTACGGACTTTGAACTTCGAAGGCCGGGATTTCCTGCAAAGGAAAATGTCTTCACCATTGGAGATTCAGAAGGCCGGTTGTTCCTGGATGTGAAGCCTGAACCGGAAGAGGAATTGATGCCTTTTCTTAAATTTGTGGTGGGATTTGCCGCTTCAGGCTTTCCCCGCCTTTCCACTGCCGTCCGGACAGATACAGATACAGATACACAATGTCCCTATCTGTCATTGATTGTTGGCCATTCAGAACCAATCCGAAAGCTGAAAGATGAAATATCAAAGGCCGCTGACTTTATGTTTCCTGTTCTGGTAACCGGGGAAAGCGGTACCGGAAAAGAGCTCACTGCCCGAGCAGTCCATTTCTGTTCCAGCCGGAAAGACAAGCCTTTCCTCGCAATTAACTGCGCGGCTTTACCGGATAATTTGATAGAGAGTGAGTTGTTCGGGTATGTACGGGGGGCGTTCACAGGCGCTCAGGTCAGTCGGGCAGGCTTACTGGAATCCGCAAGGGACGGTACCTTATTTCTGGACGAAATCGGGGAAATGCCGATGGGAACTCAGGCCAAACTTCTGAGAGTACTCCAGGAACGGGAGTATTACCGTCTTGGTGATTCCACTCCACGTAAGGTAGAGGCCAGGTTTGTATTTGCGACCAACCGGGATCTGGAACAGGCGGTGAAGGAAAAGCGTTTCAGGGAAGACCTCTTTTATCGGATCGCCGGTTTTCGCCTGTTTACCCCATCTCTCAGAGAAAGACTGGAAGATATCCCGGAGCTTGCGGATTACCTTCTTGGCCAGATGGATGACGGCGTTGGAAAGAAGCTAAGCTCGGAGGCAAGGGATCTTTTGTCCGGATACACGTACAGGGGCAATATACGTGAACTTCAGAACATTCTGATGATGGGCATCGTTAATGGTAGCGGAGATTCTGAAATCCGGCCGGAACATCTGCCTGTAATGGAAAAGTCCGGACAGGTTAGGTATGCTGGTAAATTGAAGCAGGCAACCCGGGCATTCCAGAAGCAATACCTGAAAAAAGTGCTGGAGGAAAACAATTACAACAACTCGAAGACCGGCCGGATCCTGGGGCTCACACGCCAGCGTATCATCCAGTTGAGAAAAGAGTTCGAATTATAAAAAAACGGGGCAAAACCCCGTTTTTTCTCTATAAAATATTCAGATTCCGGTGTCGTTCCAAAATCGTATCTGCAAGGATATCCACATTCTTGAAATCAGCTTCTCCTGGAAGCCCTTTGGACAGAACCGGTTCAAAATGCTCGGCTTTAACCGGTTCGATAAGGGACTTCACCTGTTCCACAACCTTTCCACCCCAGCCGAAAGAAGCCATGATGCCCACGTGCTTGACCTTTGCCCGGAGCGCTCCGGTGAAATACGCGGCATACACTACCGAGGGATGGGCTCCCGCCAGTACATAGGGAGTACCAAAGACGACAGTTGCGGCATCAACCACATCCATCGCGTATTCACCCATGTCCGCTTTCACCAGATTGAACAGCTTGACCTTGATTCCTCTGTCAATCAGAGCCCCGGTCAGGTGATCCACCATGGCACGGGTGCTGCCGTGCATGGAAACAAAGGGGATCAGTACCTTATTTTTGACATCGTTTGAGACCCAGTCCCGGTACGCATCCATAATGAAGGCAGGGCGGTCATAAACCGGGCCGTGACTGGGGGCGATTATCTCAATATCGTAATTTTCCAGTGTTTTCAGATGCTTTTGGATGATGGTCCGAAACGGCATCATGATTTCCGCGTAGTAGCGTTTGGCACCATAATAAACCTTGGACTCTTTAGTGACAAAAAGGTTGCTGGTCGCCCGGTGGGCACCGAAGAAATCGCAGGGGAAAAGAATCTTGTCTTCCCTGAGATAGGTGGTCATGGTTTCCGGCCAGTGTACCCAGGGCGTCATTATAAATTCCAGGGTCTTATCCCCCAGAGACAATGTTTCCCGGTCTTTGATTACAATAAACCGATCTTCCGCTACGTGCAGGTGATCCATCAGCATGGCCTTACATTTCGAATTGGTCACTACCATGGTTTCCGGATGGAGCTCCAGAATTTTCGGTATGCACCCGGAATGGTCTTGCTCTGCATGATTGGATATCAGATAATCAATCCGTTCGGAGTGAAGGGATCTCAGATTCTGAATTAGAACCTGTTCCTTTGCCGGATCCACTGTATCGATCAGGGCAGTTTTTTCACTTCCCTGGATCAGGTAGGCGTTGTAACTGGTTCCATCCGGCAGGTGAACCAGTTCATCAAACAGTTCCCGGTCCCAGTCAATCGCACCCACCTCGAAAATACGGTCTTTCAATTTTCTGACAGCCATTGCTCCTCCGTGAGAATTAAATTAAATTCATTAACATCCTGTCTCCAGGAGCTTTAACTCCATTTGCGGACAAGAAAAAAGGCGGCTGAAGTCGTTTCCACCCGCCGGTAGCACAATCAATCAGTCTTCGTATTCGGAAAAGTCTTCTTTCCCGACGCCACACAGTGGGCAGACCCAGTCTTCAGGGATGTTCTCAAAAGAAGTGCCCGGGGCAATGTCGTTATCCGGATCTCCGATTTCAGGGTCATAGATGTATCCACAGATGTCACAAATATACTTTTTCATGTTTCCTCCAATTATGGCCACTACGGCCTATTTTACCGGAAATTCTGCTTGATTTGGCAGAAATCCGATTATTTCGCACATTTATTTCCCCTTTCCCGGTAAACCGTGATCCAGCAGTTCCTGCCAGTTCTTCATGGCGCGGCGGATGTGGGGGATGGTGATGGAGCCGCCCACTGCAAGGCCGATAGTGACGGCTTCTTCAAACTCCTCAGTTGTCACACCCTCCTCAAAACAGCGGATGGTGTGGTAGAGAATGCAGTCATCGCAACGAAGGACAAGGGAAGTTGAAAACCCCAGGAGCTCCTTGGTTTTGGCCGGTAACGCCCCATCTCGATACACTGCGCTGTCCAGCGAATAAAACCGTTTCAGGTTTTTCCCTGCATGCTTCAGCACAATATTGTTCAATTCATCCCGTTCTCTTTGAAAACGGATAGCGGCGGTATCCTCTTTCTTCATTATTTCCCTGTGTCTGAGCTCAATTGGCGTTGCTTCAGTTCCCGATCCATCATGAAGAGGGCCCGCTTGTCATTGCCCATCAGGTTGAAGGACTGGACAATCCCGTCCACGTTGGCTTCTTCCTCAATCTGTTCGTTGAGGTACCACTGAAGAAAACTCTGGGTGGTGAAATCATTTAATTCCACCGCCAGTTTCATCAGATCATTGATGCGACCGGTGATGTACTGCTCGTGTTTGTAGGCGGCTTCAAAGGCCGCAAGGGGGTTTTCCCACTTTTCCTGGGGTTTCTCAATAGCATTCAATTGAACCCGTCCGCCCCGGTCGTTGATGTACTTGTAAATCTTCATCCCATGTTCAGATTCTTCCTGGTACTGCAGCTCCATCCAGTGAGCGCAGCCGGAAAGATTTTCGTCTTCAAAATAGGCAGCCATGGCCAGATAGAGATAGGCGGAAAAGAATTCCGCGTTGATCTGGTCATTGAGTGCTTTTTCCATTTCTTTTGAGATCATAAATTCCCCCTGTTATTCAGTTTTCTTTCAGAATCATTTCATCATACTCCATTTCAAAACGGAGCTTGTGTTTGGCTTCTTCCTGGGCCAGGCGATACAGTACGCCCCTGGCTTTTTCGTCCCGGGCGATCTCAGCCAGGCTGGTGTAGAGGATATAAGCCTCTTTTTCCGCCTTCATGGCAATAACCAGGGCCTGCTGGTAATCAATGGCATCAGCAGGCACATCTCCTGCATGTAACCCTTCCAGAATTTTCAGGTCCAGAATCTGTTCCTGCAGGGCCTGCAGATCGCCGCCCTTCTTGATTCCCTCAAGAATAGCTTTGTGGCCCAGTTCTTCTTTGGAAAATTCGAGAAAAATCTTCTTCATCCATGGCCGATCCATTCTTTCTGCCAGGCCGGTGTAAAATTCCGAAGCCTTTTCTTCTTCTGAGATTGCAAAGTCCAGCAAGTCATCCACTGTGTTAAAATTCATATTTCCCCCGTTTTCGGATTGTTCTTTACCAAAATTCCCTGTTTTTCCTGGTGTCGTTATGCCATATTCAGCACTTGAAGGCAATTACTTCACCTGTTAAGCAGCGCAGGAAAATCAGTGCTGAGCCATCTCTTTCTGGCACTTCGGGCAAATGCCCAGCAGTTCCACATTGTACTCCAGAATCTGAAAATCCGTTTGTGCCGCCCAGGCGGGTGAGGGCTTCGGAAGCTCGAAATATAAATCGTCAATTTTCCCGCACTTGACACATTTTATATGGTAGTGTGGGCTGGTGTCCCCGTCAAAGCGTTTCTGTTGCCCCGCAGTGTCCAGTTTCCGAATAATTCCCTGTTCGGTCAGTAATTCCAGGTTTCTGTATACCGTACCCAGACTGATCCGGGGGAGTTTTTTCCGTACAAGTCCAAAAACCTCATCCGCGGTGGGATGGGTCTTCAGCCCTTTAACAGTTTCTAAAACAATCCGTCTCTGTCTTGTCATCCGATGTTGTTTTTCTGCCATGAGTACCTCCTAATCAGGAACAATTCTCAATCTTTATGGATTATACTTATTTCTCTTGAATTTGTCAAGATTCTTTTCCCGCTTCCATATTCTTCAGAGGAAGAATTATAGAAAACGTAGTTCCCTTTCCAACGGTGCTCTCAACTTTTATGCCGCCCCCATGGGCTTCAACGAACTTATTGGCGATTGAAAGCCCCAATCCAGTTCCCCCCCGCCGCTGGGAGCGGAAGGCGACAAATATTTCCCGCATAAACTCTTCCGTCATTCCCGGTCCATTATCTTCTACCCGGATAACTGCGAGATCCCGAACCGCTTTCAGCGACACCTGAATCCGGCCTTTTTCCGGGACAATCTGAATGTCATTGATGAGGATATTCATCAATGCCTGGCGAAGCCGTCTTGCATCTCCATTGATGAGTATGGGGCTTTCAGGTAAAGAACTCTCCAGTGAAACGCCTTTTTCGTCTGCCTGTTTTTTTAGAAACTGAATCAAATCATTGAGAAAATGATTTAAATCCAGTGTTTCCCGTTTCAATTCGGTGGGCCGGGCGTAAGTCAGAAAATTGGTCATCAATTCGTTCAATCGGCCAATTTCGTAGGTTACAAGATTGATAGTTTCCCGGAATTCTGTTTTGGTTTCTTCATCCTGAAGGGAATCCTCAAGGTCTTCCTGAAGCAACTGGATGTTGATTTTAATGGAGTTCAGGGGATTTCGGATCTCATGTGCCAGGCCGGAGGCCAGAATCCCTGCCTCGCTCAAATCAACCTGCAGTCTGTGGGTGGCACTGGTTTTTTTTAGTTTCAACCAGAGAAAAAGACTGATGATGGCAAAAAGGATTGTGAGCCCCGAAAAAACAACAGTGGGAATCATTTACCCTTTCCGGATGCGCTCATTACCAGGTATTCGCGGATAAAAGGATCCAGGTCACCGTCCAGGACCGGATCAATGTTCCCGGTTTCATAACCGGTTCGATGGTCCTTGATCATCCGGTAGGGGTGGAGGACGTATGAACGGATCTGGCTGCCCCAACTGATTTCTTTCTTTTCTCCCGCCAGTTTTTCATGGTGTTTTTTCTGTTTTTCGAGTTCCAGCTCATAAAGCCGGGACTTCAGCACTTTCATTGCCACATCCCGGTTTTTAATCTGAGACCGTTCGTTCTGGCAACAGACAACGGTGCCGGTGGGGAGATGAGTGATACGGACAGCAGAGTCTGTGGTGTTGACGTGTTGGCCCCCTGCACCACTGGAGCGGTAGGTATCAATCCGCAGATCCTTTTCATTGATGTCAATATCAATATCATCGTCAATTTCCGGTACCGCCAGAACGGACGCGAAAGAGGTGTGGCGACGGCTGTTGGCATCAAAGGGGCTGATACGGACCAGGCGATGAACACCGGTTTCCGCCTTCAGGTAGCCGTAGGCATAATCTCCCTCCACCAGCGCAGTGACACTCTTGATTCCGGCTTCATCGCCAGGTTGAAAATCAATAATTTCCATCTTGAAGCCCTTGCGTTCAACGTAGCGGGTGTACATCCGGTACAACATCTGGGCCCAGTCCTGGGACTCGGTGCCCCCGGAACCGGAATGAATCGTCAGAATGGCATTGTTGGGGTCATGCTTTCCCCCGAGAATCATACGGAGCTCTGCATCCTCCACAATTTCAGACAGTACTGTAATTTGTTCGGAAAGTTCGGCTACCATATCCTCGCCTTCAGACTGGAGCTCCAGCAGCACATCCACTTCTTCGGCGGCTTCCTGGAGTTTCTTGTCCATATCGATGTGCGCTTTCAGGCGGGAAACTTCTTTCAATACCTTCTGTGCAGCCTCATTGTCATTCCAGAATTCCGGATCGGACGTCTTTTCTTCCAATTCAATAATTCGATTTTGCTTACCAGTCGAGTCAAAGATAACCTCGAATTATGGGGATACGGTCCTTCAGGCTATTGTGGAGTTCAATTGCTGCTTCCAGATCCATCATATTATTCTCCTTTCCGGGGCGGTTTTTCTTCCGGGCCCTATGATACCCGACCCGCTACGGAAAATGCAAGGGGGGAGAAAAGGCAAGCAGGAACAAGGTTAAGGTTAAGTGGGGAAGGAAAGGAAAAAAGGCAGGGAACTAATCATTCCCTGTCCTTTTGCTGCTTGTCTGAACTTAGACTTGAACTCAGACTTAAACTTATCCCTTCTTTTCTCAAGATCCGAATTTTTCAGAAAATGTGATGTTGAGACCGGTGCCTTCGTCTGTGTTGGTAACAATAACATTGATAGAAAGGCCGCCGTCCTTCTGGCCGGAAATGTTAATCATCTTTTTGTCATTCATGGAATAACTGTTTTTGCTGATAGTAAAGCCATTGTCCTTCAGCTTCTTCTCCATCAGGGTGGCGGCATCTTCTACGGAATCCTTGACTACAATGGAATATCCGCCGCTTGACCCCTTATCCGCAGTCATGATCATGACCTTGGTCGGCACGATATCTTTGTACATGGGTACCCATTTTGGCAGCTTGTCGGCTTTTGATCCGGTTGAGAGATTGAAATTTCCCTCTGAGGTCTTGATATTCATAGTGCCGGACTCTTCTCCCTCCTTGTCCGACCCGCTTATACTGATGGTGCTTTCTTTTCCTTCGTCATCGAAAAAGCGGAATTTACCATCCTTAACATCCTGCAGATCAATGGTGCTTTCTTTTCCCTTTTCATCTACTACACGGATTTTGCCATCCTTCATATTCTGCAGGTCAATGGTGATGGTTTCCCCGGTTTTCTTTTTACGAAGTTTCAGAGTCTGGGAATCGTTGTCGCTGCTGACGACTTCCACATCGGGATTCATGGCGGCGGCAAATTTGATTGCTGCTGCAGCCGGGTTCTTTTTCAACAGTGTCGTATCAAAACCGGCCTGTTTCACCTTGTGAACCGCGTAGCCGCCCAGGACGACCAGCCCGATG
>QMQE01000007.1 GCA_003650445.1 Acidobacteriota bacterium | reverse complement strand
GTTTTTTTCACCGAAAAGCCCAGTGCACGGGAGGCTTCCTGCTGTAGTTTGCTTGTGATGAAGGGCGGTAGCGGACGCCGCTTTTTTTCCTTTTTCTCAAGGGATGATACTGTAAATGCCCCTGCCTTCAGCTGGGATAGGATTTCATCTGCCTGTTTTTCTGAGGTGATGGCAAATGCGCTTCTGGCATTGCCGGCCCGAACTTTTTTCCCGTTGACTTTCCCCAGTTTTGCTACGATTTCATCGCCTTTTTCGGTGAGGAAATGGCCGGTAACGGACCAATATTCTTCTTTATTGAATGCACGAATCTTTTTTTCCCGTTCACAGATGATTCTTAATGCCACGGTCTGTACCCGGCCTGCGGAGAGGCCGCGTTTTACTTTTTCCCAGAGAAGGGGAGACACTTTGTAGCCCACCAGTCGATCCACGATACGACGGGCCTGTTGGGCGTTGAATTTGTTGAGATCTATTTCACCGGGGTTTTCCACGGCTTTTTTAATGCTGGTTTTTGTAATTTCATTAAAGAGAACCCGATGAATTACCCGGCCCTTCTTTTTAAGAATGTTATGAAGGTGCCAGCAGATGGCTTCCCCCTCTCTGTCCGGGTCAGCTGCGAGGAAAATTTCTTCTGCCGATGCCGCTTTTCGTTTCAATGATGTAACGACCTTTTGTTTTTCTGGAATTACAACATACTGAGGCTCAAAGTCGTTGTCTGTATCCACGCCCAGCTTGGACTTGGGCAGATCAATAATGTGGCCCATGGTGGCTTCCACCTGGAAGTCCTTCCCCAGGTATTTTGAAATAGTTCGTGATTTTGCGGGAGACTCTACAATCAGCAGTTTTTTTGCCATTACACTCTCTTTCTGAACTGGTTTGCCCCGTTTTTTTCGATGCGGCCATCCATTTCCAACATAGTGATTTCCATCAGCACCTGGTTCCTCGAAAGGCCGCTCAGCGCCTCAAGTTCATCAATGCTTCTGGCGCTTTCTTCCAGAAGGCCGAGGAGACCCGGCGCGGATTCGGGAACGACTGTATCAGATTTTCCGAGGATGTCAAACGCGATCAATTCATTCAGAATATCATCTGCCGAGCTGACCAGCTTGGCTTCTCCCTTTTGAATGGCCCGGTTGGTGCTGGTGGATGCCCGGTCAAAAAGCCGTCCCGGTACTGCAAAAACTTCTCTGTTCTGTTCCAGCGCCAACCGCAGAGTGATAAGGGTCCCGCTTTTTTCCCGGGCTTCCACAATGACAACGCCTTCGCTGATTCCGCTGATAATCCGGTTTCGTACAGGAAAACGAAAGGGCTCTGGCTTTGTATCCGGGTCGCATTCAGAAATAACAGCTCCATGCTTTGCTATGCGAAGGAACAATTCCCGATTTTCTCTGGGGTAAATGACGTTGAGCCCGGTGCCGAGGACAGCAATCGTTTTCAGATTCATCTCCAGGGCTGAGACATGGGCGCGTGTGTCAATGCCTGATGCCATGCCGCTGACAATCACCGGGTTGGCAGGAGCCAGTTCCCGGACAAGTTTTGCGCAAGCATTGAAACCATATTGAGTAGCACGGCGTGTTCCCACAAAAGCGATGGCGGGCCGGGAAAACACAGCCCGGTTTCCGATGCCGAAAATGCAGAGGGGCGGGTCTGAAATTTCGCGTAAGAGAGATGGATAGTCCTCATCTGGAAACGCCATCACCCATCCCCCGAGTTTCTTTACTTTCTCGAAGGCCAGATTGTCCGATGCTTCATCTATCGACAGGCCCCTTTTTCTTAAAAAAGTCAGAGTAGCGGATACGTCACCGTTGTTTTCCAGAAGAGCAGCCTTTTTTGCTCGAAGGGAACAGCCCGAAGCCCGGTGCAGGGAAATCCATTTTCGAATCATAGCGGTTTCTCGCTGCCGTCGGGGAAGACCCGGACCGGGCGGGTGAGGGTGGACAACCCGTATAGTTTAACCCGGATTTTGCCTTCGGCAGGCTCGTCAGTATAGAAATAAACTGACCCTGTGGATGATTTGAATGCGGGGGAGAAGGACAGGATCCCGCCTGCCAGCCCGGTTCGCCGGACCCGGACACGGGGGTAGTCTTTCTCCAGGGTAAATCCCTTCCCGAGTTTATGGTCAATTCCAGCTTCTATCTCCCGGCGTCTCAATCCGTTGCTGTTTCCGTCAACCACACGCCAGAATGTGGTTTCTCCGGTAGTTCGGTCTTTTTCCATGAACACCCCGGCGTATCGGGCTGTTGTCATGGCGGTGGAGCGAGAGCGGTTCATCATTCCGAAAAGGTGCATGGCTGCTGCTTCCATTCGTGTTTTCCGTGTGTGCAGCGCCAGCCCTGTACCGCCCATGGTAACGATGGATGAAATCCCGATGGTTACCAATACCTCTGCCAATGTCATATTAACCTCCATATTCCAAAGATGCCGATTATCAATGCAAGACTGTTGCCAATGTATTAACTGGAAGAAACAAAAGAAGAAGTATATCTTTATGTATGTAACAAAAATATTACAGTGCACTTCTGGTGTGAAAAGAATTTTACAGTTTTCTGAAAGAAAGAAGAGTGGGTGGCACAGTAGTGCGAGTGAAAGTGTAAGTGCATAGGTCCCGCCTCCCTTTCCGGTCAGAACACTGAACACAAAACACTGAACACTTCTTTTTGTGTTGACAATGACCTACTGGTCAGTATAATGACCGATAGGTCATAAAAATGGCCTCATGAGTCAGAATGAGAGACCTTTAGTTTTTTGAAATAATCTGCAGGAGGATAGAATATGGTATTGAACATGGAGAAACACAAGCGGCAGGCCATACTGGGGAAGGCCCGTGAATGGATCGGTGCCAACGGGTTCAGTGAATTCACCATGAGTAAGCTTGCGAAATTCTGCGGCATTGCCAAGGGAACACTTTACAACTACTTTGACAACAAGGAAGATCTCATGGTGAAGGTGGTAGAAGACAGGGTAGCGGAGATTCACCACGAGGTGGAGGAGATCCTGGGCGGTTCACAGGAACCGGAAGGAAAGCTGCGCAGCATGATTCGGCAGGGGCTGGCATTTTATCGGGACAATTTAGACCTGTTAATGCTGTATGCCAATGAGGTAAAGATTGCGGATTGTAAGTTTCCGTCCTCTGCGACGGCCCATGGGCGGTTTCTCCGGGAGCATCTGGAATGGTTCATGAACCGGTTTGAGCAGCTTCTAAGCGACATGGGGGTGAAGCGGGAACGTCGTCTCCTTGCCTACTTCTTTCATGAAACCATGAAGAACCTGATGTCGTTCAATATGTTGTCTGGACGGGAACTGGACATTGATCGGGACGCAGACCTGCTTTATTCCTTCTATTTCCATGGTGTGGAGGCGTTTCAATGAAGAAGACAGCTTTTCTGTTTGTTCTACTGTGGGCTGCAGGAATCGGTCCGGTTCGGGGTGCTGATTTTGCATCCCTTTTCCGTCAGTCGGTGAACAACAACCTTCAGATTCAGGCCAGCCGGACGGGGCAGGAGGCGGCCCGGTCTCTGGTGAAGGCAGCCCGTGCCGCGTATCTGCCGCAGATTGATGCCGAGGCTGCCCGGGTCGGGTTTGACAAGCCGGTGGCAAGTTATATTCCAGCCGGGCTTTTTACGCCCCAGCCACTGATTTTCCCTATTGCGGAAAAAAACTTTACAAAGGGAAGCATTACGCTTGATTATCTGCTATTTGATTTTGGTGGCAGGAGTTCACTGATACAGTCAGCCCATGCGGGGAACACGGCGGCGAGCCTCAAAACCGGGGCAAGCATCCGGCAGGCCGGTTTGGATCTACTGGCTGCCTATGAGGGGGCAAGAAAGGTGCAGGAGCAGCTCAATGCGCTGAAAACCGCGCGGTCGGCTGCTGCGGAGCATTTAAAGCAGGTCAGAGCATTTCACCGTGAGGGGCTGGTGGCGGCCTCCGATGTATATCGGCTGGAGGCGCTGGTGGCGGATCTGGACGCGAAACTTGTAATGGCCCGGGCCGGATTGAAGACGGCTGGGCGGGCGTTGGCTCGATTGACCGGGGCGGATGTGGATGCCGGAAAGCTGGCGCCGTTGCCGGATCCGGTGGATGAGGCCGGTGTGGAAAAGAAGGCGCTGGTAAACCGGGAAGAGCTGAAACTCCTCGGCGTTTCCGAGAGGGTTCACAAGTTGAACGCCAAAAAGATTCGTTCCCAGTTCCTGCCACAGTTTTTCGCCCGGGTTCAATATACTGATACGACAGATGATTTTGTGTACAACCAGTCCAACACCTCTTTTCTGGTTGGGGTGAAACTGAAACTGTTTGACGGGTTTCAGCGCCACTATCAGCGAAGAAGTGAATTGTTGCAGGCCGAGGCGGCAGAATACCGCAAGCGGGATACAAAACGGTTGATTTGTCTGCAGGTGGGAACGGAAGAAGATCGTTTTAATGCGTTGGCAGAAAAGGTAAAGGCGTTGAAACGGCGACTGAAGGCGGCAGAGGAGAATTACCGGGTGGCAAAGCTCCAATTCAATGAGCATTTAATCTCATCAGTGGATTTGTCCGATGCCATTTCCCTGCGGGCGGATGCGGAGGCGGGAGCCGACAGTGCTGAAGATGAATGGCGGGCGTCTGGATTGCGATTGCGGTTACTATCTGAAGATATGGAGGAGGGGTTCTCATGGCTGACAAAATAAGCGGAATCAAGTGGCTGGGGCTTGGGTTGCTGGTTCTCACAGTGGCCTGCGGCGGCAGCCGTCAGGGAGCAGTCGAAAAACAGGAAGCGGTTCCCGTTTCAGTGGTTGAAGTGAAGACGATAACGTTTGACATCAGTGAAGAGCGGGCCGGAGAGATTGTCCCGGTAAAACGGGCCATTGTGGTACCCACTGTCGGTGGCGTGATTACAAAGGTGAATGCGGATATCGGGGATTATGTCAAAGCCGGACAGGTGCTCGCGGTGGTGGACCACCGGGCAGTGGACCAGCAACTGGCTTCGATTGAAGGCGCGATGGGGGCTGTGGATGCGAAATTGACACTTCTGACTTCGGATAAAGCCCGGTTTCAACGGCTTTATGAGCAGGATGCAGTGTCGAAGCACCGGCTGGAGTCGATTCAGGCGGAACAAAAGGCCACCGCAGAGACAAAAAAACAGCTGGAGGGCCAGTACAGGGCATTGAAGGCGAGATTGGCGGACTATTTTGTAAAATCCCCCATCAACGGACAGATTTCCATGCGGGCGCTGGACGCGGGCTCGGTGGCAGGGGGTGGAAACCCCCTCTTTGTTGTGGACGACCTGAAACGGGTAAAAGTAGTTACTTCTGTCGGGGAAAAACTCCTGCCGATGACGAAAAAGGGAGCCTCCGTGCTTGTTTCCATTCCCGCACTGAACCGGGAGCTGAAAGCTTCAGTGGACGCGGTTTCCTCTTCGCTGGACCCGGCAACCCGAAGCGGGAAGGTGGAGATTATTCTGGACAACAAAGAAGGGCGGATTCGTCCTGGAATGTTCTGCAAGGTGAAGGTGATTGCAGGTTCCGATTCGGCACCTGCGGTGGATCGGGATGGCCTGATGCGGCTCCCTGCCACCGGTGTGTACTACTGCTTCACCGTTGGAAAGGACAGGCGGGCGGTGAAACGGGTATTGAAGCTGGGACGGATACAGGGAAATTCGCAGGAAGTGCTGGACGGGCTCATCTCCGGGGACCGGGTGGTTGTCCGGGGACAGGGACTGCTGAAAACCGGTACCCCCGTTCTGGTTCAAAAATAGGGGGCATGGGATGAAACTACCTGAATTCAGTGTCCATCGCCCGGTGGCAGTCACCATGCTGTTTCTGGCACTGCTCCTCCTCGGGGTGGTGTCCTATTTTCAGCTGCCGGTGGATTTGTTGCCCAAGATTGATCCGCCGGCCATCAGTGTGATTACCGTTTACCCCGGCACCAACGCCACCGATGTGGAGAATGACGTAACCAAAGTTCTGGAAGATGAGCTCAGCTCGGTCAACAACCTGGACAAGCTGATTTCCACCTCCAAAGACAACATCTCAATTATTACCTGCAAATTCAACTGGGGGGTAAACCTGGATGTGGCATCCAGCGATGTCCGGGACAAAATTGACCTGGCGAAGCGGGAATTGCCGAGAGACATTGACGAGCCCATGATTTTCAAGTTCAATTCCGCCATGGCCCCGGTGCTGATCATGGCCATGACCGCAAGGGAGAGTTATCCCCAGTTAACCCGCCTGGCGAAGGATGTGGTGGCGGACAACCTGAAAAAAGTGCCCGGCGTCGGGGCGGTCATTATTGAAGGAAACCGGAAACGCCAGATAAATGTTGAGTTTGATCCGGAGAAGCTGGCACAGTACCACCTGACCCCGCTGAACCTGATTAAACGAATCAAAGAAGAAAACCTGAATCTGCCGCTGGGAAGCATCAAAACCGGTATTTCGGAATATGAACTCCGGCTCCCGGCCCGGTTCAAGTCTGCGAAAGAGATTGCAGATACTCCGGTAAACGTTTTCAACGGCAAACCGGTGTACATAAGGGACGTTGCTACCGTAACAGACGGCTTCCAAGAAGCAATCGGCAGGGGCTATGCGGACGGGGACAAGTCTCTTGTCATATATGTGCAAAAGCAGTCGGGCGCCAATACTGTGGAAGTGGTGGAAGCGGTGGAGCGGAAACTGGCGGAAGTGGAAAAGCGCCTCCCTTCCGATGTGGGAATCCAGCCCATCATCAACACCAAAGACAGCATCAAAAATATGATTTCCAACCTGAGAACCAGCCTGCTCTATGGTGGCCTGCTGGTCATACTGGTGACATTTCTGTTTCTCGGCAGTTTTCGTTCATCGTTGATTGTGTCGTTGACCATCCCCTTTTCACTTATTATGGCAATTGCCGCCATGTTTCTGCTGGGCTATACCATCAACGTCATTTCCCTGATGTCACTGGTCATTGCCATCGGGATGGTGGTGGATAATGCCATTGTCATCGTCGAGAACACGATGAAAAAGTTGGAGAAGGGTGCCAGGTTCCGGGAAAAAGCGGCAATCAACGGCGCTTCGGAGATGGGGATGGCGATTTCGGCCTCCACCCTGACCACCGTCATCGTGTTTCTGCCCATGATTTTCACCACCGGGATTACAAAAATAATCTTCGGCCAGCTGGCAGTGATTGTTACTGTTACTCTATTGGCATCTCTTTTTACCTCATTGGCATTGACACCCATGCTCAACTCCCGCTTTCTCTCCATGCCGGGGGAAGGGCGGCACCGGTTTCAGGACATGGTGGACCGATTTTACAAAAAAATAGAAGATGCCTATGGTCGGCTCCTTGGCAAGGGTGTGGGGCACCCGTGGCGAACGGTTTTTGTCGCCATTGTGATTTTCGTGGCAGTTCTGTTCATGGTACCGATGGTCGGTTCCCAGTTTCTGCCGGAAGCGGACAATGGAGAATTGTCCGTGAACATTGAATTGAACCAGAAAGTGAGGCTGGAGGAATCGGCGAGGATAGCGAAAGAAGTCATGGACCTGTACGCAAAACTGGTACCGGAACGGCGTCACGCGTACGTTTTTGCCGGGCGGACTGAAAAAGGGGCTGGAAACGCCCTTGGCTTTGAAGAAGGCACCTACATTATTCAGTCCGGCGCGAAACTCGTGGACAAGACAAAACGGAAGCGTTCCGCCAAGGAAATTGCCGACGTCATGCGAAAAGAGCTGAAAAAAATACCGGGGATTGAAAAGCTTTCGGTCTCTGCCATGAGCGCCTACCAGAAAATCTTTTTCTCCTCCCAGGGGAAACCGGTTTCACTGGAACTCTACGGTGACGACCTTTCAAAGTTGGGCAAAATTTCAGGGGACATTCAGAAAATCATGGAGAGTATCCCGGGCCTGATGGATGTTACCACGACAAGGGAAAAGCCAAGGCCGGAAATCTGGTTGCAGTTGGACCGGTCAAAACTGGCGGTGGCCGGGCTCTCCGCGGCAGACGTGGCAACCGTCCTCCGTGCCAGTTTTTACGGCTACAAGGCATCGAAATTTCGGGACGGCGGAAAAGACTTTGACATATTCGTGCGGCTGAAACCGGAATTCCGAACCCGTTTTGAAGATTTACAGCGAATCAAAATCCCCACACCGGATGGCCGGAGCATCACGTTGGCAGACCTGGTGGACTTCAGTGACCGGGGTGGCCCGGTAAAAATCGAGCGAATCAACCGCGAACGCGTGATTAAAGTGGAGGCCTCGCTGTTTCACACCTCTCTGGGGCAGGCCACCCGGATGCTTCGGGAAAAGCTGGCACACTACGACATGCCGCCGGGCTACTACTACAAGTTCGGGGGAGACGTGGAAGAACAGGCTAAGGCGTTCAAGACCCTGACACTGCTGCTCATCCTCGGCATCTTTCTCGTGTACATGGTAATGGCGGCGCAGTTTGAATCGCTGAAACAGCCGTTTATCATCATGTTCTCCATCCCCTTCACCTTCACCGGGGTCATCCTTGCCTTTGTGCTGACCCACACCCCGCTGTCATTAATATCCTTCATCGGAGTGGTCATGCTCATGGGGATTGTGGTCAACAATGCCATCGTCCTCATCGACTACGTAAACCTGTTGAGGGCCAGGGGCAAAAAACTGCTGGATGCCGTGGTGGAGGCAGGGCATAGCCGACTCAGGCCGGTGCTCATGACCACCATCACCACCATCGGCGGCACCGTGCCCATGGCATTGAGCCGTGCCCAGGGTTCTGAAATGTGGAACCAGCTGGGCATCACCGTCATTGGCGGGCTTGCAGTATCCACTCTGATTACGCTGGTGCTGGTGCCTACGGTGTACTACCTGTTTGAACGGAAAAAGGAGGTCGCATCATGAGGGATCGAATGTTGACCGTGGTATACAACAATATACTGGACAATGCTATCCGTGAACTTCTGGATGAAATGAATATTTGCGGGTTCACTGAGATGGAGGGTGTAAAAGGGAAGGGGCCCCGAACCGGATATCATCTGGGTACCCCGGTGTATCCCGATCTGAACAACATGCTCTTCATTATAGAAGAAGGCGGAATCATTCAGGAGCTGGCAGAGCGCCTGAATACATTGAAAGAAGAATTCCCGAAAGAAGGCCTCAAGCTCTTCACCATCCCGGTGGAAGAATTGTAAGTAGGTCTTGGAACCCGCACTGCCGCCTCCAGCGTCAGCACAGAACTCTCCCCGAAGCGCCGCTTATGAGCAAGCTCAACGCTTCGCTTCGGGGAAAGTTCCTATTTCAAAAACTGTGTTTTTGAAATGCGGGTTCTCTGGGTAAATTGCAAATACATGTAGTCACCCCCCTCTCTTTTAGAGTGACGCTCATAAATAAATATTTGCAAATATACCTTTTTATGGTATATTATATTGATGAGATGGAAAGTTAATATCACAGGACAGGTTGATAAGAAATTGTTAAAGGTTCCAGCAGGTATTTTTGAAAAGACAGTTGCTCTCATTAAGGATATCAGTTTGAATGGTCCAGTGAGAGGAAACTGGTTAAGTTATGGAAAATTAGATGCAACAAGACACCATTGCCATCTAAAGAAAGGGAAGCCCACTTATGTTGCAGAGTGGGAAGTTAAAGACAAAGAAATTAAACTTGTGGAGTGACTTATGTTGGAAGTCATGAAAAAGCACCATATTGAAATACACATTTCCATACCAGAAACAAGAAAGGAAGAAATAGTAAAACTTCTCAAACTTAATGGAATTGACAATGTGAAAATTGAAAATGAATCAATTCCTTTTGAGGAATCAGAATCATTCAAAAACAGAATTGAAAACAACCATGCCGGAACTGTTTTACGTGGAGCAAGAAAGAAGGAAGGATTCACCCAAAAACAACTTGCAAAATTAACAAATATTTTTCAACACCATATTTCTGAAATGGAAAATGGGAAAAGAAGTATTGGCAAAAAAAATGCAAAACTATTTGGGAAAATTCTCAATATTGATTATCGTGTGTTTTTTTAATTGTAAAGAGTTAAAATAAACCCAGATTTGTAAAAGCAAGAAATCCAAAGAGATAAATATTTTTAAAATCAAAATGGGATATAAAAAACAGGCACCTAATTAACTGTAATATTATGCTGTTACAAATTCAGATGGAACATAGTTGCAGCTTCGCTCATATTGGGCCTTATTTATAAAGATTTTCACAAGATTAACAATTCGCGAGTATTATTTGATCGTCCCCATTTTTTTTCCATTTTTTTTATTTTTTTCCCTGGGGACAAGGAAGAACGGTGGGGAAAAGAATTTGTCCCATCGAACCGGAAAAAGAAGGTAGTATCAAGAATTTTTTGCACATTTGAATTCAGTCCTTCGGATCCTCTTTCTTTCCTCCCGGCCTGCTCAGCAGCCGGGACTGGAAACTTCAATTAAATGTATACAATTCCTCAGTTCCAGGACGGGTTGGTGAGTGTGAAACTACTGTGAACTTGCCAGACAGAACCCGCATTTCAGAAAACGAAGTTTTATGAAACAGGAGGCGAAAACGGAAGGGAGACATTGAGCTTGCTCAAAATGGATTTCTTCCGTTTTCGCCTCCGTGCAGCTGACGAAAGTCAGCCGTGCGGGTTCCAGCATTCTGTAAACCAATTAACTGTCTGACCTTTGTGCCCTGGTGCCTTGGTGTTAAATTCTCCTCCGTTCTTTCCTCAGCGTACTCAGCGGCCTCTGCGGTGAGTCTTTTTTCCTGTCTTTCTTTTCCCTATTCTTTCCTTATTTTTTCAGTTGCTTCAATAACACCTGGCAGGCTTTTTTCAGCTGCCGGTCAATACCTTTCGCTTCATCCCCCGGTTCGGTTGCCACGATGTAATCCGGAATGGCCGGGCCATTCTCCATGTCCTTTCCGGTGCTGGAAACATACCAGCCACGGAAGGGAATTCGGAAATAGGAGCCATCTATGAGGGCTGTGCCGCCGGTGGATATGACCGCTCCAAACGTGGGCATTCCCACCAGTTTCGCAATCCCCAGGGTTTTGACTGCATGGGAAAAGATTTCAGCATTTGAGTATGAGCCTTCGTTGCAGGTTACCACGATGGGGCGCGTCCACAGGAACACCTGTTTCCGTTCCATGTCGGGATAGCCTTTGCCACCGTTCCTCGGAATGGTGATGGCGTGTTCCTTCTGGCCGATTATTCTGAGGAGAATGTCGGTGGTCCAGCCGCCGCCGTTGTTTCGGACGTCAATGACCAGTCCGGCCTTTCCGTTCGCTTCGGAGTACACTTCCTGCTGAAATCGGTCGTAGCTTGTCTGGTCCATTGCCCGGATATGGACATAGCCCAGTTTGCCTCCGGAATATGTGTCCACCAGCTTCCGATTCTCTTCCACCCAGTGGTCGTACAGGTAGTCGAGGTTTTTACGGGGAGATGCGGGTTCAATGGCAACTTCCCTTGATTTTCCGTCTTTCCCTTTTACCTTCAATAAAATGCGTTGTCCAACGGTGTCAAAAAGGGGTGCATAGAAATTGCTTTCTCTTGAAATGGGCGTGCCGTTTACAGTCTCAATGACATCACCGGACCGGAGCCTGGATTTTTCAAAGGATGCCGGTGATTCGTTCAACACTTTCTTAACCCGGATGCCGTTACCTTTGTATGAATAATCTTTCAGAATTCCCAATTCTCCGGTCATTCTGTGCCGCTGTCCCCTGGGCGGATAAATGCCGAGGTGGGAGCCGTTGAGCTCACCGATCATCTCTCGGACGACATCATAAAAGTCGTCCCTGCTGGCTGCCTTCAATGCCATGGGTTCGTATTTTGCCTTCACAGCCTGCCAGTCTGCGCCGTGGAATTTTGGGTCGTAGAAGTGGTTGTTCATGATGCGCCAGCATTCCAGGTACATCTGATGGAAAAGTGCCTTTCTTGAGGTGTGAAGCTTGGCTCTGTAGGGGTAGTTTTCTGTTTTTCCTTTGAATGTCACCGATTTGAGGCTTCCGGTGCTGGTTCTGAAGAAATATTTTCCGGTTTTCTGATTCCATGAAATGGCGCTGACACCTTTTGTACCGGAAAGCTCCTTCATTCCACTGCCATCTCTTTTGATTTTCCATAGGGCAGGTGTGCCGCTGATGCTTGCGGTGAACATGATTTCCGTGCCGTCTTTGTTGACGGCGAATGCGCCCTCGTCACCTTCCAGATGGGTTAGTTTGTGAACCCGTTTGAAGATGTCGGTGAAGTCAATTTTAACAGTTACAGCCGGAGCTTCTTTCTTTTTACTTTTTTTGGCTGTTTCTTTTTTCGTTTCTGCAGCTTCTTCCCGGTCTTCGGCCGTCATCTGGTCGTCAGCTTTCGTCAGGTACACATACCAGACATCGTTGCTGTAGTGGCTTCTGTGAGAGAGGAAATATAGCATTTTCCCATCAGCTGTCCATACCGGATAGCCGTCTTCATCGGGGTGCATGGTCACGTTGACCGCTTTGCCTCCGGCAACGGCTTTAATAAAAATGTCGGTGTTGAAGGAATTATCGGAGATGGAATAGGCGATGTAACGACTGTCCGGGGACCAGGAGAATTGTGGTGTACTCCACTGGTCCAGAAAAACCTTTTCATTTTTGCCGTCCGGGTCACTGAGAATCAGTTTCCCGTTTCCCCGAACAAATGCCAGGATTTTTCCATCCGGGGAAACTGTGCTGCCGTATTCTTCTTCGTCTGTGCTGATAATTCTTTCCAGCTTTCGGTGAAGGGAACGGTAGAGTGGTAGTTTATCTGTTGCTGAAATCCGGAAAATATCATAGTTTCCACCCCGGTCGGATGAAAAGTAGAGGTATTTCCCGTCTGGAGACCATGCCAGGTCTTTTTCTCTGAAATTGTCCTCGGTAAGGTTGATTGCTTTTCCTTTTTTGCTCTTCATAACAAAAACATCTCCGTACACCACAAAGGCAATCTGTTTGCCGTTCGGTGATACGGCCATCTCACTGGCATTCTTTGTCAATTCCGTGATTTCACTGTCAGTTTCCGTCACGTCGCTTGGAGCTTGTACTGAAATTTCGTGTACCGCATTGCCTGCGGTTGAAACTGTGTAAAGCCGGCCATTTAACTCAAAGGCAATGAGGGACCCGTTCGCTGAAATATTGGCAAAAGCGATGTTTTTTTCCTTTATCCGGGTAATCTGTGTCCTGGCTGAACCATCTTTCGCCATTTTCCACACATTGACATAGCCGTCACGGTCTGAAAGGAAATACATTTCCTTATTTCCCGCCCACATCGGGCAGTAATCATTTCCCTCAAAAGTTGTCAGTTTTCTGGAAAATGTTCGGCTTTTCAAATTGTAGAGACGGATGTCCATATTGGACGCGCCCCGGTAATCCTTCCTCCACCAGGGTGGATTGTGGTCCACATAGGCTAAAGTTCGTCCATCCGGGGAATATTTCCCCATGTTGCCGAAATCGGGAAAAACAGGAGTGGGTGTGCCACCGGTAACGGAAACACTGTACAGCATAGGGTCCCGATAATAGTGATCTCCCCGGTATCGGGCATAAAACAGGACATATTTCCCGTCCGGGCTGAAATCGGACACAATATCGTCGGCAGAATGCCAGGTCAGTCGTTTTGCCATGCCGCCATCGGATGGAATGACAAACACATCCATATTCCCAAAGCGGCGGGAAGAAAAGGCAATTGCCTTTCCATCCGGTGACCAGACAGGATGGGCATCGTAAGCCGGGTGAACCGTAAGGCGGAGACTATTGGAACCATCTGCCCCGCAAACCCAGATGTCCCCGCGGTAGGAAAACGCAATTCTATTCCCATCCGGCGACGGTGCCGGGTAACGAACGTAGACATCCCCCGCCATCAATCCCATTGAACACAAAAACACAATCAGCATACTGATAAACCTCATACAACCTCCCCATTTATATTGTAAACAAAATTTTCTAAATATTTACCTGACCAGACTACAAGATAATTATACGATGTTGCAAGGCATTTGTTTTCGGCGCGAGCGTCGAAAACAGTGCAAGTGAATGCGCGTGTGCGTGAGGTTGAGACGGTAGGGGAGGAGAATTTAACGCAAAGGATCAAAGACACACAAAGACACAACGTTCAGAAAAGATAGAACTAAGGTTCAGAAGCGGGAAATGGCCAATCCCCTTCTTTCGCGCACTTGCACTTTCACTTGCACTTGACCGAGGGGAGGAGAGGAGAATTTAACACAAAGGCTCAAAGACACAAAGTTTAGAAAAGACAGAACTAAGGTTCAGAGAAGCGGGGACCAGCCAATTCCTGCCACCCATCTCACCCACTCGGTCCGGCTTGCCTCTTATGTCCCTTTTCCCACTTAACCTCAACCTTGCCTTCTACTCAACCTGGTCTTTGAAAGTAGATAGAACTAAGGTTCAGAAGCGGGAAATGGCCAATCCCCTTCTTTCGCGCACTTGCACTTTCACTTGCACTCTTCCCACTCCTACTCCTACTTACTCTTAGCCTTGCCTTTCAGAGATTGTCTTCTGGCTTCTTTATCACAGCGTTCGTTTTCCGGATGGCCGGCATGGGCTTCCACATGTTCAAACCGGATGTTGGGGAATTGGGACACCAGCTCGTCCAGTTCCTGCCAGAGGTCGGGGTTTTTTACCTTTTTCCAGTTGCGTTTTTTCCATTGATGAATCCATTGGGTAATTCCCAGTTGAACATAAGTGGAATCGGTAGTGACCAGTACGTCATATTTTCGATGTTTGATTGCTTTTAACCCTTCTATGACAGCCTTGAGCTCCATGCGGTTGTTCGTAGTGTCGGGATGGAAACCGGACAGCATTTTGTCCAGTCCGTTCCAGATGAGAAGAGCGGCCCATCCGCCGGGGCCCGGATTTCCGCTGCAGGCCCCGTCGGTGTATAGCCGGATAAGTTTTTCAGTCACAGGCAGACTCAACGCTTGATAACATGGGTCTTGGCGATCATGTCATGGAGCCCGCGTTTGTCAGCTGTAAAGGCAATCATCAGAAAGCCAATGTAAAACGTGAAACCGTCAATGATATAGCCCACCAGCCTCAGGAATGCTTTCCCCATTGTGGGTGCCCGGCCGGTTTGATCATCCACCACATAAAGTCCGAAGATTCGTTTCCCGATGGTGGTTCCATATTTGGACCAGCCGATGAGGATATAAGCCAGTGAGAGGGCGATGAAAATGAGCATGAGAAAAATGCTCGCGAAGGTATACATTCCCATGGATCTGACATTGCGCATGACAATGCCCATGGCAATAATATTTATAATAGCCATCGGAACACCGAGAATGAAAGCGTCAATAATGTAAGCGACAAGGCGAATCCAGAACCCGCCGTACTTACCTGTAGCTGCCGGTGGCTGACGGTAAGCTGCCTGGCTGGATGGTGGCGACTGGGGTACCGGTGCAGGAGGCGGTGTTGGAGCAGCAACTGGTGGCGTATGTACTGGTTGTGGAGGAGTGGGAGGTGCCGGGGCGGCCTGCGGCGGCGTTGGCGGCGTAGGCTGTACCGGAGGCGTCGGGGCGGCAGGAGGTGCCATTGCAGGCTGGGGGGCGGGAGCCGGTTCGGTAGCGGATTCCGTTAAAACGGCTGGAGCCCCAATCGGATTCGTGTCGTTGGGTCCACCCTGAATTGAGGCCATCTCATCCCGGCTCATTTTAACTGTACCTTCTTCTGCTTCATCGAGGCGAAATGAGAAAGGCACCCGACCAATAATAATTACATCCTCAGGCCGGACAGGTGTTTTTGCGGTTATTTTTTTGCTATTGACATACGTGCCGTTGGAGCTATTCAGGTCGGTGATGTAAAACTGATTTCCCTCCCGCTCCAGTACGGCATGTTTCCGGGATACACTGAGATCATCAATGTGAATTTCATTGTCTTTGCTGCGTCCCATTGTTGCAAAATCCTTTTCCAATTTGAAATCGAACCTGCCCTTTGACGTTTTTACCACAACTGAGTAACTCATATTACCCCCTTCTTTACGGCGCCTGGCGCCTGTTTTTATGGACATCTTCAAAATTACAATAATAAACAGGGACACCCTTGAGCTTACCCCAGCCCATTTTTTTCGCTATCATAGTGTCACCTTTTTCCCTTCTGCAAGCAGAACAGGGGCCAAGTGCTGAATCCTTATGCCATAGGATAAACCATTTGTGCCCTTCTTGACAAGACTGATGATTTCAAAGACCATATCAGGAGTCAGCCTACGGCTTATTTTCTTGAGGTCCGAAATCATATCCCGGTTTATAATCGCGTCATCCCGGTTTGCGATTATTGCCAGTATGTCCCTGAGGAGGATTTCAATCTGGAAAAAGAAGATACGGGCACTTTCCCTGCCCTGGTTGCCCAATGCCTCACTTAGCTCATCTTCCAGATCAAGTCCTGAGTCCCGGTGCGGGCTGATCATTTCCTGCAGAAGCCGTATGGCAAGTTGTCGAATTGAGGTGAACGCTTTCAGTTGAGATTTGTCCTCTACAAATCCGCCGCCAGATTTAACCCATGGATAGTATGAATCATCAAAATCAGGGCTTTCCATTAGTGCCTCCAGGATACCGCTTCCGGAAAAGGCAACTTCCTGACAGCGGGAGCGGATGGTAGGGAGCAGGCTGTCGGGCTTAGAGGTGATAAGGAAAAAATAATTTCCACTGGGGGGTTCTTCCAGCGTTTTCAGTAACATGTTCCCGGATGTGGGGTTCAGCTGATGGGCGTTATCGATGATAAATACCCGGGCCTTTCCCTCAAAGGGGGCAAAGCGGATAGCGTCCAGTACGCTTTCGGCCTGTTCAGCCAGTATCTCATCTTTTTCTGCTGCCATCAGATTCACATCTACATGGGTTCCTTCCTGGATTTTCAGGCAGGATCTGCACATTCCGCAGGGGGCATTATCCGGGGATTCACAGTTCAGCATCGCGGCAATTGCAATGGCGGTTTTCTTTTTTCCGATTCCTTCCGGCCCGGTAAATATGTAGGAGGAAAACAGGCGCTCTTTCTGAAGTGCGTTGGTAAAAAAAGTCTTAATCTGCTTGTGGCCCAGAATCTGGTCAAAGAGGCTCATGAGTTTGTGTCTCCTGAAGTGGTTGGTGGCAGAAGAGGAGTCAAAATATCCAATATCTGGCCAAATATTTTATCCGGGGCCTGATCAGCCGGGATCACTTTTACCCTGCCGGGCGCTTTTCTGGAGATATCAAGAAATCCCTGTCGGACTTTCCGGTGAAAAGATCGGGCTTCTTCTTCGAATTTAGACAGAGAACCCGGATCTGAAATACTTCGTTTTTCAATGCGTTTCATTGCGGTTTCCGGAGAAATATCAAGGACAAAGGTAATGTCCGGAACAAGGCCACCTGCCAGCCTTTGGAACAGAAAATCCAGTGTGTCCATAGGGACGCCCCTGGCAAAGTGCTGGTATGCAACGGAGGAATCGTGGTAACGGTCTGAAATGACTATTTTCCCTTCCGCGATTGCCGGGATAATTTTGGACTTTACATGCTGAGTGCGGTCTGCAAGATAAATGAGCAGTTCTGTTTCAGGAACCATATCTCTATGCCGGTTTGACATGACAACCTTTCGAAGGGCCTGTCCAATATCGGTGCCGCCCGGTTCCTTGGTCCATACAACAGGATGACCCAAATCCTGAAGGTAGCGGTTGAGCATTTCTCCCTGAGTGGTTTTTCCGGAACCTTCCCCTCCTTCCAATGTGATGAACAGCCCGGTACCGATGTCAACTGAATTCATGACGATGCACTCATTGTCAAGGTATGTGGCAGATCATCCACGTCTACCGGGCCGTTTCCGTCGAAGAGAACAAGCATTCTCTCCATCAGGTGTTCCAGCTCTCGGACATTTCCCTGCCATGGAAATTTGGAAAGGGCGTTCATTGCAGCATCTGTGAACCGTAATTCAGGCATACCATGCTTCGCACTTAGCACTCTGGAGAAGTGAGAAACCAGTTCAGGAATATCTCCCCCTCTTTCCCTGAGGGGAGGAATGAAAATGGGGATTACGTTGAGGCGAAAATACAGGTCTTCGCGGAATGTCTTTTCTTTGATCATGGCTTCCAGATCGGCTGCGGTGGCGGCTATGATTCGGACATCTACTTTCTTTGGCCGATTGCTTCCAATGGGTTGAATCTCTTTCTCCTGCAAGACCCGAAGGAGTTTTACCTGGAGAGAAGGGGCCATATCGCCGATTTCATCGAGGAAGAGAGTGCCGCCATCGGCTTCTTCCAGCTTGCCTTTTCTGTCTGCCCTGGCATCGGTAAATGCACCTCTTACATGGCCAAATAAATCATCTTCCAGCAGTGTTTCAGGAATGGCTGCACAATTAACTGGAATAAAAGGGCGAAGGTTTCGCGGACTCAACCGATGAATTGCCCGTGCAACCAGTTCTTTCCCTGTACCACTTTCCCCTCGAATGAGTACTGTGGCGGATGTAGCGGCTACTTTTCTTATCAGCTCTCTCAATTCTTTCATTTCAGGTGAATTTCCAACAAGGCCCTGGAATCCGGTGTCCTGAAACCGGGTATCCTGCAGGCCGAGAAAAGAGGCGGTTCGTTCTGAAGGGCTCAAGACAACGGTTCTGGCGCCATTCAGTAACCAATCTCTGACCTGTGTTGCTTCTGTCAAGGTTTCAGCCGCGTCAATCACCAGCTTTCTGACCGGCCACTTAGCCGGTTCAATATCAGGAAGACAGGTGTCTGAGGCCACAACAATGTCTGCGCTTTTTACGGCATCCGTCTCCAGGCTTTCCGCCCTGATACTGTGGAAATATGATGGCAGTTCCCATTTTCCCATAAGTGATCCGGGGACAAAAGCGATCTTCATGGGTTTATTCCCGTATACCGAGGGATTTAATTTTCCGCATCAAGGTATTGCGATGAATCTGCATGGTTTTTGCCGCGGCAGAAACATTCTGTTTGTGATAGTTGAGAACCTTTTCAATGTAAACCTTTTCAACCAGCTCCAGTGTTTCTGTTACCGTAAAATCACTCTGAATCATCTTGTCCACGAATTGATGGAGATTTTCCTTCATGATTTTTTCTCCCCGGGTGCTTGTGAGGATGTGCCTTTATCAGTGGATGGAACAAAGGACAAAATGGTGCCCATTGTTCGTGACACAATATGATAGCTTCTTGACTCGTTCAACGTCTTTCCTGCCATGCCAAATCCCTGCAGGACAATAACAAACACATACACGATTACAACGCCCCTGAGGATTCCGAACAGCAATCCGAGAAATCTGTCGTAAAAAGAAAGGCCGGCCGAATCAAAAACTCTTTTGAGCAGGTAGGAGATGATGGCGGAAAGCAGGATTACAGTTAAGAAAATGATGAAAAAAGATGAAATGTTCCGGAGGTTTGAGGTTTTGATCCAGGGAAGCAGCAATTCTGCGCCATTCCGGTAGAATCGGAAAGCGAGAATGGAAGCGAGAATTAACCCCGCCAGAGACGCGATTTCCCGAATAAATCCTTTGAAGAACGCAAAACCAGCTGAAACAGCCAGCACCGCCAAGGCGGTAACATCAAACCAGTTCATGAAAAAATTCTAACACAGAGAGCCTCCCTGAGGAAGAGGAAAGTGCACCTTTCGTGATGCAAGTCACGATGGCGCGTAACGCCACTGTGATTTGTGATTCGTAACTTGTGATTTGCAAGAGGGGAGGGGAATGGTAACAGCACATTGCGCTGATTGTCAAATTGTAAATTAGGGATATAG
Source organism: Acidobacteriota bacterium (assembly GCA_003650445.1). Taxonomy (GTDB): domain Bacteria; phylum Acidobacteriota; class Holophagae; order Thermotomaculales; family Thermotomaculaceae; genus UM-FILTER-49-7. The sequence continues at coordinate 8,443 of QMQE01000007.1, read as the reverse complement.
CCAGGCATCATATGGTTCCTCTTTTCCCCCTATTCCCTGCCTTTTTCTTTACAAGTCACGAATGACGAGTAACAAGTCACTATGAGGTGCTGCAGGCACCTCATGTCATCTGATTGAACCAGACGTTTTCGACATCCAGAAATGGGGAAAATCCCCGTAGAATAATACCGCTGACTCCTGGGTTTCGAATCAGAATTTCCTTCTTGTGGTAGAGGGGAATCAATGGGGCCTGTTCCGAAATAATCTGTTCGATTTTCTGATAGGTTTCAGTCCGTTGACGGGGATTCATTGTGAATCGGGCTTTTTCACTGAGTGGCCCGACCTCTTTCAATTCTGCACCAAGAAAAAGCGGGTCACCGGCTTCTGGATTGAACAGTGTGTGAATAAAATTGTCGGGGTCCGGATAGTCTGCAATCCAACCCACCCGAAACATGGTGTGAGCCCGTTTTTCAATGTAAGGCCAGTGGTTTTTCATCCCGTTGAGGCGAACACGAATCCCGACTTTTGTGAGATCTTCGGCGATGGCTGTAATGTCTCCCGGATCTTCATTCCCCTTCCTGGCAAAGGTAAGTTCAATTTCCTGATTAAAGTCAAAACCGTGTTGTTCGAGAAGCCATCTGGATTTTTCCGGATCATGAATTGCCAGCATAGCAGCAGGGGAGTGGCCAAGGAGTCCCGGCGGAATAATGGATGCTGCGGGTTCCGCAAGCTTCAGGGGGAATGTTAAACAGAGTTTTTCCCTGTTAATGGCCAGTGAAAGAGCCTGACGGATATGTGGATCTGAAAATGGGGGTTTCTTGCAGTTAATTGCAAGAAAATAAGTCGAAAGCTGGGTGCTGGTCAGAATATCTTTGACCAGTGAATTCCGAGTAGCAGCTTCGTCCAGATCATCGGGTTCATTGATGCTGAGAATGTCAATATTTCCGGATTCAAAAGCGTCAAACATATTATCCCTGGTTGAAAGGTCAAGGTAAACCTTATCCACGAATGGCCGGCCCGGCATGTAGAACTCGTCAAATTTACGGACTGTCAGCGTTTTACCCGGTTCGAAGAGAACCAGGGCAAAGGGTCCGCAGCCCATACCTGAGAAAGTCTCCTGTGGCCCGCGGAGGTAGTCGGTTTCCGGTACAATGGCTGCATAGGTCATCGTGAGGAGGCCGGTAAAAAATGCCAGGGGTTTCTCCAGCATGAATTGGACAGTATGCTCATCCAGTGCCTGTATTCCGCTGATATCCTTTGCCTTGCCTTCAGCAAAGGCCCGGGTACCTTCGATTACGAAATACATTCCTGCTGCCCCGCATTGGAAATCCGGGGATAACAGTCGCATGAAAGTACTTATGACATCTCTCGCTGTAATGGGCTGGCCGTTATGGAAAACTGCATTTTCCCTCAATCGGAAGGTATATTTGCGTCCATCTCCGGAAACATCCCAGGAATGGGCCAAATCGGGTTCCAGGTTAAAGAGCGGGTCATAGCGTACCAGCCCTCTGTGGAGAAGGGACAAAACCTGAGCCTCGTAGACTGTAGAACCTGCAAGCGGATCCAGCTTGTCGTGGGGCAGGCTGAATCCAGATATACGAAGCGTACCCCCCGATTTCGGGGAGGGGAGATGGAAGGTGTTCAGCCGATTTTCGAGGTGCCAGCCAAATTTCTCCAGTGATAATGCCGAGTCAGACAAAATTGCAGTATTGCGATAGGTGTGATTGCTGACTTCCCGGATGTTCCGGATGGCATTGAGGATTTTCTGGTTGTGCATGGACAGTTCTTTTGACTGGCGAAGGGCTTTTCGGGTATCCTGGCCGATTTCTTTCATATAATCAAGCAATTTCCCCACTTTCCCGTTTTGTTCTGTTGTCAGTTCTTTCATGGATTCCACCAGAAGGCCGATATAATCGGTCTTTGTATTTACTGACAGGACTGTTTCCGATTGGCGCTTCATCAATTCTGCAATTTCTTCGGTCATGATACTGACACGCTGGGTGGCCTTATTGATCTGGGCAGAGCCCTCCACATGTTCTTCCGTTGCCTGAGAAACGATGGCGATATTGTCCACCACGGATTGCATATGCTGAACAATATCTTCAAGTGAGGACTCAGCGCCTCTCACCTGAACCACACCAGACCTTACAACATCCCCTGCTTCTTCAATTATTTCATGGCCGTCATCCACGAGCTTTTCCATTCCCGTAAGGACATCTCCCGCTTCTTTCATGGATATGGAGGAAGTGATGGCCAATTCCCGGATTTTTTCGGCAATGACCTGGAAACTTCGGTCCGGATGTTCGGATTGTGAGGCAGCTATCGTGGCGTTCAATGCCAGAATGCTGGTCTGGTCACTGATTCGACGGATTCCGGTTACAATTTCACCGATTTTCATGGATTCGGCTTTCAGCTGACGGATTGTTTTGCTGACTGTTTCAAAAGCAACCCCGGCACTTTCCACTGTCTTGGAAGCTTCCCGAGTCCGGTTCAATCCCTCTTTTGCCACTTCACCGGCTTCTTCCGCCTGAATTTCAGTTTGACGCGCCTGTTTTCTGATTTCTGATATTGTGGCGTCCATTTCCATAATGGACGCGGAGGTTTCCATTACCATGGATGCGAGGTTTTCTGTGTTTTGTGTCACCTTCTCCGTATGGGCAATAATCTCACCCATAGCATCTTCCGTATCCCTGGCATATGCCGAAAGGGATTCCATTTTTAAACTGACATTTTCGTTACTTTCCACGATTTCTTTCAGAAAACTCAGGGTTTCCTGGGCGATTTCACTGAGGCGGCTGATATCCGCAGAGATGCTTTCCATGAAATCATGAATTTCACCTGCGGATTGGAGGGTGACGTCGGTGTTGACAAGCTGGTTTTTTACATCCCTGATGTAAGTAACCAGCTGTTCATTTACCGAATGGGAAATCCCGGCGATGTTACCGGAAATGAGATCCAGATGTCCCAGGAGGCCTTGAATGTTCAAAACAAGCTGAATCAGTTTTCCGTGCAGGGAAGAAATATGGGGTTCCGGATTCGAGAGGAATGCTGTTGTGATAGGCTCCAGATCTCCATCGTTGAGGGAATCCAGGGCACGATCCAATGGGGCCAGGTTTCTGACGCTTTTTTGACGATTTAATGTGGCTGCCAGAGGGAATGATAACAATATTGCGCATACAGCTGTCCAGCGGAGCCAGGAGGAATCTGCGGGGAGAAAGAGGAGTAGAAAAAATAGAATCCCCCATAGAACAGTCAGAAAAACGGTTGCATAACGTTGAATCCGGCTATTTTCTGTTGCCCGGTTGATTTTTCTTTTTCCCATACTGCTCTTTCCTCCGGTACTTTCAGGGGATGAGGGGCATGCCCCTCATCCCCTGGATTATTACACCAGGTATCCGTATTTTCGAGCGGCCTCTGTTAAGCTTTCCCTGAAATCCGGGTGGGCAATGCCAATCATTGCCTTTACCCGTTCTTCCAGTGTTTTCCCGAAGAGATACGCAACGCCGTACTCGGTGACCACATAGTGAATATCCGCGCGGGTTGTGACAACCCCCGCGCCCTGACGGAGTTTTGACACAATCCTTGTAATTTCTCCGTTTTTAGCGGTGGAGGGCAGTGCAATAATGGGCTTTCCCCCCTTTGACCGTGCCGCGCCCCGGATAAAATCCACCTGCCCGCCGAATCCGCTGTAGATTTGCAATCCCACAGAGTCCGAGCATATCTGGCCGGTGAAATCCACCTCAAGGGCAGAATTGATAGCAATCATCTTTTCATTCTGGGCAATAACAAAGGGGTCATTGGTGTATTCACATGGATGAAACTCAAACAGTGGATTGTTGTTAATGAAATCAAAAAGTCTCTTAGTGCCCAGAGCAAAGGCTGCGATTGATTTTCCCTTGTGGAGGGTCTTTCTTTCATTGGTGATAATCCCGGCTTCCACCAGGCCCAGCAGCCCATCCGAAAACATCTCGGTGTGAATACCCAGGTCTTTTTTGTCTGTCAGATGGTGAAGGACCGCGTCGGGAATGGCGCCGATACCCATCTGAAGGGTGGATCCGTCTTCAATCATGTCGGCGCAGAATTCGCCGATTTTTTCATGAATGTCTGTCATCTTTTCGTTTCGATATTCCGGCAGCGGTGTATCTACCTCTACAAGATGGTGGATTTTGTTCAGATGAATAAAGCTGTCTCCAAGGGAACGGGGTTGATTGGGGTTGACCTCAGCCACGATGGTTTTTGCCACTTCGCATGCGGCCTTGGTGATATCTACGCCGGCACCGAAGGTGCAGAAACCGTATTCATCCGGTGGCGAAACGGAAATCAGTGCCACATCAATGTCGCATTCGCCCGAACGAAACAGTTTGGGGATTTCACCGAGGAAAATCGGAACATACTGGGCATTTCCGGAGCGAACCGCTTCCCGGACATTGGCCCCCACAAATAGAGCCCGATGGTGAAACGAATCTTTGTATTTTTCGAAAGCATAGTCCGCATAACCAAATGTAAGGATATGAGTAACTTCCACGTCCCGAAGTTCAGCTGAACGGGCTGTCATTGCTTTCAATAGCGTATTGGGGGTGCAGGCACCAGGGTGCACATATACCCGATTGCCTGATTCAATACATTGAACCGCCTTGTCCGCAGAGGAGAGTTTTTTCTTGTATTCTTCAAGCCATACCATTTTAATACCTCCAGCCCTTTACAGGAGAGAATCGATGTCTTTGACTCTCAAGCCAAACATCTTCTCAATAACCGGATGAATCGGTATGCCCCGGTAAATGTACAGTCCTTTCCGCAAAGACGGATTGGCTTTTAAAGATTCTTCTATTCCAAGATCGGCCAGTTGCTGAACATACGGATACAAGACGTTGTTCAAGGCCAGTGTCCCGGTGCGGCCCACACAGGATGGAATATTGGGAATGCAGAAATGCATAACGCCGTCCACCATGTACACCGGGGATTTGGGAGTTGTTGGGCGGGAAGTTTCGAAGCAGCCACCCTGGTCAATGGACATGTCAATAACCAGTGCCCCTTTTTTCATTTTTTTCAACATCTTTTTGCTGACAACGTGGGGTGATTTTTCTCCCCGGATCAGAATGGCACCAATTACGACATCTGCCAGCGTCAAAGCCTCTTCAATGCTCTTGCGCGTGGCAATTGCTGTAATGGCATCTTTCTTGAACAGCCGTTCGATTTCACGTAGTTTCCGGATGTCTTTGTCCAATACAATTACCTGGGCACCCATTCCCAGTGCTGCCATGCAGGCATTGCGCCCCACTGTCCCCGCACCGAGAATGACGACGACTGCCGGGGGAACGCCGGGGATGCCACCCAGTACAATTCCCTTTCCGCCCCGTGGGATTTTCATGTATTCACTTGCCACTTGAATACTCATTTGTCCTGCAATTTCGCTGGTGGGATAGAGAACCGGCAGAACACCGTCTTCATCCTCAATCAACTCATATCCAATTACAGTTGCTTTTTGTTCTGTAAGCTTTTGAACTGTTTTCGGGTCACTGACAGCGAGGTGATGGAATGCCAGCAGAATCTGTTCTTCCTGAATCAACTCAAGTTCCTGAGGCATCAGATGATCTGATTTTACAACCACATCACTGCGTCCGAATACCTCTTCATGGGAATAAATAATTTTTGCTCCAGCCGCCTCGAATTTTTCGTCAAAGAAATGGGTGCGTTTACCGGCATCTTTCTCGACGAAAACCGAATGGCCGGCTTCCACCAGAAGCTCCACGCTCTGGGGTGTCAATGCCAGGCGATTGTCACCGCTCATTTCAATGGGGATTCCAAGATTCATTACGCCCTCCAGGAAACGGTATAAATAATGATGTCAGGTTTGCTGTCTGAATAAACCACATCGCACATATTTGTTTCAGAATCCATGTGCCGGGGACGAGGCCCTGTCTATATTCATCTTTGGACCTGTTCTTCTGCACCCAGTCGACAGATAACCCACCATCTCATATAGACATTATAGACCAGAACCGTTTTTTTAAAAAAAAAACTTGACGGCACTGCTCTTTCAGACGATAATAATGAATGACCGTTCATTCACTATTACGTAAGGGGGAAGAGAATGGAAAAAAGATATTTGAGAGGCGGCGAATTTCTGATTACGCCCATGGAAGAATCTGAGATTTTTCTTCGGGAAGAACTCCCGGCAGAAGTGCTGGAAATCGGTGCCACCGCAAACCGGTTCATGCGTGAGAAAGTCGTTCCCAACATCAAGGAAATTGATGGCCATAACTTTGAGCTTCTGGTCAGTCTGTTGAAAGAAGCCGGTGAACTGGGGCTTTTTTCCATTGACGTTCCGGAAGAGTACGAAGGCCTCGGTATGGACAAGAAGACAGCCATGTACGTTGCGGAGCAGATGGGCCTGGAAGCCAGTTTCCTCACCGCCTACGCGGCTCACACTGGTATCGGCATCCTGCCGCTGGTTTACTTCGGTACCAAAGCACAGAAGGAAAAATACCTCACCAAGCTGGCATATGGTGAAATGATTGGCGCCTATTGCCTCAGTGAACCCGGCGCCGGCACCGATGCCATGAATATCAAAACGAAGGCCGTTCTCTCTGATGACGGTAAATCTTACATCATCAATGGAACCAAGCAGTTCATTACCAACGCCGGTTTCGCCGACATGTATACTGTCTTTGCGAAAGTGGATGGAGAGAAATTTTCGGCATTTCTTGTGGAAAAAGGAACCCCGGGACTGTCTCTCGGCGAAGAAGAAGATAAAATGGGAATCCGTGGTTCTTCTACACGCCAGGTCATTTTTGAGGACGTTAAAGTTCCAGTCGAAAATCTTCTGGGCGAAGTGGGCCAGGGCCATAAAATCGCCTTTGGTATTCTGAACATTGGCCGATATAAACTGGGAACAGTATGCATGGGCGCATCCAAGGAAATTATTGGACAGGCAACCAAGTATACAAATGAACGCCACCAGTTCGGCCTGCCTGTTTCAAAATTCGGTTTGATTCGCGAAAAAATTGCGAAAATGGCATACAAGACCTATGCGATAGAAAGTGCAATCTATCGCACAGCAGGCCTTATCGACAACGAAATTGAAGGCCTTGACCACGAAGATCCCAAGGTTCTGGACGCAATCGGTGAATTTGCCATCGAAGCATCCATTACCAAAATTATGGGTTCTGAAGTGTTGTCTTTTGTTGTGGATGAAGGGCTCCAGATGTATGGTGGTTACGGCTACTCGGAAGAATACCCCATGGCAAAGGTCTATCGCGATTCCAAAATCAACCGGATTTTTGAAGGTACCAATGAAATCAATCGGGTACTGATTCCCGCCATGCTGGCGAAGAAGGCCATGAAGAAAGAATTGCCGCTCCTGGACTTCGAAAACGTTATCGTAGACGAAATCAAAAGCCCGATGAAGCAGCCCCGCCCCGCCAAAGGTGTTCTCGGAAACGAAGTTCGCTACATCGAACTGGCAAAGCGTGTGGCCATGTTCCTTGCCGGCGTCGGAATGAAAGTATTTGGTGACAAGATCCGGAAAGAAGAAGAGCTCCTCGGTGTCCTTGCTGACCTCTCTATCGGTATCTACGCAGCGGAATCCGCCATCCTCCGGACCCGGAAACTGGCCGAGATGAATGGTGAAGACAAGGTAAAACTCCACGCCATTGCAACTCAGCTTTACGTAAACGAATATCTCGGCAGCATTCCCATGCTGGCGAAAAAAGCCTTGAATTACATGCTGGAAGGCCCAAAACTGAAAGAATCCGCATTGGGCATCAAGACATTCATGCCCTCCTACGACATCAACGAAGTGGCATTGCAGCAGGAACTGGCCAAGGCTATCATCGAAACGGAAAAATATCCGTTCTAATTTGTTTCCCAAAGTCCAAATGGACTTTTTCTCCTCCTCTATTATGGCCCGCCGAAAGGCGGGTCCTTTTTTTGGGACAGCAGGCTCGGACCCCCAGGCACCGAACGGGGCCGGAACTTCGTCAGTCGCAACCAATAGGTTTGCTCTTCCTCGTCCCGTCCCCGTTCGGCACCTGGACGCCCAATCCGCCGTCCCTCAATTCGACTGGGAAATCGAATTGACAGAAAGGAGAGAAATCAGGGGAAGTGCTCCCAACTAATAACAAGTCACAAGTCACAAGTAGAAAAACGGGGACTGGCAACGCTCCACGATCGGCTCGGCCCCCCAGGCACTGAACCGGGCCGGAACTTCGTCAGTCGCAACCAATAGGTTTGCTCTTCCTTGTCCCGTCCCCGTTCGGCACCTGGACGCCCAATCCGCCGTCCTTCAATTCGACTGGGAAGTCTAATTGACAGAAAGGGGAGAAATCAGGGAAAGGAGCGCGGTTCGTGGACGGAGAAAAACGGGGACTGGCAACGCTCCACGATCGGCTCGGACCCCCAGGCACCGAACGGGGCCGGAACTTCGTCAGTCGCAACCAATAGGTTTGCTCTTCCTCGTCCCGTC
>QMQE01000006.1 GCA_003650445.1 Acidobacteriota bacterium | reverse complement strand
TGCCTTAGTGCCCTTGTGTTAAATTCTTCTCCATCTCGTCTCTTCCCTTCCCTTCCGATCTTCCCCTCAGGCAAGTAGGGGTAGGAGTAGGGGTAAGAAAACTCAGAGAGTTTACATTTCCCGGTCTTTCCCCATCCGGGCTCAACCTCAACCTTGCCTTCCACTCAACCTTGTCTTAGTGAGTCTGGCGCCGGTTTCTGCTGCTTCCATCTCCAAATTGCAAATATGTTTGCTTAGAACGGAAATTCACCTTTCTTCTTGAAATTTACTGTACATAAGCCGGGTTTATCTCTATAATTTTAACTTACAAAAAGATAGTTTACCGGGAGGTTTCCAAATAGTGGATCCAGGACGCCGGAAAGCGGTTGTTATTGATGATGAAACACGGATATCAGATCTGGTACGTCTGCTTCTGACGAGACTGGAGTTTGATGTCAAGTGTGCTGCAGATGGGGAGAAGGGCTTAGCCCTTGTCATGCAGGAAAAACCGGACCTTCTCGTCACTGATATGTTGTTGCCAAAACTTCATGGGCTTGAAATCTGCAAGGCCGTCCGCAGTAATCCTTCTTTGTCCGCTACGCGTATCGTTGCAATGACAGCAATCTATAAGAGATTGAAGTTTCGACTGGAAGCCAGGGATGTTCGTGTGGATGCCTATGTAGAAAAGCCATTTGATGTCAAAGAATTTGCAAAGGTGATTCAGGGACTTTTTCCCGGTAACGGAGACAATGATGAGATTGATGCACATATGGAAATGGTCAAGAAGAGTATTGAGAAAGAGGCGATTTCTTTTGGCGCTGAGCTTCCGGATGATCTGCTTGAGATTGAAGAGCTTTGGAATCGTTACCGATTGGATCAGGAAGATCCGGCCGATTTGCTTGCGATGAGAACAAAAGTCCACCGCTTGACCGGTTCTGCCGCCTTGTACGGCTTTCATGAAGTCAGCCGCATATGCAGGCAACTGGAAAAAACGCTGAGTGATATCGATGAAAATGGCGGAGCAATTATCAAGAGTCAGCAGAAAGAAGTATCAGATTTGCTGGATTTACTGGCAGAATCAACTGGCAAAAATGGAGGGGATGATTCGACTTCAAAGATCAAAGGCTTGTCAGATGCTGAAGAAAACGCTGAAGGGGAAGAAGAGGCGGGAATCCCGCTGGCAATTGTGAGCATGGCTCCTCATAAGCTGGAAGCGTTGGTGAAAGGGCTGGCCTCTTTTGGGTACAAGGCACGGCTTTTCCGGTTTGGAGAGATCGGACGAAAAGATTTTTCACTGGAAAGCAGAAATGTGGTGCTGGACCTTCGTCAAATTCCCAGCGGAACCGTCTGGATGGAGAAACTGGATGTGTGTGGCAGAGAGACGCCGTTGAATGTGGTGGCTGTCGGCAATGGGCCAGGAAGGGTAGGCGGGGTGTTAAAATCGGGAAATGAGGAATTCTGCTGGAAATGGGTGAAGGAATCCGCTGACGTTTACGATGTTGTGTGGGCATTGGAAAAGGATGAAGAAAGATCAAAGGCTGAAGAACCGTATCGACTTTTGATTGTGATGGCAGAAATGGCGATGTCTGAGCATTTTCAAATCCTGTTTCGGCAGGAAGGTTTTCTTGCGTCATCCTGCGAAGTAGATATGATTTTTGGGGCAATTCGGGAATTTCAGCCTGACGTGGTATTGCTGGATTTTCAAAAGCCAATTCAAAAGACAATAGCTCAGGTTCGGACGATTCGGGTATGGCGACAGGATATCCCGGTTCTTGTGAATGGGGATTCCATTTCTCCTGAGGAGCTGAACGAGCTGGAAGTCAACGGTGTCACAGGTGTCGTTTCGACATCGAATCCTCTCAGCCGCCTTGCATTTTCCGTGAAAAGTCGCGCAAGATGCTGGCGGTTGGTTCGGGACAGCCGGGAAAAGTATTATCTCCCGGGAGTCGACCGATACAGCCATTTTATGGAGGCTATGGAGACTGAATTAAAATGGGCATCCCGGTCGGCAGCTTCTATGGCTGTGGCCGTGTTTGGCCTGGATCACGTGGCAGAGTTGAACAGAAAAGTCGGGGAGCGGGGAGTGGACCGGTTGTTGGCAGCATTGTGCAGATTAATTCGGGGGAAAATGCAGGGACGGGACAGGATTGGACAGGCTGGGGGCGGTATTTTTGCCGCATTTTTCACTGGAATGGCAGGCCAGCGGATTTCCCGCTTGTTATCAGAGCTGCAGAAAAGGTATTCGTCTTTGTCTTTTTCCTGTGGTGAGACTAAGGTGAACGCAACCTTCAGTGCAGGTGTTGCGCGGTTTCCAAACCTTTCGGACCGGAATTATCTCTTTGAAGCAGCATTGGATGCCCTGTTGAGGGCCCGGAAATCCGGTGGAAATCGGATTATTTCCACATTCTGAGCCTCAAAGTGTGCAATTTCGAGATTTAACCCATGGGAATTGCTTTCTATTAAAACTTGTTGAAATCCTTCACATTACTCGGGGATATTTGCCATATTTTTTGAAGAATGAGTGCCGGATAACAGTTTTACCAGAAGAATATCGTTTGCAAAATAATCACGTAACCAATGGAAAAAACAATAGATGGAATGATTTCCACAACAATTTCAACCCTGGAGGGGCTATCCCGTCATTTTTTATTTGCAGAGTGTAAAATATTTATGATATACTTCCTTCAATCACATTGACGAATGTAGGAGGTGAGAAAAAGATTTAGTTTCTCGAGGGTGGCCATTTACCATTCAAAATCTTAAATTTGCGGGAGGTGACATGAAAAGAGTACTATTAACCGGGGTTATGGCTGTGTTGCTTGCAGGCCTGTGGGCGTGCGCGCCTGCGACTCATACGGAAGCGGACGAATCTCAACCGCTTCCACCAGTAACGACAGCTCTGTTTGATCCGACTGCCAGTATTATTCCGTTCCCCAATGATCTGTTGATCAATCCGGCTACCGGGCTTGTAAATATTCCAAACCCGGATGGATTGGATGCAATCGCATCTGTCAATTCACTGGATGGATTCTCAACCACTTCAGCGATGACATTCTATCTGGATGGGGCGCCGAAGGCGGATACGATCAACAGCGATACCATTAAAGTAATTGATTTGATCACACAATCGGAAGTAGCCGTCACATTTATGCCGTTTGATCCGGCAACCGGTTCAGTGTCTATGGTGCCGGTATCTCCGCTTCCTTCCAGGCACAAAATCGCTGTCGTGGTAACCAAAGGGGTTCAGGACACCAATGGGAATTCCGTTGAACCGTCTCAGGTTTTTTACCTGATGCGCAGCGCGAATTCTCTGATAGATGCCGAAGGTCATTCAACAACCAGTGTTCTGGATGATCAGACCGCTGCGATGCTGGAACCGGCTCGGTTGGCGATGAAGCCGTTGTTTGATTTTATGGCTGCCATCGGCGTTCCCAGAACGTCTATTGCGGTAGCCTCTGTGTTTACAACCCAGAGCATCTATCAGGATTTCCAGACACTCCGGGCGGAAATCGCTGGAATGGCGCCGCCTACTCCTACGTTTGCCGGTCAGTATCTCGGCGATGCAATGGTAGGTGCTTTTTATCAGGGGGTCATGGCGCAGACAGGGATTGACTTCCCCCATGATGCGGTTGGTGGCGTGCTGACAGGGGCCTTTGGTTCCCCCAATTACATCAGCAATCCTCTGGTTGGCTATTTCATGAAAAACGCGGAAGGCAATTTTGAAGAACAGAACGTTGCCATGGTGCCTTTTATTATGGTGGTACCGAAGGGAACAGGCCCATTTCCGGTTGTGATTTTTCAACATGGGCTTACTAGGACCAAGATGGACGCTCTGGCGATTGCCAATACATTTGCTTCAGCCGGCCTGGCGACGGTATCCATGGACCTGGTGTTGCACGGCGATCGTGCAGGTGATTATATGAATAATGCCACAGGTGAAATGGTTCCGGATGGAGAATTGGATCCTTCCGGCGCACTTTTTCTGAACCTGAAGTCGCTGAGAACGGCAAGGGACAATATTCGTCAGTCCAATGTGGATCAGATGATGCTGGTGAGAATGCTGGAAGCGGGTGTGGATTACACCGGCGACAGTGTACCTGATCTGGCACCAATGAACTTTGTCTATTGCGGACAATCTCTCGGCGGCATGACCGGAACCAGCCTGATGGCCATTGAACCGGCCATCAAGACCGCCGTACTCAACGTACCCGGTGGCGTAATCAGTCTGCTCCTCACCCATTCTCAGACCTTTGCACCGGTTATCAATGCCGGCCTCGCCGAGGAAGGGCTGTTGCCGGGGACCCCGGAATATTCCCAGTTCTTCATGATGGCTCAGACGGTTATCGATTCCGCCGACCCGGCGAACTATGCGCCCTATGTTCTTGACGGAACAATTTCAGGAACAGCTAAATACGTGTTGATGCAGGAAGCAATCGGAGATACGGTTGTACCGAACATTTCAGGTGATGCGGAAGCCAGGGCTTTTGGCCCGAATTTCCCGCAGGTGAATCCTGTGGTACATGCGATTACCGGTATGTCAACGGCAGAACCGGGTGTAGCCAACGGCCTGTTCCAGTTTGATACCCCGAACCACGGGTTCCTGCTGGCTCCGGACCCGAGCCATCCTGAGTTTACCTATTGGGGGCAGATGCAGGCAGTCACTTATCTGGGTTCTTACCTGCAGACCGGCACGCCGATGATTATCAATCCGGCGGCAACAAAGGGTACAAGTGCAGCAGCTGAATCAGCATCCGAGTGGGCACTCAGAACCTTCAATTACAGCATTAACGCCAGTGCGGCAGTGTTGATCAGATGAGAGGGGTGGTAACAATGAAAAAATTAACTGCAGTGTGTGTGGGATTGCTGGCAACGGCGTTGGCATTCTCATCCGGTTTTCAGGTGAATGAGCAGAATGCTCAGGGTGCGGCGATGGGCAATGCCTATGTTGCCAGCGTGGACAACGCGTCCGCCATGTTTTATAACCCGGGTGCCCTTGCGTTTGTTCAGGGCGTGGATGTAAATATCAGTTCCGTTGTATTTTTCCCGTCAAGCAGCTGGACTTCGCTGGACGGTTCCTTGACAACGGATCAGAAGACAAAGGTAAACTGGTTACCCTCCGTGTATATTTCATACCAGCTGAATGACAAGGTGGTTGTGGGGATTTCCGAGTTTACCCAGTACGGGCTGGAAACAGACTGGCCGACAGAGTGGCCGGGCAGCCAGCTTTCGGATCGCACAAAGATTCGTACCTTCAATGTGGCACCGACAATCGCTTTTAAGCTCACGGATAATTTTTCAATGGGCTTTCAGGTAAACTGGGTAGGTGCTGACGTGTTGATTCAGAAGACCATCAGTTTTGTGGACCAGACATCATGGTTGGATATGTCCGGTGACGGTGACGGATGGGGCGCTTCCGCAGGGTTTCTGTGGAAAGTGAACGATCGGATTAATGTCGGTGGCTTCTGGCGCAGTTCAGTGAATGTTAAATTTGACGGGGAAGTTGATTTTGACAATGTTCCGACTCCCTTCCTGCCGGTTCTCTACGATGGGGAAATCTCAGCCGGCGTAAAATTGCCCCAGACCTGGGGATTGGACGTAGCCTACAAGTTGAACGAAAAATGGCTGGTGGAAATCGGATTCATGAACACGGAATGGTCCGATTACGACGTTCTCGCTGTCACCCGGAAAGACACCGGTAGACTCCTTACCGCTGTTCCCAAGAACTGGACAAACGTGACCATGTACAAGGTGGGTGTCAAGTATGATTTCAGCGAAAAACTGACACTCCGGGCCGGGTATATCTATGACGAGGCGGGAAACCCGGATAACACCCTGGACCCGTCCCTGCCGGATAACAACCGGAATGACTTTTCTGCCGGGTTTGACTGGAAATTCAAGAACTTTACTGTGAGCGCTTTTGCCATGTATGTACGGTTCAATGACAGAACCACGACGACCCAGATAGACAACTTAAATGGCTCTTATTCTACAGATGCCATATTGGTTGGTGCTGGTCTGGACTATCGGTTCTAATTAAAATTCTCAGTGCCGGGGGATTTCCCCCGGCACTGAGTCTATGAAAGGTTGGGGTATGACGAAAAACAGGATTCTGGTAGTAGATGACAACAAAAATGTCCTGGAAGGACTGAACCTGCTTTTGGGTGAGAAATACGATACATTTCTTGCATTTGATGGAGAGTCAGCCCTGGAAATAATCCGAAACAAGGATATTGATCTTGTAATCACCGACATGGTAATGCCGGGTATCAACGGGCTTGAGCTCCTGGAGAAAATCAAGGAATTGAAGCCCGATATCACGGTTGTGATTCTAACCGGCCATGGCACCATTGAGCTGGCGGTGGAAGCAATCCAGAAAGGTGCTGCAGACCTCATTGAAAAACCGTTTCAGGTGGATAAGATTCTTATTGATGTGGAAAACCTGATGAAGCTGCGTCAGCTGGAGCGAAAGAATCGGGTTTTGCAGCGCAAACTGGTACTGGAAGAACGAAAGCTGCAATTTATTGCAGAGAACGAGAATATGAAAAAAGTCATGAAGCGGGTTAAAGCGCTTCGACAGAATGATGCGAATGTTTTGATCGCAGGTGAATCCGGTGTCGGGAAGGAACTCCTTGCCCGTATCATTCATAAATACAGTTCCAGGCGGGAATATCCTTTTGTGAAGGTAAATTGCGGCTTAATAACGGCAGCTACTTTCAACGAAATTCTTTGTGGCAGAAAGGGCGAGACCCTTGAAAAGCCGGGTATGTTTGCGCTGGCAGAGGGGGGGACCATATTTTTTGACCATCTGGAAAAGATGGATGCTCAGTCTCAGTCCATGCTCGCTGATGTTTTGAGGAATGGGCAATACCAAATGCCTTCCGGGGGCGTTTATGCGCGTCTCAATGCTCGTGTAATTTCCTCTTCAAGAGAAACAATTGCCGAGTTGGTGGATCGAAAAAAATTTAATGAAGAACTTTTTTATCTCGTGAATATCATGGACTTTATACTACCACCGCTTAGAAAACGGCGGGAAGATATTATGCCGATTGCCGAATATTTCCTTAGGCGATTCAGCAAAGAGACCGGCAAACGGTTCAAGGGCTATACCGTAGAAGTGGCAAACATTTTCAACCGGTACGACTGGCCGGGTAATGTCAGAGAATTGGAAAATGTAGTTGAACGGGCGGTTTTCTCAGCAAACCGCATTAATGTGGGCGCGAAATTTCTCCCGGTCGGTATGAAATTCAACAAACGTTCACCGGAAATTGTACTGAAATTGTTTACCGAAAAAATGGAAGAAGCTGAAGAGGCGTTGATTCGATACACATTGGACAAGTACCGGGGGAATATCATGAAAGCTTCCAAGGCAATGGGAATTACGAGGGCGACGCTTTACAATAAAATTAAGCGCTATAAGCTCGATAAATAGAAGTAACATTGAGAGTTCTTCTGATTGATGATGACCCTGAAATTCTTGATTTATTATCCTCTTTTCTCGAAATGAAGGGATATGAGGTGGATACCGCCGAAACGGGAAAGGATGGGTTGTCTCTTTTCAGCGCCGGGAAATATTCACTTGTCATCAGCGATTACATGCTTCCAGACATTGACGGACTGCAGGCCAGCAGACAGATTTTGTCAATTGACGAGGATGCACTGATTATCCTGATAACGGGTCATGGTTCAATAGAAAGTGCGGTTTCGGCTATTAAGGCAGGGGTATTTGACTACATTTTGAAGCCATTTGACCTGGATCAGATTGAAGTGGCTATTCATAAAGCGGAGAAGGTGACAGCGTTGAAAGCTGAGAATGTGAAGTTGAGACAAGTCATTGCCCAGTCTGAAGGGGCGGATAACATGATTGGCAGAAGCCGTTCAATGAAGGAGTTGAAGCGACTAATCAGACGGGTTGCGGTAACACAGGCGACTGTACTTGTGACGGGTGAAAGCGGAACCGGAAAAGAACTGGTGGCGCAGGCAATTCATCGGGCGTCACCCCGTGCAAAAGGGCCGTTCATTCCGGTAAATTGCGGTGCTATACCGGATAATCTCCTGGAAGATGAGTTGTTTGGCCACAAGAAGGGTGCATTTACAGATGCAATCGCAGATCGAATAGGGCGGTTTGAACAAGCGGAAGGCGGGAGTATATTTCTTGATGAAATTGGAAATATGAGTCTGGCATTGCAGGCAAAATTACTTCGGGTGCTTCAGGAACGGATTGTTTCACCCCTCGGGGGGGACGAATCCAGACACGTTGATGTGAGGGTCATTGCTGCTACGAACTTATTTCTGGCAGATGAAATAAGGAAAGGCAGGTTCAGGGAGGACCTCTACTATCGGCTGAATGTGATTCCCATTCATATTCCGCCTTTACGGGAAAGGACAGATGATATTCCACAGTTGATTGATTTTTTCAATCATCGCTTTTCTGGACTGATGGGATTTCCTGAGATTCGTTTTTCAAGTAAGGCAATGAAGTGTATTTTTGAATACTCCTGGCCGGGGAACATCCGCCAACTGGAAAATTTTGTGGAGAGAATGATTGTGCTGCAGCCGGAAGGGCACCTTGTCCAACCGGAGGACCTTCCCTCGGATATTCATCTCGGGAGCACAGATAATCTTGATTCATACGTCTTTGAAGGCCGGATTGATCTGAAAGCGAAGCTAACGGAGATGGAGAGGTCATACATTGAACAGGCACTGGCCTTGTCCGGTGGTACGCGTTCTGAAGCGGCAAGGCTGTTGGGCCTCAAGCGGACGACATTAATACAGAAAATGAAAAAGCTCGGCATCGGTGATAAAGTGCCGGAAGAGAAGTGAGAAGCTATGGTCGTCACACTCCCCTATAGCGAGGAAGCGGAAAAGGCGGTTCTCGGCGTCCTGTTACTGGACCACGAAAATATTTATGAGGTAATGGAACTGATTGGACCGGATGATTTTTATCTGACTGCCCACCGAATTATATTCCAGGCGATTCTGGATGTTTTTGAGAAAGGTAAGGCCTTTGATATTCTTACAATAAAAGAATACCTGAGAACGAACGGAAAACTGGAAGCAGCTGGTGGAGAAGTTGGAATCAGTTCGATGGTGGATGATATCCCCATGCTTCGGAATGTGAAAGATTACGCCAGAATTGTCGTGGATAAGGCAAATCTTCGCCGCCTGATGCAGATGGCCAGCGGAATTCTGGAACAGGGGAGTGATGCGACTGTTTCCAGCGATGAGCTTCTTCAGAAAGCTGAGAAAGAAATCTTCTCAATGGTAACCAGGGAGCACAAACGATCACTGATTCCGGTTCATGGGGAATTAAAAAACGCTATCCAACATATTGCTGACCGGATGACGCGTTTTCAAAGCAGTAAGGAGTTGCCCGGAGTTGCTTCCGGTTTTCGGGATATGGAGCAGTTTATTCCCGGATTCCAGCCGGGCGAGCTGATTATTCTTGCGGCGCGTCCATCCGTTGGGAAAACGAGCTTTGCTCTGTCGCTGGCCGAAAAGATGGCTTTCAAAGATAAAATTGTGGCAATCTTTTCCCTGGAAATGCCCCATGAACAAATTGTGCTGAGATTGTTGTGTTCAGACGCTCAGGTTAATGTGAAACGAGTCCGGGAGGGGTCAATTCATGAATCCGAATATGTGAAGCTGACGCAATCCATGGACCGCCTGGCTGAGACTATGATTTATGTGGATGACAGCCCCATTCTGACGGTAGTGGATTTGAAAGCAAAATTAATGAAACTGAAGATGGAGAAGGGCCTGGATGTTGTCATTGTTGATTATCTGCAATTGATGCAGGGTAAGGGGGAATCAAACCGGGTGCAGGAAATTTCCGGTATTTCACGGGGATTGAAGATTCTTGCAAAAGAGCTCAATGTCCCTTTTATTGTCCTGTCTCAGTTGAACCGCGCCATTGAAAAACGAAGTGAAGGACGGCCCCAGTTATCTGACCTTCGGGAGTCAGGTGCCATTGAACAGGATGCGGATATTGTGTCGTTTCTGCATCGGAAATCAATGAACAGAGGCGTTGCCGCCAGTGGTTCCCTAACGGAGATTGAGTTGATAATTGCCAAGAATCGAAATGGCCCCATTGGAACCGTTATGCTGGCATTCCTGAACGAGTATGCCAAGTTTGAGAATTTTCTTCCGGTAGATCAGAGGTAGGTATGGCAGTATTTGTGTGCAGGGTAGGAAATCCCATGGGGGAGGTCCTGGATAAGGAAATTCAGGCCACTACGCTGAAAGAAGCAGAAAATAAGCTGAAAGACTCCGGGTACCATGTGTTTTCTATCCGCAAAAAGACAGGACTTTCTCTCAAGAGAAGAAAAGTCCCGATGAAGCATTTTCTCGTATTTAACCAGGAATTTCTGGCACTTGTTCGTGCGGGGATACCGATTTTTAACGGGTTGACACTCCTGTCGAAACGAATTAAGAACCCGGTTTTTCAGAAAATTTTACAGGATGTGCTTCGGATGGTTAAAGAGGGGCATTCCCTGTCCGACGCGTTTCTGGCTCATAGGGACCGTTTTCCGGCTGTTTATCCTTCCGTACTGGCTGCCGGGGAACGGAGTGGAGCACTTGAAGATGTCCTTGAAAGTTATATTCAACATGAACATCTCTTGTTTACGACAAAGAAAAAGCTCAAATCCGCGTTTATTTATCCCGCTTTTCTCGTTCTGGTGGCGGCGCTTTCTATTGGTGTAATTATAAATTTTGTACTCCCTTCTTTTGCTGATTTTTATAAAGGGTTTGACAAGGAACTGCCGGCAATGACTCGGGTTGTGGTATCTTTTTCTCTTTTCATAAAACACCATATTTTACTGGAGATTGGTGTCATATTGGTTCTGATTCTGAGCGCACAATGGGTGCTCCGCACGGAAACGGGAAAGCGGTGGCTGGAAAAGGGGATATTGAAAATCCCTCTTATCCATAATATATGGCAGGAATATGTTCTGTCCCAGTTCTGCCGAACTTTTGCTATTCTCCTGGAGGGGGGAATCCCCGCGCTGGATGCACTGGGAACCCTGTCTTTTACCAATCCAAGCGTTCATTTCAGTTTGGAAATCCAGACCGCTTCGGAAGTGGTATCATCTGGGGGGAAGATATCACGTGCATTTGAAGAAAGTGTTATTGTGGACGAGCTTACACTGGATATGATTCGAATCGGGGAAGAATCCGGTTCTGTGTCCGCCATGTTGAAGAGTGCAGCGGATTATCATGATGAAGACTTGTCCAACCTTCTGGAAGGAGTGGTTTCTCTTGTTGCGCCGGTGGTTCTGCTGGCCATGGGGGTATTGATTGCGGCATTGCTGATTGCCATGTACCTGCCGTTGTTTGACATTACAGACATTATGTCGTGAGGTGAGAATGAACACGTTTATTGACCTGGACAGAGAATCACTTGATTTTGAACTTTTTAAAGCGATACCTGTTGATCTGATGTTTCGCTACGGTTTCATCCCGTTGCGGGAGGCCGACGATTTATTACACATCGCGGTTGGCTCTTCCTTTACACTGAAGGAACTGGATGAATTGGAGTTGCGTCTGAACCGGCGAATCCTGCATCAACTGGCAGATGAAGATAAAATCCGGGAAATTCTGAAGAAGAGCGAATCTTCCCAGCGGGCATTGGAAGAGGCCACCTCTGACTTGAGAATTCAGGTAGTAAAGGAAAGAGAGGACGGAGAGGATATCCTTTCCCTTGACGCAGCCGCAAAAGAGAAGAGTCCTATTGTGAAGTTGATAGACACCATGATTTTCAATGCAATTCAGAAAAGAGCAAGTGATATCCATGTGGAAACAGGGGAAGACGCAGTGGATATCAAATATCGGATTGACGGTGTTCTATACCAGGCGATGGATAAAATTGACAAGAAGCATCATTCCGCAATAATCTCACGGATAAAGGTTATGACGGAGTTGGATATTGCAGAGAAGCGAATCCCGCAGGACGGGCGTTTTAAAGTTCGCCTTAAAGGTAGAAATGTAGATTTCCGCGTTTCCATTATGCCCACTATCCACGGTGAGGATGCTGTGATTCGAATACTGGACAAGGAATCGACAGATGATAAATTTACCCATTTGAATCTGGACATTCTGGGATTTTCAACTGAGAACGAAAGAAAACTGAGAAAATTTATCCGCGAACCATATGGAATGATTCTGGTGACCGGCCCTACCGGAAGTGGTAAAACAACCACACTTTATGCCTGCCTCGCTGAAATCCAATCGATAGAAGACAAGATCATTACCATTGAGGACCCGGTGGAATATCAGCTTCCCGGGATTACGCAGATACCGGTAAACGAAAAGAAGGGACTGACTTTCGCAAGGGGGCTGCGCTCTATTTTGCGTCATGACCCGGACAAGATCATGGTAGGTGAAATCCGGGACACTGAAACAGCTACCATTGCCATCCAGTCTGCTCTGACCGGTCACCTGGTGTTTACGACAGTCCATGCCAATAACGTTGTGGATGTGATTGGGCGTTTTGTCCATATGGGTGTGGACAACTACTCCTTTGTTTCGGCATTGAATTGTATTCTGGCACAGCGCCTGGTCAGAAAAATCTGTCCCCATTGCCGGGTTAAGGTGGACATGACAGATGAAATGTTGCAGGAGTCCGGATTGAACCCGGAGAAATTTCGAAAGTATGAGTATTTTGATGGGAAGGGATGCATTGAATGCAATGGAACCGGCTATGTGGGACGTACAGTTATTACTGAGCTGCTGGATCTGTCAGATGAAGTTCGGGAAATGATTCTGTCCCGGCGCCCAGCCCGTGAAATTCGGGCAAAAGCGCAGAGGGAAGGGATGGAGACGCTTCGACAGTCGGCGATACAGAAAGTTGTGGCGGGGGTGACTTCCCTCAGAGAAATCAACAAGGTTACTTTCATCGAGTAGGTGAATGAAACTGGAAACCGGAAAAGGGATGGGAATGGAACAGACAATTGTTTTGACGGAATCGGAACTTCAATTTTACAGTGGAACCGGAACTGTTCATGCCGTTTCCCTGGGGGGTGCTTTAGACCCGTTTACCCTTGACCACCCCATAAGGGGCAAGAAGGTGTTTGAGGAAGCACTGACGTCTGTGGGACGTAGATTGAACAGGAGAAAGGGGTGCAGGGTATTGTTGCCGGATTCATTGGTTTTTGCCAAGGTGCTGAGCTTTGATAAGATTCCCTTTTCCTTGAACAAGAGGGATGAAATGATCAAGTGGAAGATGGAAGCTTTCCTTCCCGGCCGGGTGGGAGCATTCAATGTCCAGTATGATATTTCCGGTGATTCTGTACTGGTGGCAGCAATGCCGAAGAGCACAGTTTTGGAGCTTGAAGAAGAGCTTGCTTTGCTCAATGCAAGGTGTTTTTCCTTGATTCCGGAGTCATTTTACTATGCAAATCTGTTTCTGGAGAGGGAAAGGGGGGGCAATTCGGTTCTTCTTACAAACCGAAGCCGTCATTTCTCAGGCCTTGTGATTCAGAATGGCCGGGTTTCATTTGTTCGTTTCCGGAAAAAAATAGAAGGGGTCAGCCTTAAGCAGGAATTGGACATGTTTTCTGAAATACTGGGGGAGGATATGCCGGATCGCGTACTCCTTTTTGGCGAGAAAGCGGAAATAGAAGCTGAAAATATGGGCGACAGGTGGCTGCAATGATTCATATCGATTTTTCATCCCGGCCCTGTGACCAGAAACGGGACAAACTTTACGGGATCTGGCTTCCGGTTCTTATCCTTTTTCTCATCACAGTCCTGAATATTTCTGTTTTTCTTGTGTATCGTTTTCGAAATTCAGATATTCATACGAAAATTTCTTCAATGGAAAAAGAAATTTCAGCGTTGGAGGATAAGACATCGGCTGCAGGTGCGCTGCTTGGAAGGGAGAAGTATAAGGTATTCATCCAGAAATATAATTTTCTCAATCACATCACCCACAAGAAAATCCTCAGCTGGTCTTCTTTGTTAAAGAGCCTCGGAGATGCGTTACCGCCATCGGTCAAAATAACGGTAATTTCTCCTGCCGTTAAACAAAACCACCTGTCCCTTTCAATCAGCGGTGAAGCCTTAACGAAAGAGGACGAACTCCTTTTTGTGGATCAGCTCCAGAAGAATAAGGTTTTTGAAGACGCTTTCATTGATTTTGAAGCCATTGATGCTGCAACTCATAACCTTAAGTTTTCTTTGAGCGTTCGATACAGGGGGATGCCATGAACCGGATGTTTGATTTTGTGCAGCGGAACCGAAAGTTTTATCTTGTTCTCGGTGTCCTGCTTCTTTTAAATATCCTGTTTTTCATATTGTCCAGTTCACGGGAATTGCGACTTTACAATGATTCTGCCGAGGTGCTGAGGGAAACTTCAGTTCAGGTTAGAAATGCCAGGCGGCGGGCGACAGGGGCAGAAAAAATTGCCTCCAATGTGTCGGAGGCTCAAAAGCGTATCCACCGTTTCTTTAACAGCGAATTGAGCCGGGGGGGGGATCCTCTGTCAACTCTAAACGGCCGTATTTATAATATTCTGATTTCTAATCACATGAATTTCCAACATATTTCTTATGACCGGAAACCGGAATTAAAGGGAATGGTCAACCGGATTGTGATTCATGTCCCGGTTAAATCCGGGTACGAAGATTTCCAGAAACTGATCCGGGATCTGGAGCAGATCCCATTTCCTGTTTTTATCGACAGGGTGAGCATCTCTTCTGTTACAGGGGGAGAGATCAGTGCCACGGTGGACATTGTGACCTTTTACGGAGAAAAGAAATCATGAAAATCAGCAAAAGAGAGAGAGTGTTATCCGGAGCCTTGCTGGTCACGGCCGTGATTGTCTGGATGCTGAGTGGTGGTGGAGATGTGGGGGTTTCAAACGAAGCAGAAACACCATTTGTCTCATCCGGGCGCATTTTTAAGCAGTACAGCCGTATCCGTCCCCTTCCTGAGTTGAAGAATCTCGATGGGAAGGACGTGGTGCCATCCGGCAGGAATATTTTTCAATTCGGGAGCCGGACAGTGTCAGGGGAAAATGGAACAGGTTTGGGAAATGCCTCTGAACAGGGAAAATCAGGTGAGCTGAATTCAGGGGACAACGCTGTCGCAGCTGGTGTGGAGCTTAACAGTGAGTCGTCAAAGCCAAAACCGCCTGAGGTGGACTTTCAGGTGGCAGGCATCATATTGTCCGGTTCGAAACATGCGGCGGTGATAAAGAGGCCGCCTGAATTGTTTGTCGTTATGGAATCTCAGCAGTTTCTGGAACATTTCATTCTGAAGAGTGTGAAACGGGAAGGGATTGTAATCGGGTATACTGACTTTAAGGATGAATTGTTCATCCCACTCAAGAAAGACGGGGGGTTGCAGTGAAGAAGCTAATTCTGATTCTCACCACGTTGATGCTGGTGGCGTGCTTCAAGCCGAAAGGGTATGATGAGGCTGCATCCGCATTTCAACACAAAAACTGGGACAATGCTGCGGCTAAGTTTGCCAGGCTGGTTATTGCCTATCCGGATAATGTTGAGTTTAAAGTAAAATGGGAAATGGCCAAGAATAATGCTGCAAAATTCCATGCCCGTATTGGCCGAAAGGCAATGATGAAGGGGAATCTGGATCAGGCGGTCAAGGAATTGAACAAATCTCTGTTTTATGATGCCACCAACCATTTTGTTCAGGATCAGTTGGATCGGGTAATGGATAAGATTGTTCAGAGGGAAAAGGAGAAAGGGGAGGCCGGCACAACTCTGGAGCAAATGCAGGAAAAAACAGAAGGAAAAACAGGGGTGCCCATGTTGAGCCCTGCCTCAGGGAGGCCCATCGATCTCTATTTCCCGGCAAAGAAGAGTCTTCGGGACATCTACCATGCGCTGGGAGTCTCTTCCGGTATCAACATTCTGTTTGACACGTCTTTTCAGGACACTCAGATTTCTATTGATCTCAGGGGGATGACTTTTTACAATGCGCTGAAATCCCTGATGCTGGCAACCGGACATTTTTACAAGGTAATTGACAACAAGACCATAATTATTCTACGAGATACAAAACAGAATCACGATAAATATGATGACAAGATAATCAAGGTGTTTTATCTGTCCTATGCAAAGCCCATTGACATGAAAAACAATCTCCGGCTCCTTACCGGCATCAAGGAGATTTTTGACAACAAAGACTTGAACTGTGTGGTTGTGATGGGGACACCTCAGCAGATTGCAATTGCCAATCGGATTGTTTCCCTGAATGACAAGCCGAAGGCGGAAGTGATGGTGGATTTTGAGCTGATGGAAGTCAATCGCTCCAACCTGGACCAGCTGGGAATCAGCCCGACAGACGGGTCAAACCCCACTTACAAGGTGGGCGCAGGACTTTTTTCGGACAGTGCAGATTCAACGTCCACAGCACCTGGCTTTGTGGATCGGAATAATGCGGTGTGGCGTTTTGGGATTCCGTTGCTGCAACTTGATTTTCTGAAATCTATCGGGGAAGCAAAGGACGTATCCAATCCGACTATCCGTGTTTCAGAGGGAGAGAAAGGGAAGATTCTTATTGGCCAGTCGGTACCCATTGCCACGACATCCTTCACACCATTTACCGGAGCTACAGGGACAAACACATCTGCTTATTCCGGCATCGGTGGCCAGCCTCTGACCTCTTTCAACTATCAGGAAGTTGGAATTAAAATCGAAGTAACGCCCCGGGTTCATCATAATGGGGACATTTCCTTGAAATTAAAGCTTGAAGTCAGCTCCATTGTTGACAACAAGGCGGGGTTTCAACCGGTTATTGGCAAACGGACAGTAGAAACTGTACTACGGGTAAAAAACGGGGAAAGTGTGATGATGGCCGGTTTGTTGAAAGACACAGAGCGTTCTTCCCTGAATGGAATCAAGGGCCTTGCGGATATTCCCCTTCTGGGGCGGTTATTTTCCAGTACAAAGAAAGAACTGGAGCAGACAGACGTTATGATGACCATCACCCCGCACATTGTACGGGGACCCAATATCAAAGAAGCAGACATGATGCCTTATGCGGTTGGAAGCAAAGTGGAAAGCAATTTTTCCCCGGATGATCCTTTTGGAACCGGGCGACGGAACGAGTCTGTAAAGGGGAAAAATAAACGCTTGCCCTCTGTGAAGAAAAGCAATCCTTCCGGGTCCGGGCAGGAAAAGAAAATGATGTCGCCTACCGGAGGGACATCTGAAAATGCTGGTGAAAAATCGGATTCACGGTTGTCAACCGGGGAAGGGGCCGGTTCGAAATCTTTTTCTTCTGCGAGCATGATCCCTGCAATGATTTCTCTCACTCCGAGAAGGATGAAGGTTCAAGTTGGGAAAACCAGCATGCAGTCCCTTTTCGCGACGAATTTCAGGGATGTGGATATGGTGGATCTTGTTCTCACCTTTGACCCTACAAAAATTAAGGTCGTAGATGTTGTCCAGGGTGGATTCATGGCCGGAGATGGTACCGGGGTTTCTTTCATTCCGGTGTGGGACAACAAGAACGGCAGACTGGCGCTGACAATCGATCGCAAAGGTGGCGCGACCGGCAGGAGTGGCACCGGAATGCTGGCAAACATTGTTATCAAGGGCATCGGCAGGGGGGCATCACCTGTAGGTTCCATTAACTCTTCCAAGGTGGTAGCGGCAGATGGCAGCCCGGTGGGATTCAAGTTTATTAATGGAGAGGTGCTTGTTCATTGAGGTTAAAGGGCTTCACTTATATTGAACTACTTGTGGCGGCTGTAATGCTGGCTATTCTGGCAACGGCGGCATTGCCAATGGTCAGGCTCTCGGTAAAGCGGAAGAAAGAAATTCAGCTGCATCGGGCTCTTCGTCAGATGAGGACGGCAATTGACCGCTACAAGGACATGACAGACCGGGGAATCATACCCCGTGGAGCGCCGGAAGCAATGGGGTACCCACCGGACCTGGAAACACTTGTCACCGGTGTTCGTTTGCTCGGAACATTGACGCAGAAGATGAAGTTTCTCCGGAGAATCCCGGTGGATCCCATGAGTGGGAAAGCGGAGTGGGGATTGCGATCTGTTCAGGATGATCCGGACTCCACAAGCTGGGGAGGGGAAAATGTCTATGATGTATATTCGGAAAGCCCAGGAAAAGCCCTGGATGGCACCGAATACAGTAAGTGGTAGAATAATAACAGGAGTAAGGATGGGCAAGCTTTCTTTTCAGAAACCTGAAGCTTCAGGTTTTACAGTGATTGAATTGATGGTTGTGTTGACCATTATCGGAATCCTTTCTGCCATTGGCGTAAACTACCACCGAAAGGCCATTATCCAGACAAAAGAAGCCGTGCTGAAAGAAGACCTGTTCCAGATGCGGGATGCTCTGGAACAGTATTACGCGGACAAATCAAAATACCCACCGGATCTTCAGACACTCGTAGATGAGGGGTATATGAGGAAAATTCCTGAAGATCCGATAACAAAGAGTTCTGACACATGGGAATTGGTTTATGAGGAACCCATTGACAACGATCCGGATTATGAAGTCGGCGTGTACGATGTTCGAAGCGGTTCCGGAAAGCAGGCATTGGACGGAACAACCTACAATGAGTGGTGAGCGAATCCGGCAGCGGGGGTATATGTTCATCACCGTTCTGGTTGTTGTAGTCGTTCTTTCCATTTCAATGGCAGTCCTGTTAAAGAGCTGGAGTTACAGGACGAGGCGGATGAAAGAAAGTGAGCTTCTCTTCAGGGGAAAACAGTATGCCAGGGCAATTCAGCAATATTATCAGATCCATCGCCGTTATCCCTATACACTGGAAGAGCTGGCCCGGGCAAAACCCAGACTGATTCGCCAGCTCTGGAAAGATCCCATGACCAGAAGTGGAGAATGGGGCTTGGTTTTCCTCTCTGACGTCCAATCGGGAAAACTGGCTGCTGAAAAGGCGCGGAAATTGCTTCCAACCCTTCGGGTGGTGGGCCGGGATGAACCACCTCCGCAGGCCGTCCTGCCCACAGATACTGAAGAATATAGTCGGAAAACAAAGGGCCAGATTGTTGGGGTATACTCCAGAAGTAAAGATATCCCCTTTCTCAACTATCAGAAAGGAAAGATGTATTCAGATTGGAAGTTTATGGGTATAATAAACAGAGGCAATGGGTTCAGAAAACTCAGGATGGGTACCTATACCCCCGTTCGCTGAAGGAGGATGGATGTCGGAAAAAGGGAAAAAAGAATTGTTTTCAGATGAAGAACATCTGGACAATGCGATTCAGTGTTTGAAAGTGTTGGCGCACCCCCTGCGTCTGAAGATTCTTGTCCTGTTAATGGAAGGGCCGACAAATGTTTCAGCTCTGGAACGAGTACTGGGTTCTTCTCAGCCGAACATTTCACAACATCTTGCCATTATGCGATATCGCGGCATGCTCAAGCAGGACAAAAAGGGGAATGAGGTTTACTATAGTATAAAGAATCAACGATTGCGTCAAATGCTGATGAGTATCGCAGGGCTGTTTTGCGAGCAGGGTGAAAGCTGACAGCTCAATTTACAGGAGACTATGGGCCTGAAAAACTTTCATTTTGATTTGAATCGGTTTATTATTTGATGCGGCTGAAATAGCAGAGACTCATGACTTGATTGATGGAGCTCATCAAATTAAAATTGGAAAAGGGAATTAATGGAAACAGTATATTTCGGTGAGAGAACCTTTCAGTTGCCGCGTTCGGTGGTGACCATAGGAAATTTTGACGGCATTCATGTGGGGCACCAGGAAATCCTGAGAAGAGGTCGGGATGTGTCGAAGGCCCGTGGCATTCCCCTTGTTGTGATCAGCTTCAAGCCTCATCCGGGAAAAGTCCTTTACCCTCAGAAGGCTCCTGAAATCATAAAAACAGATCGCCAGAAGCGGGAACTTTTGCGTCAACAGGGAGTAGACTATTACTTCGTCATTCGATTTTCTCCAGAATTCTCCAGAATGGAACCGGAAAAATTTCTCAACATCCTCCTCGTGGAATCTCTTGGTGCTGAATATGTGCTGGTTGGTGCGGGCTTCGCGTTCGGACGGAAAAGAAGCGGAAATGTTGAAGTGATAGAAAAATTTGGAGCGACCCATGGGATCCGGGTTGACCCGGTTCCCCATGTCATGCTCGATGGAGAAGTCGTTTCAAGCAGCAGTATCCGTTCTCTACTGAAGAATGGGAAAATCAGGAAAGCCAACCGCTTTCTCGGCCGCTACTATTACATGGAAGGAATTGTGATTCATGGAGAACAGTTGGGTAGAAAACTGGGATTCCCGACAGCTAACATCATCAGTGAGAATGAATTGACGCCGTTGCTGGGTGTCTATGCCTCCTGTACCAATGTCGGAGGGAAACGGTACGGAAGTGTTACCAACATCGGCCTGAAACCGACGTTCGGCGGTAAGAAAATTATTGTTGAAACGCATATTTTCAATTTTGACATGGATATTTACGGCGAGGAAATTACGGTTGCTTTTGTCGAATTTATTCGTCCTGAAGTCAAGTTTGATTCAGTTGAGAAGCTTGTGGATGAGATCAGGAATGACTGTGAACTGGCAATGGAGACACTGGATAGAGAAGAAAAGAGCGGACGAATCAATGAAATGGCAGTGGTCCCTATAAAATCTAACCGGCATAATGGTAAAAATTAAAAAAACTTTCAAGTTCTTGACATCTGGAGAAGATTGTATAGAATATGTTTAAAAGAGCTTATAGGAGCAAAATATGGCAAAGCATTTCACAAAGACTGTTTTTTGTTTTGTAATGGTAGTGTCCATGTCGTGTGCCGCAATGGCTCAGGTTGTGGTTAAAAAGCACTGGACACCCTACGAACCACCAACCAGCTACCCGGCAGACACCAATGTGTACCTGATTCAAAAGGGAGACACATTGTGGGATCTTTCTGCAAAATACTTGAGCGACCCATACCTCTGGCCCCAGATATGGAAGTCAAACACCTACATTAAGGACCCGCACTGGATTTATCCCGGAGATCCCCTTGAAATCGGAAAGGTTACCGTTGTTGCACCGAAACCGGTGGAGCCGACGGCTGAACCGGTAAAACAGGCGGTTAAGGAATTTACTGCGCCGAAACCGGAAAAAGTGATTGTGAAAAAAGCGGCACCGTCAGCCAAAGAAGCGAAAATTTATGACCTTGCGTCCAAAACAGATATGGAATGCGCGCCATTTATTATGGAAACAGGCGACCATAAGGCTGAGATTCCGCATCTTGCAGTCATAAAACGTGCCGAAGAGAACATCCAGGAATTGAGTACTGATGATGTGCTCTATCTCTCGGGCGGAACGGCAAATGGCCTGAAAGCTGGAAAAGAATATCTCGTGGTGCATCGGCTGGCCCCTGTGAAAAACCCCGTCAGTCATGAATTAGTGGGAGTCGGATATGTCCGAACCGGGTGGATAAAAATTTTGCTTTGCCACGAAAATACATCCACCGCATTGATTCTGGGTGTTTGTCGGCCGATTCATGTTGGTGACATTGTGATTGACCATGAGCTGGAACCCATTCCGGTTACCATCGGATACAAGCCTTATCCCCGCTATGGAGAACCGCTGAAGGGAGACAAGGCATACTTCCTGATGGTTGCAGACCAGCAGTTTACTATTGGTGAAGATTCTGAATCAGTTATTTCCATGGGGTCGGAAGAGGGCGTTGCCCCCGGGGACATCTTTGTGATTTATAACCAGGAAACCCGGGAAGGATACCCTGTTTATCAAGGTGAAGCCGCAGTTCTGTTTACAGGTGAACATACGGCAACAGTGCGGATTATTTATTCTGCAAAACCGACAACATGGAGACAGGCTTATCTGGTCAAACGGCCTGAATAAGGCAGTTCGGGAATGTCGACGATAATCAAAATAATGATAGGAATAGCAGCCGTTCTGGCTGCTATTTTTCTTATCCTGAACCTGCTCAGGCTATGGCTGATAAGAAGGGCGGCGAAGCTGAAGGGCCGGAAACTCAGCGAATTGTATCCCGAGGCGAAGCTGAAGACGGGATTTATCTATTTTTTTTCACCCTCATGTGCACCATGCAGACAGATGACGCCACTCCTTCGAAAAATAGAAAAATCAGGTGTTTCTGGCCGGTTTATTGATGTCTCAGTCAACATGGCACCGGCCCGGGCGCTGGGAGTAATCGGAACCCCGGCTGTCGTCGTAGTGGAAAGTGGTGTTGTGACGGACGTATTTTTCGGAATGCAACCGGAGCCAACGCTGAGGGAGAAGCTTGGCAAACTGACTACCCGCCGTCGGTAACCTCATGTTTATCATCACTTCTCACCTGAACCTTGATTTTGATGGCTTTGCTTCTGCTCACCTGCTGAGTCTTTATTATTCAGGCAGTGTGGTTGTGTTTCCGGGTTCCAAAGAAAAAAAGCTCCGAAGCTTTCTTTCTGATACAGTGCTGGAGTTTTCACGGGAATATTCTCTGTCTGAGCTTGATGACCTGAGCGGTGTTTCGGGCATGATTGTGGCGGACACTTCCAGTAAGCGAAGAATTGGAAGGTTAGCTGCCTTGTTGGAAAACCTGCCACTGGATGCGGTATCGCTGTTTGATCACCATACATCGCCGTCTGACATGGTGGAGGCAGGGCATATTTTCCATCAGGATATAGGAGCAACCACGAGTATCGTCGTTCATTTTTTAAAAGAGAGAAATGTGAAGATTCCCAAAGACTATGCGACATTGGGGTTGATGGGTATTTATGAGGATACGGATTTTCTATCTTTCCCAGCCACAACATCTAAAGACGCAGATGCAGTGAGTTGGCTTTTAAAACAGGGAGCCGATCTTAACACTGTAACGGTTGCGTTGAAACATCCCTTATCTGAGCGCCAGATAGAGCTTTTTAACCAGCTGGTACCCGTTATTGAACGGTATAAGGTAAAGGACAGGCCTTTAGCGGTGGTGCAGTTTATAACTGACCGGTTTGAGCCGGACATCTCATCCGTTACTCATCGTTTAATGGAACTTGAAAATCTAAAACTGTTTTTCTGTATCATTCAAATGGAGACCAAAACCTATCTTATTGCCAGGAATTTGTACGATGATATTGATTTGAAAAAACTTTTCAAGGGCACAGAAGGAGGGGGGCACAAGAATATCTTTACGGCAATTTTCAGGAATCAAACAGTTCTGGAAGTGCGATTGGAATTGGACAAAATTCTGGAATCTCTGCCATCGTTTCTCCGGGCAAAGGATATTGCGCGGCCTCCTGTGGCAATTATAGAATGGGATACTCCTGTATTGTCTGTTTTTAGAAGTATGAACCAGCTGAGGGTAAATTCCCTCCCTGTCCGCGATGAAGAAGGCAATTTAAGTGGGGTTGTAACACGTCAGGATGTTGATTATGCACTTCTTCATGAACTTGAAGAGCTTCCGGTTTCCCATATTACGCGATTGGAAGTGGCAATAGTGGATCCGGAAGAGGATGTAGAGTGGGTTCGTGATATGTTCATGGAGAAAAACGTCAAAATGGCATTTCTGATGGAAAACAATGAAATCACTGGTATTATCACCCGTACCGCTGCTTTTAGAAATGCTGTTCACGTGAATGAAACCCGAATGAAACGAGTTAATTATGGGGAGCGGATGCGTAGAATCCTGCCGGAGCGGTTACTTGAAATCATGAGGACTGCTGGCAGGATTGCCGACGAAAGAGATGTACATCTGTACATTGTTGGTGGTTTTGTCCGCGACCTTCTTCTCAGGAAACCCAACGAGGATCTGGATTTTGTGGTCAACAGAGACGGAATCGAGTTTGCGAAAAGACTTGCTGTTGAATTAAATGCCCGCTGTGTTGCCCATGAAAAATTCAATACTGCAGTGCTTATCGCGGAGGATGAGATGCGGCTTGACATTGCGACAAGCCGGTTTGAAGTATACAGTAAGCCTGGGGCGTTACCGGATGTTACAAGTGCTTCTATTTTTCACGATTTGTACCGTCGGGATTTTACAATCAATGCAATGGCAATTCGGCTGAACAGGGAGGGGTTCGGTGAATTGGTGGATTATTTCGGTGGGCGTCGGGATTTGAAAGAGGGAATTATCCGAGTGCTGCATTCTCTGAGTTTTATCGATGATCCAACCCGGATGATTCGTGCCATTCGCTTCAAGCATCGGTTAAAGTTCAGGATTGGGAAAGGAACGTTGAGCCTGATGAAATCAGCCGCATCCCTTGATGTGGTAGAGAAGGTGTCCGGGCACCGGTTCCTGAAAGAAATTCAGACATTATTCACGACGCGAAATGCCTCAATTGTACTGGAAGACCTGGAGGAAATCGGGGGCCTTCGCTTCTTTCATAAAGATTTGAAATTGGACCCTTTTGCCAGAAATCTGGCGGCAAATGTAGATTCGGTAGTTGCCTGGCACCGCTTACTTTTCCGAGAGAAAATTCATGAATGGCTTCTCTATCTGTTTGCCCTGCTGATTCATGCCACAAAGGAGCAAAAGCTGGCAGTGAGCAGAAAGCTTTC
The DNA here is from genome assembly GCA_003650445.1 of Acidobacteriota bacterium. Taxonomy (GTDB): domain Bacteria; phylum Acidobacteriota; class Holophagae; order Thermotomaculales; family Thermotomaculaceae; genus UM-FILTER-49-7. The sequence goes on along the minus strand of QMQE01000006.1, from coordinate 3,863 downwards.
TCTCGGAAAACTCTTGACACGTCAGGTGCTTCGTTTTCGGGGATGTATCCGGGGGCTGGAAATTTTCTTTGACCGGAAAGGAAAGGCAAAACCCTCCCAGGTTGTGGACATTCTGGGTGGCCTGGAACCGGAGATACTTCTTTTTGCGCTGGCATATTTTGAAGATGAACATATCAAGAGAACAATAAGCAATTTTATTACTTCTCTGAAGGACTTCCCTTATTATGTGAATGGAAAGGATATTATTGAAAGGGGTGTCGAATCGGGGCCTGAGATTCGGGAGATCCTGACTGAGGTTCATCGGAAAGTTCTGGATCGGGATATTCGGGTAAAGGCGCTTCAGTTTGAAATTCTCGAATCAGTGCTGAACAGCAGAAAAAAACAGAAATAGAAAATAATCCGGACAGATAGAAGAGATGGGCTATTTCGAATCGCTGTTGAAAAGGAGGGAAATGATTCTTTCACCCATGGCGTCCAGGGGAAGCTGATGGTGAACCAGGCCGGTATTAACTGCTGATTTTGGCATCCCATAAACAACACAGGAATCCTGGGATTCCGCAAGAATAGTCCCGCCGGATTTGTGGACAAATTGGATTCCAGAGCTACCGTCTGTTCCCATCCCTGTCAAGATAACAGCGAGGGTTTTATCTCCAAACGATCCTGCAGCGGTTTCCATGAGCCGGTCCACAGATGGGATATATCGATCGTTCAGGCTGGGTTGTACGAGAAAGAAACATTTATCTCGAATGTCAAGATGCATGTCTCCAGGAGCAATGTAAACTGTTTTTTCTTCCATACATTCACCATCTTCAGCTTCTTTTACAGTCAGTTGGAGGAGCATGTTCAGCCGGTTGGCAAAAACACCCGTAAAACTGCGGGGCATGTGCTGGCAGATTACGATGGGAATGGTTACATGATGTTGTATGTCTTCCAGAAGTCTTTGAATGGCAGTGGGGCCACCTGTTGACGCACCGATTACCAGGATACTATATCTGGAATCGAGTGGCTGAGAGGATGACTGCTTCATTGTCGATTCCGCATGTTTTCTGTGGCTGGCATGGCCATCCTTAAACTGTAAAGTTGCCTGTGTGGTAGCGGACAACTTCTTCTTGAACTCTTCTGCAAACTCTCCGGTAATGTAATTCTCAGGCTTTTGAATAAAATCCACTGCGCCGATTTCCATTGCTTTGAAGATATTCTCATCTGTTCCGATAGAACTGAATACAAGCACGGGGACAGGATGGTTTGCCATCAACCAGCGGAGAAAGGTGAATCCGTCCATCCGGGGCATCTGAAGGTCAAGGATAATTACATCCGGTTTGTTCAGCATTGTCTGGCGAATGCCTTCTTCACCGTCATGGGCTTTGAGAATCCTTGAAAAATCACCGGTCTGGTTTAAAAGTAGAGATAATTCACTTAAAATAAGCTCGGAATCGTCAATGAGAAGAATTTTCATGGGCATTCTCCTGTTTTTTCATAAAAAAATGAATTTTCGAAATGGCATTTTCGAAAGGGTTTCGGCGGGTCGGAAAATACTTCTGTCGTTCCGATAAACAAAGCCCCTCCAGGTTTCAGTGCAGCTTCAAAATTCAATATCAACCTTTCCTTTGCTTCAGTTGTGAGATACATCATTACATTCCTGCAGAAAATTATATCATATGCACTTTTACCGAGGTTTTTTTTAAGAAGATCACAGTGAGAAAAGCGAACATTTTCTCGGACGTCAGGATTGGGGAAAAAGAGGCCGGATGGTTCCTGTGTAAAGTATTTTTCGATCAGGCTGACAGGCATTTCCCGTAAGGAATGGGCAGAATAATGAGGATTTTGAGCTGCATTCACCATGTTCATTGACCGGTCCATTCCGGTTATCTCGATTTGATTACTCAGTCCTGGAAAATTCTCCAAGATGAATATACGAATGGAGTAGGCTTCTTCCCCTGAGGCGCATCCGGCACTGAGGATTGTAATAGGGCGATCGTGACAGTTGACCCGGTTCGGGAGAATATGGCGGGTCATGGCGTTGAAATGGTGTGGTTCCCGGTAGAAATAGCTTTCGTGGATAATCAGGCTTTCAAGAAGAGCCAACCGAAGGGTTTCATCCTGCTTCAGAAGGAAAGGAAGCTGATCCAGGTGAAGCCCCTGTCGAAGGGCAAAGCGTTGAATTCGTAATTCAAAAACTTCCCGGGCGCTCCCGGGGAGGTCAAGCCCTTCCATTGCCAGAATCTGTTGGAGCAGACTAAATTGAAATGAATTTAAAATCTGGCTTGTCATTTGAAATTGCCTGAATATCCAGGATAGGTATGATCCGGTTCCGATACTGTACGATTTCTTTTACAAAAGAGGTTCGTATTTCCGATTCGTCCTCGTGTCTTGAAAGCTGTTCCGGTGGAACGGATTGGATTGCTTCATCTGCGAAAATGGCCATCTGCGTAATAAGAACGACGAGCTTGTCCCTGACCTTGTGCTCAATCTGCAGGAAATATTCACTATTGAGGACAGCGTAGGGGGTTCCTCTCAGGAGAATAAGGTGAGAGATGTCCGGTAGTTTTACCGGAAGGGGGAACACCGGGAAGTCGGAAATGATTTCCCTGACATACCTGAGTTCTATTCCAAACAGACTTTGACCGGATTTCAACAGGAGAATGGGTTCAAGCTTGTTCATTTTCACCTCTCAACAACGAAATAAGATAGGGAATATCAAGGATGAATCCGACAGATTCTGCAGAAAAATTGCAGATTGCAGAAAAGAGGGGGAGTTGCGACAGTTTCCCTTTAAGAGGTGTAATGGTTACCTCTTTTTCTTCAATCATATCCTCAACGAGAAATGAAAAAAGCTGATCAAAATGTTGGATTTGGACTACAACACGGATTTCTGTTTCCAGGTTATCAATCCCAAGGAGGCGGGGGATATGAATTGCCCTGGACGGTTCATTATCGAGGCGGTAAAACAGTTGGTTTTGAACGTACATGCAACGGTTTTTTTCATAGGGTTGAATGGATTTCACAAACAGGGAAGGGAGACCCAGAACGGTATCTCCGGAAGAAATGAAAAAAGCCGGTAGAATGGCTTGTGTAACAGGTATCTGCATGTAAAAATGGGTTCCTTTTCCGCGAGTTGTCTGAATGCGAATTGTGCCGCCAAGTTTGTTCAGTTCTGTTTTTACCACATCCATCCCGACACCTCTTCCTGAAATGTCTGTGACATCCTTTGATGTGGAAAAACCAGGCCGGAAAATGAAATCCAATACTTCGCTGTCAGAATAGGTTTTGTCCTTGTCTGCGAGGCCGGCTGAGAGAGCCTTTTGCAAAATAGTATCGGTATCTATCCCGCTACCATCATCTGAAATCTCAATAAAAACCGAGCTCCCCTGCTGATAGGCGGTTAGCGAAATTGTGCCGTTTTCCGGTTTCCCATTGGCGCTGCGGAATTGTGGGTCCTCAATCCCATGGTCCACCGCGTTTCTGAGAAGGTGGATCAGGGGATCCACCAGCGCATCGGTAATCTGTTTATCAACACGTGTATTCCCGCTGTCAAAAATCAGTCTTATTTTCTTACCCAATTGTGCGGATGTTCGGATTGTTGCACTCTCCAGGCGTCTGAAAATAGATGCCAGTGGAACCATCCTGTAGTGGATAATGTGTTTTTTGAAAGAAGCGATCCGTCGGTCAAGTACATTAAGCTGGAAACGTGCCTGCTGTGTGATATGCCCACTTTCTCCGGTACCGGCCAATGGAGCAAGTGTGGCTTCAATACGATTCTTAATGAGGGCGATTTCTTCCATGTCCTGAAGGAGCAGATCAAGCTCTCTCAATTCAACTTTAACAGTTCTGCCCCCTGATGAGTGAGTGGGGGTAGGAGTAGG
>QMQE01000005.1 GCA_003650445.1 Acidobacteriota bacterium | reverse complement strand
GTACTCTGATGAATTATTTAATCCGGCAAAAAGTCGTGCTGCCCCGTTTTCAGGGGATTTATGATTTTGACCGGGGAAATTTTTCCGAAGCAACACCGATTCTGAAAAAGGACCCGGATTTTCAGGCTTATTACAAAGCTGCATCTGTTCCGGTAATAGAAGGCGTACTGGACCTGGATATGAGAACGAAAAAGCTCAGAGCCAAATTACCCGGTACCGCTTTTCTTGAAAAAGCGATCAGTTCGCAGCGACATTATCTTGCCATGCGGGGCAGTTCACTGGATCCGGATGTTCAGAAAATTCTGTATCAGTCCATGGGAAAATGGGACGGCGCGTTTCTCGTGGCGGAAAATGGCCACCTGATCGGCCTTTGCGGAAGGAATATGAACCCGTTTCAGGATGTTTTTGAGGCCGGTTCTGTTGTAAAGCTTGTTACCATGGCGGCTGCTGTGGCAGAAGGTGTAAGTGTAGATTTCCCCTACAATTGTAACGGTCCTATTCGGGTGGGGGGCCGTATTTTCTACGATTGGAAAAAGCACGGAAAACTGGGCAGTATGGCAGACAGTCTGGCCTGTTCCTGCAATCTCGTTTTTGCCCAAACTGCGTTGAGGCTGGGGCCCGAGGTGGAAGGGCGCTGGTTTTCCCGTTTCGGAATCAATAACCGTGTATTTTCCATGGGAGAACTGGCAGTAAGGCTTGGGGAGCAAAGAAGTCCGCTCACGGGGGATTATGCGCTGGCGAGGGGTGCCATTGGGCTGGATTCAGCATACATCACTCCTTACTGGTTGGTTCGAACCGCTTCATCCCTTGCAGCGAATGGGAAGGATGTGTTGCCGACACTTTTTACAGAAGTAATTGTCCCGGGATATGGCAAGATGGTGGTGAGCCCCCAGACAGAATCAAAGGCCCTGTTCCCGGAAGCGGCCATCCCCTCCATTGAAGAGGGGATGAGAAAAGCCGTAAGCTGGGAAAATGGCACTGGAAAACGCGCCGCAGTTCCCGGAATTGACTTGATGCTGAAAACCGGAACTGCGGGAAAATCCCCCTATAATTCGGTGCTGATGGGAACATTTGGAATAAATGGAAAACGCTATGCCTTCGGCCTCTTCCTGAAAAAAGCAGGGCGGGCAGAGTTCAATGGCGCCGCCGTATTGAAATCAGCACTTGAAAAGTTGAGAATCCGTTTAATGACACGGCAGATTCCAAAAGAGGCAAAGTAATCATGACCTTTGTCCATCTCCACAATCATACGGAATACAGCCTGCTGGACGGGTTGACCAATGTGAAAGAAATGGTAAACCGGGCAAAGGAATTGGGGATGCCCGCCATTGCTATAACGGATCATGGCACCATGTTTGGTGTGGCGGAATTTTATCTTGAAGCAAAGAAAGCCGGAATCAAGCCCATTCTGGGCTGCGAAGTCTACGTGGCGCAGGGGAGCCGGCTGGAAAAACAGAAGGGTGCCCGGATGAACCACCTGGTTCTCCTTGCCCGGAATAACGCCGGGTACAGGAACCTGTGTAAACTGGTTTCCGAGGGCTATCTCAGTGGGTTTTATTACAAACCGAGGATTGATCTGGAGCTGTTGGAGCAATACAGTGAGGGCCTTATCGGGCTTACCGCCTGCCTCAAGGGCGAGATTCCTGAACTTCTTCTGAATGACCGCTACGAGGATGCGAAAAAGGCCGCACTGCGCTTTCAGGATATTTTTGGTAAAGGCCATTTCTTTCTGGAGATGCAGGATCACGATATTCCTTCGGAAAAAAAAGTGTTACCTGAAATCGTGAAACTGGCAAGGGAAATTGATATTCCCCTGGTGGCGACCAATGACATCCACTACCTCAAACGAGAAGACAGTGAGGTTCATGATATTCTTCTCTGTCTCCAGACCAATCGCCTGTTAAGTGATGAAAACCGCATGAAATATATGCCGTACAAATTTTACCTGAAATCCAGGGAAGAGATGGAGACGCTGTTCTCCTACTGCCCGGAGGCACTGGATAACACTCTGGAAATTGCAGAAATGTGTGAGGTGGAACTTCCCAGCAAAATGATGCTTCCGGAATTCAAGGTACCGGATGGGCAAACGCTGGACTCGTATCTGGAGAAAATTTCACGGGAGGGGCTGGAAAAACTGAAAGAAGCAGGAAAACTGGCTGAGAACATTCCCATGGAGCAGTACGAAAAACGCCTGAACACCGAACTTGAAGTCTTAAAAATTAAAGGGTTTGCAGGCTATTTTCTCATTACCTGGGATTTTATCCGCTTTGCCAAGGAACAGGATATTCCAGTGGGACCGGGAAGGGGTTCTGCTGCCGGGTCACTGATTGCCTATTGCATGGGAATTACGGATGTGGACCCGCTGCGTTACAAGCTTCTGTTTGAGCGTTTCCTGAACCCGGAACGGGAATCCATGCCCGATATTGATATTGATTTCTGCAAGAACCGCCGGGAAGAAGTCATTACCTATGTAAAAGAAAAATATGGTGAAGAACGGGTTGCCCAGATTGTAACTTTCAATCGAATGAAGGCAAAGCTGGCGATTAAAGACGTGGCCCGGGTAATGGGGTATCCGGCGGCGGAAGCCAACCGGGTTACCACAAAACTTTACCCACCCGGCTTGAATGTCCCGCTGAAGCAGGCATTGGAAGAAAGCGAAGAACTCCGGGCTTTCCGCGATGAAAACGACCTGAACCGCCAATTATTTGACTATGTAGGCCGAATTGAAAACACAGCTCGCCACGCAGGTGTTCATGCGGCGGGGGTCATTATCGCACCCCGTCCTATCACCGAACTGGCGCCGGTTTTTGTGGAGCCTTCATCCAAATCCCCTGTTCCGGTGGTTCAGTATGATAAGAATCTCGCGGAGGGTATCGGCCTTTTAAAGATGGATTTTCTCGGTCTGAAAACACTCTCCGTCATTGACATTGCACTGGATTTGATTACAAGCCGCCATAAAATCACCCGAAAAAAAATTCATGAAGCGTTCACAAATGTAAATGACGAAAAAGTTTTTGAACTGTTCCAGAATAGTGATACTCAGGGGATTTTTCAGTTTGAGAGTCCCGGAATGCGGGGACTCCTGAAGAGCCTGCATCCGGATAAGATTGAAGACCTCATTGCCTGCAATGCCATGTACCGGCCCGGCCCCATCGGCAGCGGGATGCTGGACAGTTATATTCGCAGGCGAAACAAGCAGGAGGATGTCACATATCCGCTGCCGGAACTGGAGGATATCCTGAGAGAAACCCACGGCATTATCCTCTACCAGGAACAAGTGATGCTCATTGCGGTGGAGGTGGCGGGTTATTCCCTGGGCCAGGCGGATATTCTTCGGAAAGCCATGGGAAAAAAGAAAAAATCCGTGATGGAAGAGCAGAAGAAAATCTTCCTGAAGGGGGCAAAAGAGCGGGGAGTGGATCCGAAAAAGGCAGAAGAGCTGATGGATACCATGGCCCAGTTTGCCGAATACGGCTTCAACAAGTCTCATTCCGCCGCCTACGCTATTCTTGCCTACCAGACTGCCTGGCTCAAGGCGTACTACCCGGTTGAATTTGCCACAGCTGTCCTTCGGATGGAACAGGCCAGCAGTACCAAGGTAGAAGATATTCTCAAATTCAAACCCATGCTTGAGCATATGGGGATTGCTCTTCTGCCGCCGGACATTAACCAGAGCGAAAGCAGTTTTACAATCGTGGAAAATGAAATCCTCTTCGGCCTCGGTGCCATCAAGGGCGTGGGCAGCAGTGCAATTGATGTAATTATTGAGGAACGGAACCAAAACGGGCCGTATAAGACATTTGATGATTTTCTATCCCGGATGGACACCCGAAAAGCCAATAAGAAAGTTTTGGAATCCTTGATTATGGCCGGGGCCTTTGACTGCCTCAAAGAAAAACGGAAGCACCTCTACGATACCCTGGAAGTTGCCATACGGTTTGCGGCAAAGAAAAACGAGGAAAGAAGAATGGGACAGCGCTCCCTCTTTGACACATTGCCGGAACCGGAAGGTACCGACAGCACGCCATCAGAAGCGCATGAAGAATGGGAAAAAATGGAACTTCTCGAGAAAGAAATGGATGTGCTGGGGTTTTATGCCTCCGGTCATCCCCTGGACGAAGTAGCAGGAGAATTGCGTCGTTTTTCTACTCTTTCCACTGCAGATATCCATGAAATGGCTGCAGACCAGGAGGGGGCTGAACCCATTCCGGCCTATCGCAGTGAAAGTGTCGTCGTCGGTGGAATGATCCGCAACCTTCAGTTCAGGACTGATCGGCGGGGAAGGAAAATGGCTTCCTTCGTTCTGGAAGATCTCACGGGACGTATCAATGTGGTTGTTTTTGCCTCCAAATTCCCAGGAGAAAACCAGGGCAAGGGAGCCATTTCAAATCTCACTGAACTTCTGGAAAACGGCCAACGTGTTTTTGTGTCTGGAAAACTGGATCTGTCCCGTTCCACACCGTCCATGTTGCTGGATGATATTCGGAGCTTTGATTCCTTTGTGAAAGGTGGAGCGGCCACGCTGTCCATAGTAATCAGTTCTGATGAACGGCTGAACCAGCTTCGGCTCGCACTGGAACCATATCGGGGAAATGATTTGAAACTCTTTTTTAAAGTGGAAGTAGGTGACAAAATTGTATGGGTGAGAAGTGCGGATCGTTTCAATTTGTCTGCGGATGTCCTATCTACATCGGTACTGAATGATCTGGGATTCAGCTACGCAATTCGCTGAGGAATGCTTTTGTTACACGCTTTCCCTCGGCAATTGCCTGATCCGCCTTGTGAAAATCATAAAACAGCAGATCCGGCAGTTCAGGCGCAATGACATAGTCCGGCTTATTCATCTCAATGGACCGCCATGCGATTTCGTACTGAAAAATGTGGAATGTACGGTTCAAGGTGTAGAGCATGCCGGGCTTTTCTTCTCTTTTGGGTAAGCTGACCCCCCTTTTTTTCAGAAAGGCTTTCATGGCCGGAAAGCGATCAAGGAATGCTTTGTCATTTGTTTCTTCGTCCAATGGTTTAATCCAGTTTCTCCGGTAGGCCGTCGGAGGCAGATTCAGGGTAACTGCCACAATCCTCGCCCCGGCACTGTGAGCCTTGAGTACGTCCACCGGCACCGGATTGGTCAGGCCCCCATCCACATACCACTTTTTTTTCAACCGGTAGGGTTTGAACAGCCCGGGGATAGAAATGGATGCTCGAATCGCCTCCCAGAGCCGACAGTTCGCAAGTACTTCCATTTCACCTGTGGATAATTCCGTAGCCACCGGGTAGAAGGGGATTGCAGTTTCACCCAGCCTGATTTCCCCCACAATGTCCCGAAACATCTGAATCATTTTTTTGCCATTGATGAGGCCACCGCTGGGAAAGACCGGATCAAAATTACGGATTACGTCATTCAATCCCATGTTCCGGTAATATTCTTCCGCCTCAGATAATTTGCCGGCGGCGTAGAATCCTCCGATTACAGCGCCGATGGAACAACCGGAAATGGCAGCGATTTTCAGCCCCGATTCATCCAGTGTTTTCAGAACTCCGATATGGGCCAAGCCACGGGCGGCACCGGAACCAAGCGCGATGGACAGGCCGGGGGAATCATCAGTTGATGACAACGTTATATTCCTCAATGTGGAGGTTGGGGTCGTCGGAAACCTTGATTCGGATGTTGAAAATCCGGGTCAGTTCGCCCAGGACATCATACTCATCCCGTTTAAGAAATTCACCAACGTAAGGATTGACCCGAACAGTGATGTTCCGGTCAAACTGGGGGGTAAGGCGGGTCATTATTTCCCGCTGAATCTGAAGGGCCATTGTGGAAATGGATTTGATACGGCCGGAACCCTGGCAATAGGGACACATTTCTGTCAGAAACCGTTCCAGTGACTGTTTGGAACGCTTCCGTGTCAGGGCCACCAGTCCGATTTCATCAATGGTCAGAATATTGGAACGGGAACGGTCGCCTTTCAGGTATTCCTCAAGTTCCTTCAAGACAGATTTTCGATGTTCTGTCTCTTCCATATCAATGAAATCAATAACAATGATACCACCGAGATTTCTGAGCCGTATCTGGCGAACAATCTCTTTCACAGCTTCCATATTGGTCTTGAAAACCGTTTCCTCCAGAGAACGCTTGCCGATATAGCGCCCGGTGTTTACGTCAATCGCCACCAGCGCCTCTGTCTGGTTGATGACAATATACCCACCTGACCTCAACCATACCTTTGAATTCAATGCAGCTTCCAGCTGAGATTCCACTTCATATTCATCAAAAATCGGCCGTTTCTTGGTGTAAAGCCGAATCCTCGATGCCCAGCGATGATCAATTTTGTCAATAAACTGCAAGGTTTTCTGGAAAGCGGTTTCAGAATCAACCAGCATCAGAGAGGTTTCCTCGCAGAACGCATCCCTCACAATTTTTTGAATCAGTCCCAGTTCCTCATGAATCAGGCAGGGAGCGGAAACTGTTTCTGTTTTCTGGACGATTTCCTTCCAGAGTTTCTGCAGAAAATTGATATCCTGGACAAACTCCTTTTCTTCCATTCCCTCGCCTGCGGTGCGGACAATGTAGCCCCGATTCCCGCTTTTCAGGGAGGTGATAATCGCTTTCAGCCGCTCCTTCTCTTTTGGATCTTCAATCTTACGGGAGATGCCAATATGGTTGATGGTGGGCATAAAAACAATGTAGCGCCCCGGCAGGCTGATATGTGCAGTAATCCTCGGCCCCTTTGTTCCAATGGGTTCCTTTGCAACCTGAACGAGGATTTGTTGACCCTCCTGAAGAAGATCTTCAATATGCATGGTATCGCTCGGAAGGTTCTCTTCTTCAACAGAATCCGGCACATCGCCTTCGATGCCCTCTTCCTCCTCAAGGAAATCTTCCACCGTCAACAGGTTTTCAGAAATATCTCCAACGTAGAGAAAAGCATCCCGTTCAAACCCAATGTCCACGAATGCAGACTGCATCCCAGGCAAAACCCGCGTTACCCGGCCCTTGTAAATATTTCCAACAATTCCACGGTCAAAATTCCGCTCAACGTAAACCTCGCTAAGCTGATTGTTTTCCAATACAGCGATTCTTGTCTCATGGCTTGTGGAATTGACGATAATTTCCTGATTCATGCCTCTCCCTCTAAATAATTCAGCTGTTTCCGCAATAGTATAGCATGAGTTGAGTTGCCATCCGGGAAAATATGAGGAAGGGTGTCGGAGAGTTTCAGACTACCTCTGCGTTGGGAGTGTCGAATCACAACCGTTGCCATCCTGCCGCTGGCCTCCACCTTCTGCACAATGTCCCCGATGCGGATTTGCCGGGTTCCCTTCCGGGTGGTTTTTTCCACCACAATTTCCCGCCATCCGGGGGATACCCCAACCGGTGCCGGAAATACCAATTCATAAACAAAATCCACATCCCGGGAAAGGCGGTTCCGTTTCTCCATGGGACAAGGGGAAACAGCCGTGATGCGTATCCCTTCCGGCAATGCCCGGTTGAGGCTTTCCATCGCTGTGATGAGGTCGAAGGAATCAACAAATTCACCGAGAAAGCGCTCATCATCTCCTGCAATCCCCAGTTCCAGAGCTGGAGAAAATTTCAATATCGGCCTTGGATTGAACCCCCGGCTGAACATCACCGGGAGCTTCGCAATCCGAATCGCCCGGGAAAAGATACTAACCAGGTCCAGGTGAGAAACAAAACGAGCAAATCCACCCTTTTTGTATGAAAATTCGTAAAAAAACCGTTCTTTTTTGCTATTTTCATTCAACATTGAACTCTTTTTCTTCATTTTTGCCAGGGTTTCAATCATTTCTTCCCGTTTTTGGAAACGGGTCTGAATCTCTTCGGCAGAACATGCCCTGCAGGCGTTGCAGCTTCCGGGGTCCACGCACATGGGGGTGGGTTCATTGGACTTTGCCCGTTCCCATTCTTTCAAAAAGAAAGTTTTTGGAACTGAAATATCCACAAAATCCCAGGGGAGTGAGCTTTCAACATCCAGTTCCCGATGCAGGTGGGCGGAATCGTAGCCGATAGCCATTGCCGCATTGTCCCATATTTCAGGGTGAAAATGGTCGGTCCAGCCGTCAAAGCAGGCTCCGTTCCGATAGGCTTCCAACAGCAGTTTCCCAGTATGGCGGTCTCCGCGGGAGAAAATTCCTTCCAGTATGGACTGGGCAGGATCATGCAGTTTTATTTTAATATTCCGGGACCGAACCCGGTGTTTAATGTGATTCTGCCGCCGCCGGATTTCATCTGCCGTAAGCTGCGCTGCCCATTGAAAAGGGGTATGGGGTTTGGGGACAAAGGTTGATACGCTGAGAACGGTATAGCCCCGTCGATTCATGGCAGCTATTTTTTCGGTAAGGGCAAGCATTTCATCCAGGTCTTCCATTGTCTCAGTGGGAAGTCCCATCATGAAATAGAGCTTGATGTGGCTCCAGCCGTGACGGTAGGCAGTATCCGCGGCAGTGAGAATAGCCTCTTCGCTGAGATTCTTGTTGATGACATCCCTCAGCCGCTGGGATCCGGCCTCCGGTGCAATGGTAAAGCCGGTTTTGCGAACCCGTTTGATTTCCTCCGCAAAACTTTCCTGAAAACGGTCGGCCCGAATCGACGGCAGTGCGGTGGAAATCCGGTCCTGTTCAAACTCGTTCACCATTACCGACACCAGGTTTTCGATCCCCGGATAGTCCGCCGTACTCAGGGAGGACAGGGAGATTTCGTCATGGCCGGTGGCATCCACCAGTGCATGAGCCTGCGCCAGAAGATCTTCCGGCGCCCGTTCCCGGGCCGGGCGGTAAATCATCCCCGCCTGGCAGAACCGGCAACCCTCATCGCATCCCCGGGAAATCTCCAGTGTAATCCGATCATAGACCACCGCCACGTTGGGCAATATCAGCCGGGACGGGAAGTCTGCCATGGAGAATTTCCGGGGGATAGTTCGTTTTACCGGCCTGGATGGCACAACGGTCCAGAATGGGTCTTTAGGCCTTGCCCTGTGAAAGGCCGGGATATAGAGAAATGGATAATTTTCATGGAGTGCCTTCAGCTGCTCCTGCCGGGATATCCCGCTGTTTCGCATTTCCTGAATGTCTGCCAGTACCGGAACCAGTTCCCGTTCCGCTTCCCCCATGTAGAACACATCCACAAAGTCGGCGATGGGTTCCGGGTTGTACACGCAGGGCCCGCCGGCCATGATCAGAGGGCCGCTGTCCCGATCTTTTGACAAAAGTGGGATTCCGCCAAGATCCAGCATCATCAGGAAGTTACTGTAACTCAGTTCGTACTGGAAAGTGAAGCCCAACACATCCATTTCTGAAAGGGGGGTCTTCGTTTCCAATGTAAAAAGAGAGGTGGATGTGTCCCGGAGCAACTTTGCCATATCCGGCCAGGGAGCAAATACCCGTTCCCCGAAGAAATTGTCCTCCCGGTTGATCAGGTGGTAGAGAATCTGTAATCCGGTGTAGGACATGCCGATTTCGTAGAGGTCCGGAAAGGCCAGTGCAACCCGCAAGCGACCGGATGGGTCTTTCTGAACCGCATTCAATTCACCGCCCAGATACTGGGCCGGCTTTTGAACAGTCAGAAGATGGGGGACAAGGTGGTCAATGGTGTTCATTTGTGTTTCCTTTTTGATTCTGGAGCTGGTGCAGAGGCCGGGACAGAAGAAATTCGGGGGCGGGAATATCCGCCCCCGAATTTTCAGACAAGTTCAAGTTGATTAAAGAAGTACGGAATCTCAATAGCTGCGGAATCCGGGCTGTCGGAGCCATGGACCGCGTTTCTCTCAATGTTTTCCGCAAAGGCCTTGCGAATGGTACCCGCGTCGGCATCCGCAGGATTGGTGGCACCCATCAGCTTACGCCAGTCGGGAATGGCATTTTCCTTTTCCAGAACCATGACCACGATGGGGCCCTCGGACATGAAGTCTGTCAGGCTGTTAAAGAAGGGCCTTTCCCGATGAACAAAGTAGAACCCCTCTGCTTTTTCCTTGGTGAGCCGGACCTTTTTCAGGCCGACAATTTTGAACCCGTTTTTTTCAATCATGGTCAGAATCTCCCCGGCGTAGCCCTTCTGAACCGCATCCGGTTTGATGATGCCAAATGTTCTTTCGCTCATTATTCTGCTCTCCTTCAAATCTATTCTGCTCAGCGTCTGCTTTACTTCAATTTTGCACCGACGTCCAGCCCCAGCTGGAACGCTTTCATGTTCAAAGCCTCGGTTCCTTTCGGGACCCGGCTGAGGATCGCCCGCTGCATAGTATCCGGGGTAACAATCTCTGTCAGTGCGACCACCAGGCCTGTTGCAATGACGGAAATGGTAACAGCAAGGCCGATTTCCTTTTCTGCCAGCTCAATGATGGGAACCCGGATAATCTTGTGGCCATCATCATGGACGTTCTGAACCAGGTTCTCTTCTACAATTACCAAACTGTTAGGCTTCAACTCCGAATAGTAGCGGTCGTAGGGCTTCTGCGCCATTGCCAGGAAAAGGTCCAGCTTGTTTCCCTTTGGAAACAGAATTTCCTCGTCACTGATAATCACATCCACTTTAGTGGGACCGCCACGGACCTGGGAAGTGTATGTGGGGCTTTGTGTGGCATATTTCCCTTCGAGGGTTGCCGCGGTCGCGAGAAAAGCCCCCGCGGTAATGATGCCCTGTCCGCCAATGGCTGCAAATCGTGCTTCATAATGAAATGACATGGCGTTCCCCCTACTTCTTCAGACTTTCCACGAGCTTGTAATACTGCTCGGTAAATTCCGGTTTATCTTTCTCAACGAATTCGCCCACCAGGATTTTCCCTTCCAGTTCTTCCTCGCTCATGTTTTTGGCTTTTGCCAATGAAACCGTTCTCCCCTTGATCCAGTCCAGCACGGCATGGGGAGATTTCATCTTGTTTCTCCGCCCCAGGTTAATGTGGCAGTTGGAAACAACCTCAATTACCGAAACGCCGTTGTGCTGGATGCCTTTCTTGAAAAACTTTGTCAAGGCAACGGGTTTCCACACAGATTCCCGGGCCACGTAGGTTGCCCCAGCACCGATGGCCAGGTTCACTACGTCAAACTGCTGGTCATAGTTTCCGTAGGGCATGGTTTGAGTCTTCATACCGTGGGGGGTGGTGGGGGAATACTGGCCGCCGGTCATGCCGTACACGTTGTTATTGATGACACAGATGGTCAGGTTGATGTTGCGGCGGCAGGCATGGATAAAATGGTTTCCGCCGATGGCAGTCTGGTCTCCGTCTCCACCGAACACAACAACATGTTTGTCCGGACTCGCCAGCTTGATGCCGGTTGCAAAGGAAATCGCCCGGCCATGGGTAGTATGCATGGTATTAAAATCAATGTAACCGCTAATGCGGCCGGAACAGCCGATACCGGAAACCACTGCCATATCGTCCTGGGAAATTCCCAATTCGTGGACAGCACGGAGAAAGGCCTGAAGAATGGCACCATCCCCACAACCGGGGCACCACTGAAGTCCCCGATAATCCTGGCGGAGATACTGCTCAAAGTTAATGTATGCTGCAGGAGCCATCAGAACACCTCCTTGATCCGTTCAACAATATCACCGGGGGTAACCGGAAATCCGTTGACCTTCTGCAGGGTCTGGATTGGCAGCCGCCCGCGATTGATTCTCTCCACTTCAATCACAAGCTGGCCCAGGTTTGCCTCCGGTACAAACAAGCCTTTGAACTTGCCTGAGCCAATCAGTGCATCCAGCTCTTTTTCAGGGAAAGGCCAGAGGGTGAGAGGGCGGAATACACCCAGTCTTCCACTGCCATCCGCCTTCATATCCTTGGATGCCTGCTTTGCGGCGGAACCCGTGGAGCCCACAGCAACGGTCAGAATGTCAGCATCGTCCAGGTTGAATGTATCATTCTTCTCCATTTCATCGGCATGGTTGGCGATTTTGTTCATCATCCGTTCCTGCTGGGCCTGAATCATGTCCGGATCAATGGTGGGATAGCCGTATTCGTTGGAATTCAGCCCGGTGAGATGAAAGCGGTAGCCCCTGAAAAAGGCACCCATGGGAGGGACATCGCCCTGATCCATGGCAAAGGGCCTATATTTTTCACCCGGCTTCGGCTCTGCCAGTTTCCGTTCCACCAGTTCCAGCGTTGAGGGGTCCGGCAGATCCAGCATTGTATTCAAATGTCCCAGCATTTCATCACCAAGGATGATAACCGGGGTCCGGTACAGCTCCGCCAGATTGAATGCCCGGATGGTTTCATAGTACATCTCCGTAGCCGTTCCCGGTACCAGCGCGATAACCGGATGGTCACCGTGGGTGCCCCAGCGTGCCTGCATCAGATCCGACTGGCTGGTGGCGGTGGGGAACCCGGTAGAGGGACCGCCCCGCATGATGTTCACGATGACCAGCGGCGTCTCGGTGATGCAAGCGAAGCCGATATGCTCCGCTTTCAGGGAAATCCCGGGGCCGGAACTGGCAGTCATAGACTTGACTCCGGTCCATGCGGCACCGATGGCTGCACCGATAGAAGCAATTTCGTCTTCCATCTGAATAAATGCGCCGCCGACCTTCGGCATCTCCTTTGACATAACTTCCATGATTTCCGAGCTGGGGGTGATGGGATATCCCGCATAAAAGCGACAACCCGCATCCATCGCAGCCAGGGAAACCAGTTCGTTCCCGTTGTAAACCCGCTGCCTGCTCATGATTCCTCCTCGTCAATGCGAATGGCGAAGTCCGGACACCGCATCTCACAGGTTTTGCATCCGATGCAGTATTCTTCAGCGTCCACCGAGGAGGTGACACCGAATACTGAAAACGCATAATCTTCTAACTGAAGCGTTCCCGTTGGACAAACTGACACGCAGATTCCGCACCCTTTACAGAGGTCTGTATAGACGTGTACCTTGTGGGGAACTTTGCTGGGCTTTTTTCGCCGCGTCAGTGCCTTTTCATTGACAGCCTTGTCTTCATTTGTCATTGGCTTGGTCCTCCCGTTTATTGGCCGGGCTTATTTGCCCAGCGCACGGACCATGGTCTCGCCGATATCGGCAGGGCTCTTGGCCACATGAATACCAGCCGCAGCCAGTGCTTCCATTTTTTCTTTGGCAGTTCCCTTTCCGCCGGCAATGATTGCGCCGGCATGGCCCATTCGCTTCCCCTTGGGTGCGGTCTGGCCGGCAATGAAACTGACAACAGGCTTAGTCACGTTTTCTTTGATGAAAGCCGCCGCTTCCTCTTCCGCACTGCCGCCGATTTCACCAATCATCACGATGCCTTCCGTATCGGGGTCCTCCTGGAAAAGCTTCAACAGGTCAATGAAGGGAGAACCGATGATGGGATCACCCCCAATGCCGATGCAGGTCGACTGGCCCAGCCCACGGCTGCTCAGCTGGCTCACCGCTTCATAGGTCAGGGTTCCGCTGCGTGAAATCACACCAATGGAGCCTTTTTTATGAATGAAACCCGGCATAATGCCAACCTTTGCCACACCCGGTGTAATCACGCCGGGGCAGTTGGGGCCCACGAGCCTTGAATTTTTGTCTTTCAAATAATTTTTGACATGAATCATATCAATAGTCGGAATCCCTTCGGTGATGCAGATAATCACCTCGATACCGGCATCCGCTGCTTCCATGATGGCATCCGCCGCAAACGCGGGGGGAACAAAAATCAAAGAAACATTTGCATTCTGTTTATCCCGGGCTTCCCGTACCGTATTGTAAACCGGAACACCCTGGACTTCCTGTCCGCCTTTTCCCGGGGTAACACCGGCCACAATCTTTGTGCCGTAATCAATGCACTGTTTTGTGTGGAAGCTTCCCTCTCCGCCGGTTATTCCCTGAACCACAATTCTGGAATCTTCGTTGACTAAAATTGCCATGTTATGCCTCCACTCTCACTTCACAACCGCTGCCACTTTCTCGGCAGCTTCTTCCAACTCCGACGCTACGGAGAAGTTCAAACCGGACTGTTTCAGGATTTCAGATCCTTCCTTCGCGTTGGTTCCCTGAAGCCGGATAACGATGGGAACTTTCACGCCAACCTTTTTTGCGGCTTCCACAATACCGGTAGCAACCATATCACAGCGAACGATTCCACCAAAAATGTTGATCAAAACTGCCTTGACTGCCGGGTCAGAAAGAATCAGCCGGAATGCATGCTCCACCCGTTCTGCATTTGCCGCACCACCCACGTCGAGGAAATTAGCAGGCGCTTCACCTGCCAGCTTGATGATGTCCATCGTTGCCATTGCCAGCCCGGCACCGTTGACCATGCAGCCCACGTTCCCATCCAGCTTGATGAAGTTCAGATCATATTTGGATGCTTCAACTTCATAAGGGTTTTCTTCTGTAATATCCCGGAGTTCCGGCAGGTCCGGATGGCGGAACATGGCGTTGTCATCGAAGTTCATTTTGGCATCCAGTGCCAGAACATTGCCGTCACCGGTTACAATCAAGGGATTGATTTCCATCAGTGAAGCATCTTTAGCTTCAAAAGCCCGGTACAGCTTCATGAAAAACGGCACCGCCTTTTTCGCCACGGCCGGGCTCAGCCCCAGGCCGAATGCCAGGTTCCGTGCCTGAAAAGGCTGCAGGCCGTGTTCCACGTCCACATACTCTTTCAGGATTTTTTCAGGGGAATTGGCCGCCACTTCCTCAATCTCCATTCCACCCTCGCTGGAAGCCATCACAACCGGCTTCCCGCTGCCCCGGTCAATCACAATGCCGGCATACAGTTCGTTGGCAATATCCAGTCCCTGTTCCACGAGAACCTTGTTGACCTTTTTCCCTTCCGGTCCGGTCTGGTGGGTCACCAGATTCATTCCGATAATTTTTCCGGCAAGTTCAAAGGCTTCTTCCGGGTTCTTTGCCAGCTTCACTCCACCGCCCTTTCCGCGTCCGCCCGCATGAATCTGGGCTTTGACAACGACAACACCGCCGCCGAGCTTCTCGGCAATGGCTTTTGCCTGGTCCGGAGTCTCGGCCACTTCACCCTCAGGGGTGGGGACACCGAAGCTTCGGAGAATGGCTTTGGCTTGATACTCGTGGATTTTCAACGTATCCTCCTTGTTATATCAATGGCCATAAGCGAATGGCCATTCACTAAAATCAAAGAATTGTAGCACACTTTATTCCGGTTAAAAATTGTCCAATTCCAATAATACTTCCCGAATCAACTGCCGCTTCTCGCGATAGGGGAGGAACGCGGACTTAAAGCTCTGAATAATAACATCCTTCATCTCTTCCAGCGTAAATCCGTAATACTGATGGGCAATCATAAATTCTTTGGTCAGGTCGGTATCGGAAACCAGCCGGTTATCCGTGTTCAAGGTAATGCGCAACCCCAGGTCATAGTAAAGGCGGACAGGGTGATCCTCAAATGTCGGTACCGCCTTGGTCTGGATATTACTGGACAGACAGATTTCCAGGGGAATCCGGTGATCATTGACGTAGTTCAGAAGATCCCCGTTTTCAAACAACCTTGTCCCATGGCCGATCCGGTGGGAGCCGCAGTAATGAATCGCCTGGTGGATGCTTTCGGGGCCGTAGGCTTCCCCCGCATGGACAGTTGAATTAATATTATTCTTCAAAATCAGGTGGAAGGCATCCTGGTGTTCCCGTGCCGGATAATCCTCTTCGGCACCGGCCAGGTCAAATGCCACCACACCTTTATTCTTATATGCAACCGACAGCTCCGCAAGGCGCATGGAAAACTTCGGGTCAATATTCCGGATTCCGCAGACAATCACCCCGCTTTTCACCCCGAAATCCCGCTCGCCGAGGCGAAGCCCCTCCAGCACCGCGTCCAGAATCACCGCCAGATTCATATCCTGCTGCTGGTGAAGAATAGGAGAATAACGAACCTCAATATACTTGACATTTTCCTTCGCCACATCCTCAATCAGCTCATAGGCAGCCCGGGTCAGCGCTTCCGGCTGCTGCAAAACGCTTAAGGTAATGTCAAACGCCTTCAGATAATCGACAAGGCTCTTACAGTCAAAACCCGGCTGGAGCATTTTTTGCAGCTTATCCGGATCGTCGGAGGGCAACTTAACTTTCTGTTCTTCCGCCAGTTGCAGCACCGTTTCAAACCGCATACTCCCATCGAGGTGGCAATGAAGCTCCACCTTCGGCAACTTCCGAACCAGCGATTCAGTGATTTCCACAGCATCCGCCTCATCCTTCCTCGGTTCCGTATCGCATTTGTACTCTTTCAATCCTGTCTGATATTCATTCGCATTGGACATACACCCTCCCTGATGCTTTTGTTGAAGGCATTATAGCCCACGGCACCCCCCGGTGTAAACTGTTCACCGGGAACAAGGAATTGGAGTAGGAGTTGGAGCAGGGGGCAGAGCAGGGGACAGAACAGTGCAAATGCGTGAAAGAAGGGGATTGGCTATTCTCCCATGCTTTTTCCACCCCTCCCTTAGAGCTCAACGTTCTTTGTGAAAGATTCTTTTCTCCTCTTTTCCCCGACTCATCACCCATCACAGTACCGGAGGCACGGCATCACCCATCACTCCCCTTCTACTTGTCCCTCGCGGCAAGGAGGGCGAGCAGTGCAACTGCATTGCTTTTGATGTTGCCGGTTTCTGAGGTACGGCTGCCGATGCAGGAGGGGCAGCCGCTATCGCAGCGGCAGGATTGCACCAGTTTTCTTGCCGCCTCAAAGATTTCGGAGCGTATCTGGAACAGTTCGTTGCTCAGTCCGATACCACCGGGATAGCGGTCGTAGATGAAAAGAGAAAACTGCTGAGGAGAAACAGTGTCATCCACCTGCATGGCACTACCCAGGTCTCGAACATTGCTCATCAGGTGAATGGCGGAAACGGTTTTCAGGGCATAGAGCAGGCCGGAAAGGGTCTCGGTAAAATCCGTTCGACAGATACCGAGTTGTTCCTGCAGTTCCTCCGACAGGGTGACCCAGAAGGCGCTGGTGTGAATCTCCAGATCCGGCAGCTTCACTTCGCCGTAGCCGACGTTTTCGTTGGTGTAGAATTTAATTTTTTTGTAACCGGTAACCCGGGTCAGCACATGGACATCCCCGAGATTGACCTGATGAAATCCCGCGTTCAGCGTTCTTTCCACTGCGAGAATGTTCAGGTGGGTGTGATCAATGGCGTCGGTATAGTAATCGGACTGTACCTTGCGAACGTATGCCTTTCGGTTCTCGTAGTCCAGTTCCTCCACCTGGTAGAGACCGCCTTGAAGCATGTAGATCGCCTGTTCGTACAAAGTTGTGTGCGCCGCCGTGTAGTCCACTTCGGCAATGACCCGGTTGCCCTTTCCCGACTTGTCAATGACGACAAAGTTTTCATTGGTCACCGAGCGAAGTGAGAATTCTGCCGCCGGATAGCTGTCTCCGATCCAGTGCCATTTATCTCCGAAGTGGTTGACCAGTTCCATGTCCGCCATCTGTTCCATTGCCGGCCCGGTGGACACGGTACCCAGTTTTTCACCATCCACCACCGGCAGTTCAAAGGCGGCACACGCCAGGTGGCTGAACAGGATTTCAGGGTTGTCGGGATTGATCCTGCCATGTTCCGCAGAACGGCCGAAGAGGTAATCGGGGTGGCCGACAATAAACTGATCCACCGGCAGGTTGGAGGCAATGAGGACCGAAACGGCATCTCCCTCCTTTCTACCGGCACGGCCGGACTGCTGCAGTGTACTGGCAATGGTGCCGGGATAACCGGCCAGTACCGAGCCCTGGAGAGTGCCGATGTCAATTCCAAGCTCCAGCGCGTTGGTGGACAGAATGAATTTCAATTGACCACTCCGCACCGCTTTTTCAATCTTACGCCGCTCACCTGGAAGGTAGCCTCCCCGATACCCGGTGATACTGTCCTTTTTGGTGACCGGTGCCCGGTCTTTCAAGTACTTTGTCAATACTTCGACTGCCAGCCTTGTACGGGCAAACCCGATGGCAGATATGTCATGCTCAATGAATTTCATCATAAATTGAACCGCTGTTTCGATGTAGCTTTTGCGAATTCCGAGATCAGGATTTACAATGGGCGGATTCACGAGAAAAAAATGTTTTGCCGAAGAGGGTGCCCCGGTTTCATCAATCAATGTAAATTTCTCTTCACAGAGTTCTTCCGCAAGCTCCAGGGGATTTGCAATGGTGGCCGAGCAACAGATGAACACCGGGTCTGCGCCGTAAAACCGGCAAATTCGCTTCAGGCGGCGGATTACATTGGCAAAATGGCTGCCAAATACCCCGGTATAGGTGTGCATTTCGTCAATTACAATGTATTTCAAAGATTCCAGTGCCTGTTTCCACTTGGGATGGTGAGGCAGAATGGCCTGGTGAATCATATCCGGGTTGGTAATCAGTACCTGGGCATTTTTCCGGATGGCACCCCTTGTGTCACCAGGGGTATCTCCATCGTACACGTCACATTTCACATGAATCCCGGATGCTTCAGACAGGTTCAATAACCCCGCCATCTGGTCCCGTGAAAGCGCCTTGGTGGGGAAGAGAAAGGCAGCACGACTTTCCGGGTCTGCGGCAATCCGGTTTAAAACCGGTAGGTTGTAACAGAGGGTCTTACCCGATGCTGTAGGGGTAACAATCACCACATTCTTACCGGACTCGGCAAGAGAAAAGGCCTTTGCCTGATGGCTGTAAAGGGACTCAATCCCGAATGAGCGTAGCCCATCTGCGATTTCAGGCCGTAATGGTTCCGGCATGGGAGCCATCTTCGCAGCCATGGCCGGAATGAGTTGATAGTGAACCAGCCAGGGATGTCTTTTCAGGTTTTCGATGAGCTTCGAAAGGGCCGGGTCTTCCATTTTCAGCGCCGATTCAGAAGTTTACGCCGACTTTATAGCGGAAATGACAACTGGTGCAGCTACCCCTCAGCTCGTTAAAATGGTATTTGGCACGTTTCGGCTGATTATCTTTTACACTCTCTTCCAGAAAATCGAGGGTATGCAGCATATCCCGCAGTTTTTCCTGATAAATTTCCGGGTTTCTTGAAGGAAGCTTGTTCAGGAGAAAATCGGTTTCCGTTCGGATTCGAGCCACAGAGTCTGTAGTGGCTTCCGGAGTTCCGCCTTCGCCTTTAACCCATTGCTGAACAATTTCATAGTGTTTTTTCATTTTTAACATGGACAGCTTAATGTCATACCGGGTCGGTTTGTCAAAGTACATTCGACCGCCCAGGCAGCCTGCCATAAAAAATGTAATGAGGAACAGCGAAACCGTTTTAACTCTCATAGTTGCCTCCCTTTCAATAGTTGGACGGTGGTCCGGACCGTCTCAAGAAGGTTCTGGAAATCTGCACGTCCTTTCCCTGCAATATCGAAGGCCGTCCCATGGCTCACAGAAGCCCGGATGAAGGGAAGGCCCAGCGTAATGTTAACACATTTCTCGGGATAGAGCGTCTTGATCGGGGCCAATCCCTGATCATGGTACATGGCGTACACCAGCACACTTCCATCCCTCGGGATATGGGAAAACAGCGTGTCGGCGGGGAATGGCCCGGTGATTTCCATTCCTTTTTCCCGAAGTATTTTCACTGCCTCCACAATCGCAAAGTCTTCCATGCCGAGGCGCCCCTGCTCCCCCGCATGGGGGTTCAATCCGCAAACCCGGATTTCGAACGGCTGTTGAACCAATCGGCTGTATTGCTCCTGCGCAAACTCGATTCCGTTTACGATTCGTTCCCCGGTTACGGTTTC
The DNA here is from genome assembly GCA_003650445.1 of Acidobacteriota bacterium. Taxonomy (GTDB): domain Bacteria; phylum Acidobacteriota; class Holophagae; order Thermotomaculales; family Thermotomaculaceae; genus UM-FILTER-49-7. The sequence goes on along the minus strand of QMQE01000005.1, from coordinate 9,104 downwards.
CGGAACCTGCGAAAGCGGAATATGAATTGTGTGAAGGATTACGGAAAAAGCGGGTGCGTAAAACAGCATCATCGTACGGGAAACTCCGGCCAGGTCCCGAAGCATTTCAGTGTGCCCCGGGTAGGAAATCCCTGCCAGTTCCCATGCTTTTTTGGAAATTGGCGCTGTTACCAGCGCGTCGTATTTGCCGGAAAGACAGTCTGAAACCGCCATCCGAATAGCCTTTGCAGCGTACGCCCCGTTTACTGCAGAAAGCCTGCCGGGGCTTGCCTCCCAATCCAGCTCAGGGGCACTAACCCCAACGAGATCCAGATTTTTATTCTTGCAATTACCGACATTTTTCATAAGATGACGGGAAGCATAAATTACCGGCTTACAGTACGCCAGAATCTCAGGCAATGCCTTGCAGATGATTTCAGGGCCAATACCGGAGGGGTCACCGGGAGTGATGGCAAGAACGGGTTTTTTGTTCATGAGTGTTCAGGGGAAAAGCAGAACCCGTTATTCAGAATCCGGTGCATCACCGGCAAGGTCTGGCTTTTCGCGTTTTATTTCTACTGCCGGGCGACGGGTTCGCCGACGAGCGGAGCGGCTCTCCTCTTCCTGCTTGTACATGTACTTTATTTTGGCCTTCATGATGAGGAGATTGGGCTCTTTCAGCCGGTTTACCTTAAGGCAATTTTTGTCGTACCATTCAATGATACCGCGAATTTCTTCTCCATCTTCCATGATGATGACAATGACTGTCTTGCTTGTCATCTGTTTCAGATAGTAGAAATTCTCCGCGTAGGTCTGTTCCGGCGGTGCCTGCTTACGGCGTGCCGTGGTCAGCAGAGGATGGGAAAGGAGAGGCTGGTCTGCGCCGCTGGGAGCGCCTTGTCTGCCGTATTCTATCTGATGGCGCGGCCGGCTTTCCGGAGCACCCATTTTCGCTTTGACATCTTTCAGATTGGGACGGATTAATTTCCTGTTGGACATGGATATGACTCCTTAGTAAATTGCTGTGAATCGCCTGTTTTCCCGGATTATAACGAAAAAGAAAGGAAAATGCAAGCGTCAGGCAAGAAAGTAAAAAATGTTTACTCGGAAGTTGATTTTTCTTTCTTCCTTTTTTTCTGACAATGGCCGAAATCCCGGTTGATTTCAAAATTAATGCAACACATCAGCCGGCCACAGATTCCTGAAATTTTACTGGGATTTAGAATTAGATTCTGCGCCTTGGCCATTTTTATGGAAACAGGCTCAAAGCGATTCAAAAACTGCGCACAACAGAGCGGGCGGCCGCATACACCGATACCGCCCAGCATTTTCGCCTCATCCCGAACACCAATCTGCCGCATTTCTATGCGCAGATGAAATTCATGGGCCAGATCTTTGACCAGATCGCGAAAATCAATTCGTCCGTCCGCTGTAAAATAAAAGATGGCTTTGGAACGATCCAATGTAAAATCCACTGTAACCAGCTTCATATCCAGGCTTCGTTCCTCAATTTTTGTCCGGCAGTAGGACATCGCCTCTCTTTCCCTGGCGGAAAGTTCTTCTGAGACACGGATATCTTCCTCCGTCGCAACCCGGAGGATTCGATGGGTTCTGTCATTGACTGTTTTCTCATCCACCGGGTGGGCCGGGATCAGAACAATTCCCAATTCCGTGCCATGGTCTGTTTCCACGACGCACAGATCCCCGCATTTCGTTTTTATTCCGTTTTCTTTAAAGAAAAGAAATTTACCCGTCTTTTTAAACTTAACGCCGACCAAATCCGGCATAGTATCTCCAATAGATGAAAGAAAATGGTGCTCAAGGGGGGACTCGAACCCCCATGGGATTAACTCCCACACGGACCTGAACCGTGCGTGTCTGCCAATTCCACCACTTGAGCAACCTCAAGAATCGCGTATAATCATAGGGATGAAGCAGACAGATGTCAAGGGGGAATCTGAACTGATGAAAGTCTATCTGAAGAGAATGAACACTCCGGTAATTATACGCGGATGGAACTGTCAGCCCGGGGCCGACTCCTGCCGGAAACGACGGAGACAGGATGAGTCTGATTAAAGACGAGATATTCGCCTATCTTTCCAGACAACAGTCACCTATTGGATTGAAACGGCTGGAGCAGCGGCTGAAATTGAGGCGACATGAACGAAATTATCTTCGGATGATTCTGAAAGAAATGGTTCGGGAAGGGCGCATCCGGAAGGTTGAAAATCAGTGTTATCAAGTGGCCCCTCAACGCATTTCTACTGAATCCGGAAAATCCACGCCCTCTGTCCGATCCCTTCTTTCTGGTTTCCTGGTAAGCGGAAAAGGGGGGTTCCATCTGGAAACAAGAAGCCGGCGGAGAGCGGTTCAGGTACGCTGGCCTTTTGACATGCAGGGACGCCCGGTTGCCGGTGACCGTGTACTGGTTCTGGAAACAGGGAAAAGCAGTGGTGTAATTGTCGGAGTTGAATCCCCGGAAAAAAGAAGGATATGGGGCCGACTGAAGGGCCGACAACTTGTCCCGGCGTTTGGAAAACACCGATCCGTATTCCTGCAACATGAGAATGGCAAAAATGAGGTCGCAGAAGTCCTTGCCGGCATTCGTCCCCGGGTGTTGGCCCGATTTCGGGAAACACCGGGCTCCGCTTCTGTAATCGCATCTTATCGTCACAACCTGTATCAACCCTGGCCGAAACTGGCGGATATCCCCCGGCCCGAAGAACGGGAACTGGATCGCCGCATGGATCTGACCGACCTCATGACGTTTACGATTGATGGGGCAGATGCAAAAGATTTTGATGATGCCCTTTCCCTGGAACCATCTGAAAACGGGTACACACTGGGAATCCACATCGCTGACGTATCTGCTTATCTGAAGCAAAATACGCCCCTTGACCAGGGCGCATTGCTTCGCAGTGTTTCAGTGTATCTTCCAAACCAGACCATCTCTATGTTACCGGAAGAGCTGTCCAATGGCCTGTGCAGCCTGATGCCGGGTGAACCGCGCCTTTGTATGTCCCTTATGTTTCACTTGAACAGGGGATTTGAAGTGGAAGACTTTACCGTCACTCCGACCCGAATTAAAAGCCGGTTTCGCCTGCGTTATGATCATGTAAACCGGTGGTTTGAAACTGGTGAGCCTACTGCCGAACCATGGGGTTCAGAAATCGGGGACAGACTGAAAATACTGAAAGAATTTGCACTTTTCCGAAGGAAACAGCGTAAAAACCGAGGTGCCATCTTTCTGAACATCCCCAGGGGGGAACTGAAGTTCAACGAATCCGGCCATGTCTCCGGTATTACCGGAGAAAAGGGGGGAATTTCCCAGAAGATTGTGGAAGAATGTATGCTTCTCGCAAATGAAACAGTGGGAAATCTGTTTGTGGAAAAGGGAATCCCCGGCATTTTCCGCGTCCACCCGAAACCGTCATCGGACACGCTTCAGGCACTTGAATATCTGAAGAAGGAGTTACACCTTGATATCCAATTTTCATCTGTTTCTTCGTTTATCAATCAATTGAAAGATCCACGGTTTCATTATATTACCCTTCGATTGATGGGACGGGCGCGATATGAGGGAGAAGCTGGATATCATTTTGGCCTTGCCACAGACAACTACCTCCATTTCACCTCCCCCATTCGCAGATATGCAGACCTCGTGGTCCACAGAATGCTGAAAGCATGGCTTAACCGGGTTCCAGCCCCCTACAGCCGACCCCAACTGGATGCCATTTCATCCCTTGTCAGTTTCCGTGAAACCCAGGCATTTCATGGCGAGCTGGATACGGCTGAAAGCCTGATCCTGGACAAGATTCAACGAGGGAAGGGACGGGAGTTTGACGGTATTGTGTCATCTGTCAGTGAAAAAGGGATTTTTGTAGAATTGGCAGACTGGTTTGTAGACGGCTTCGTCCCCCTTTCAAAATTAGCCGGACGATTTCATCTTTCCCAGTCAGGGTTCGCACTCCACAGCAACCAGGGCCAATCCATTTCCATCGGTTCACCCCTTCGGGTCCGAATTACAAGGATTGACCCACTTCTCAGAATCCTCAAACTTCAGCCAGTGGACAATCGTCTGTAGCTATGGTAGAAATGAATTCGGAATTATTTGCTTCAGGAGGATACATGCACAAAAAACTGCTGGTTCTGATTATCGCCATGACCCAGGTAATGGTGATGGCCAAGGGTCCGATTATGAAGTTTGTTTCAAAAGAAATTGACCTTGGGAAAGTGGATCCCGGTAAAAAGGTCCAGGCTGTTTTTAAGTTCACCAATGTCGGCGACGAAAAACTTATCATCAAATCGGTTAAACCCGGGTGAGGCTGCACCACGGCCGCTTTGGAAAAGACGGCATTTCTCCCCGGTGAATCCGGTACAATAAAAGCGTACTTTAACACTGCCCATTACAACGGATCTGTAACAAAAACGATTCAGGTTTATTCCAACACTTATGGCGGCGGGAACATTGTTCGGCTGCGTTTAAAAGCAACTGTTGTTACCGATTTGAAACCGGCGCGCACCTCCATTTATTTTCGTAATGTCGTGCCGGGCAAGAGCTATACTGAGCGTGTTTTTATTGAAAACAACATGCACAAGCCACTTGAAATCAAAGGCCATTCTATTGTTGGAAACGTGAATGCATCGCGTAATTTTCCGCTGAAGGTCGGCCTGGTCAGAAGTAAAGATGGGAAAGAATATGTGTCTGTTACGTTGAAGGCATTGAAAAACATGCCGGTTCTGGAGAGAAGAAGCTTTACCCTTTCTCTGGAAACAAACTCAACAAAAATGCCCAAAATGAACTTGTTCATTATTATTAAGATGCAGAAACCAGTTCTGGTCACACCCATTTCTCTTTTCATGTTTGGCAATCATCAGGGAGTAAAACGGGTTCGTCGTATTCAACTCACGTCCAATACAGGCAACCCCCTTGAGATTGTTTCCATTCACAGCAAAGCAAAGATATTTACCTTTGAAACGGTTCGGGAAGACGAGAAAACCATTGATATCTGGATCGGCATCAGGAAAGATGCATCTCTCGGCGTTTTCAATGATATTATTCAAATTGTGGCAAAGGAAGGGAAGACAGATCATAATTTTTCCATTCCAGCCCGGGGAAGTGTGATTAAATAAACAGGAATCCATGAGGCAAAACAAAAAAAGGAGGGGAAATCCCCTCCTTTTTTGTCTCTGTCAATTCAGTTATCAGGCAAATAGACCGGACAGGTCTGTCTCTTCCCAGGAAAAGCCTTTTTCATTTCGTCCAAAGTGCCCATAGGCAGCTGTCTGCAGATAAACCGGCCTGCGCAATTTCAATCTTTCAATGATTCCGGCAGGTGTAAGGTCAACATTTTTTCGAATCAGATCTGCCAGTTCTTCATCGGGCCGTTTCCCGGTGCCATAGGTATTCACCATCAGGGAGACGGGATCTGCTACACCGATTGCATAGGCAATCTGGATTTCGGCCCGGCCTGCAACCCCGGATGCGACAATATTTTTTGCAAGATACCGTGCCATGTAAGAACCGGAGCGGTCTACTTTCGACGGGTCCTTGCCGGAAAACGCACCGCCTCCATGTGCCCCGAATCCACCATATGTATCCACGATTATCTTTCGCCCGGTAAGCCCACAATCCCCCTGAGGCCCGCCAACCACAAAACGGCCCGTCGGATTTACATGATAGGTGGTGTCGGAATCCAGCAGGTGTTCCGGAATGACCGGGAATATTACATTGTCCAGTATTTCCTGACGAATCGTTTTCTGATCGGCAGATTCCGCATGCTGGGTGGAAATAACAACGGTGTCTACACGCTTTGGCTTTCCATCTTCATATTCGACCGTCACCTGGGATTTTCCATCGGGCCGTAGGAATTTGAGAATTTTTTTCTTTCTGACTTCGGCCAGTCTCCGGGTGAGCCGATGGGCAAGCATGATGGGCATGGGCATTAATTCTTCTGTTTCATTGACGGCAAAGCCGAACATCATTCCCTGGTCCCCTGCACCCCCGGGATTCACTCCCATGGCAATGTCCGGAGACTGTTCATCAATGGTTGAAATAACCCCGCAGGTGTCGCAGTCAAAACCATATTTTGCCCGGGTATACCCGATTTCCCGAACTGTCTGCCGTGCCACCTTTGGAAAATCCACGTAAGTCCGGGTAGAAATCTCACCTGCAATCAGAATCAATCCGGTTGTCACCAATGTTTCACATGCCACCCTTCCGCTTGGGTCATCTTTCAAGACAGAATCCAGAATCGCATCCGAAATCTGGTCTGCTATCTTATCCGGATGGCCTTCGGTAACAGATTCTGATGTAAAGAGATATTTTGCCATTCTAACCTCCAGGTTGCAACTGTCATGAGCCGAAAAAGCCAGCCGACTCACCAGGCACAGAAATATTTTTACCTGTGTATTATACCTGCCAAAGGGCATAAGCACAAGGCGTTTGAGATAGCTGAAGTGTAGAAGACAGGGGAATTTCCTATTACACAGGTCTTTCCCTGATGAAGCTGAATCCCGATATTTCACAGATAAGGGAACCGGGCATTTCATTATTGCAATTTTCTGATATTTTTTTGTCATTCAGTGTAATCGGGCATGGAGTGGGACAGATTACGCGTATATTCATTGACAAACGGGCTTGAATTCAAGACAATCACAGGGATGAAAAATGTGCATCTTTGAAACAACGAAAGGAAGGGGTATTCATGAAAAAGCTGCTTGCCGTATTCATTTTGGGATTGATTGTCACCGGAACGGGGATTGCCCAGACACTGGAAAGGGTCGGAGAATGGGGTTCGCCTGCGTATGACCGTATCGTTAAAGTACAAAATATGGCCTATATGCTCTCCGAGAGCGGCTGGCTGGATGTCATTAACATCACGGACGCAGCGCAACCAGAGCTGGTGACCCGACTTCATTTTGACGGGAAACCCCGGCGCCTTCTTCTCAACGGTAGCGTGGCTTATCTCGCCACAGGCTGGGGGGGGCTTTATGTCCTGGATATCAGCGTTCCGGAGGCCCCGGTTGTGATCACCCATGTGGACCTGGATGCAGATGTGACCTGTATGGGGATCACCGGAAATTATCTGTATGCCGGAACAAGACTTCAAGGCATTGCCATCCTCGACATCAGCGATCCGGCTTCCCCGGCGCTGGACCACCGTTACGGTGTAGCGGAGGGCACAGCCGAGTTTGTTTCCGCCATCGTTTTTGATGATACACATGGGTATGTGCTGGATAACCAGGCAGGCTTATATGTATTGGATGTAACTGACCCGCTGGCACCGGATGCCCTTGTCCGCCTGTCTCTGGGATTCACTACCAACGGGGCGGTACTTTCCGGCAGCACACTGGTTGTGGCTGCCGGAATAAACGGTGTGCAACTGATAGATATTTCTGACCCGTTGACACCGACACTGGCGGGAACATTTACTTCCCAGAGTTTTGACCTGGACAGTGACGGCACAACGGATGTCACCTATTCGGTTTCTTTTATACACCAGGTTTTTGTTGATGGTACAACTCTGGTTGCCGCAGATGGAGATAAGGGGTTTGATATCCTGGATATCTCTGACCCTGCAGCTCCGGCTTTAACTGTTCAGAGCGAAACCCCACAGGACACAAAGGGGGCTATATTCGATGGAACAACACTGTATCTTGCCGAAACTCTTGGCGGATTAGGCGTGTATGATATTTCAGACCCCACGGTTCCAGTTTCAATCGGTAGCTATCAGCAGGCAGGATATGTCAGTGACGTGGCATTTGCTGATGGTTACCTGTTCATTGCAGATGCGTACCAGGGCGTTCGCAGCCTGAACGCCGGAAATTTAACAAACCTTCAGGCAGGGGGACTGATGCAAACGACAGGAATGCCAATGGACATCGAAGTTGCCGGCGACCGTCTGTACGCTGCAGCCATGGACACCGGCCTGACTGTCGTGGATATCAGTGATCCTGTTGCTCCCCTTGAATTGGGTTCTGTGCCTCTGGATGGCATGACCTTCAACCTAACCCCGTGGAGTGGCGGGCTGATTGCCTCCAGCGAATGGGGAGGCGTATCTATTCTCAGCCTGGATGACCCGGACAATCCTCTTGAAATCGGGCACTACCTGGCTTCTGGTTTTGTATATGACACAGCGGCAGAAGGGACTCAACTGGTGGTGGCAACCGGGTTTTCCGGCGTAGAATTCCTTTCCCTGAACGATCCCACTCATCCTGTATTGCAGGGCAGGATGAATACCGGCGGAGTGGTCGTAAACGTGGCCCTGCAGGGGCAGACCGCTTATGTGGCAGATTTGTTTGCCGGACTTTTTGTGGTGGACATCAGTAATCCGGCTGCCCCTGAAATTCTCGCAGAATTACCGGACGAGACCGGTATTTCCGACCTGAAAATCGGCAATGGATTTTTATATGTGGCGAGGGGCTCCAACGGAATGGATAAACTGGACATCCACACACCGGGATCACCGGTCATGGTGGAAAACGTTTCCACTTACGGATCTGTCCGCAGAGTTCGGCTGGACCTCCCCTACATTTTCCTCGCGGACCGGGACAGTGGACAAGTAGTCGTCCTGAAAGAGAATGCTTCCACGAAACTGGGAATTACCCACATTGCTTCGGGAACAGGCTGGGTAACCTGCGTTACATTGAAGAATTCTGAAGAAAAGGAAGGAGTAGCCATATTGACTACGTATCGAAACACGGTTCCCGTTCTGTCCAGGCGCCTTGTGATTCCGGCATCGGGTTCCCTTACAGTGGAGGAACTGCCAGGGAGTTGCGGAACTGTGGAATTCTGGTCATCGGGAATGACTGGATCGGAAACCATCACTGCTACAGCTTCAGGTAAGACGGTTTCCTTCCCCCTTACTCAGTTGGCAAACAATGAAGTGACAATTCCGGTTTCGGATGATGCAGATGCGGCCTGGAAAGGCCTGGCATTGATGAACGGGGGGAAAGAAAATGCGAAGCTTACCGTGAACGCATGGAACCGTGAAGGCGGACTCCTTGCCAGAAGAACCGTAATTCTTGGCAGTCGCTACCGGAAAGCCTGGCTTCTGGATGATCTATTCAGCGGTATTGACACCGATAGAATAAGCGCCGTTACAGCCAGTTCCCATGAAGCC
>QMQE01000004.1 GCA_003650445.1 Acidobacteriota bacterium | reverse complement strand
TTTTAAATCACGGATACTTCGCTGCATGTCGGTTTCAATAATGCCCGGTGCTACGGAAATGACCTGAAGGCCCGTACTTTTTTCTTCCATCATCACCCTGGAAAACATATCCAGCCCTGCCTTAGAGGCACAGTACGCCCCCCAGGAGACAATGGGGAAACGGGCAGCACCGGAAGAAATGTTAATTATGAGTTTTGGTTTTAAAGAAGAACCAGCCCAACGCAAAAACTCGTTCGCCAGTATCAGCGGTGCAGTCAGATTGACCTGAATATTGGTTTCAATTTCATTGCTTTCCAGGGTGCCGGTCTTCCCCACCGGCGACAGTACACCGGCATTGTTGATAAGTACGAATTTTTCATACCCCGCAATATCGGTTTTTAAAAGCATTTCACCCACTTCTCTGCCTGAACGGGCCGGTGACGACAAGTCTATCGCCAATACCTGCGCTTTCCCCTTGATCTCACCCTTCAGGGTATCGAGCCCGGCTTCATTTCTGGCTATCATCAGATATGCAGCGTTTTCACCGTATCGTCCGTCCAGCTCCACCACGATGGCCCGGCCGATTCCCCTTGTTGCCCCGGTGATTAGAAAGAAAATCATTCCTTCCTCCTGTATTTTTTCTTTATTATACCTGGTGAAAGCCTTCATTTAGATTTTTTTACCAAAAATCCTTTTATTTTTCACGATATTACGGCTCGTCATAAAGAAATCTAAAATATTTTTTGCAGATTACTTGACATCTATTTAATTTGGACTATATTGTCAATGTAAAAAAAGAGGAAGGAGGGTAAAGACATGGCTATTACAAAGTACAATCCATTGAGAGAAATGATGGGACTCAGCGACAGACTGAACCGGATGTTCGAAGAGATAGGCGGTTTTAATATGAACGATGAAATTACCGGCTCCTGGGCACCGGCGGTAGATGTGTACGAGTCCGAAAACGCCATTGAAATCAAGGCGGACCTGCCGGGGATGACGGAAAAAGACATTGATGTGACGGTCGAGAACAATATGCTGACCATCAAGGGAGAACGGAAATTCGAGAATGAGGAAAAGAGGGAAAGCTACCACCGGATTGAACGGCAGTACGGCTCTTTTTACCGGTCATTCCAGTTGCCAAACACTGTGGATGTAACCAAAATCAATGCCAATTTCAAGAATGGTATTCTGGAACTGGCGCTGCCCAAGCGGGAAGAAACCAAGCCCAAAAAGATCTCCATCAACGTCAAACAGAAGTAAGTTTCACAACTGGAAACACACCGGAAAGGCCCGTCGCTCTCCGACGGGCCTTGTGATTTGTGACCTGTGACTTGCAAATCAAGGAAATGGGATACTCTCCCTTTCCCGCTAATCGCAAGCCACTTCTCTGTAGTTTTACCCTTGTCCCCAGTAGCGGCGCGCGCCAAACCATGGTTTGAAGGTGCCAAAACGCGACAGGAGACTGGCGCCCATGGTACCCAGAATAAGGATGAGGGTGCTGAGCACGCCGATGAATCCCAGCCATGCTAATGCTTCGTAGATCACCAGCCCGGTGATCATCTGCACCAGCCCCGGCATAGGGATTTTCAGTAGATGCTTCCAGACAAGCTCGCCGAGAAACTGGAATACGGTCAGTACCGAGAACAGATAGAGGGCAATTCCAAAGAGCAATACCGCAATGAGCAGGAAAATTCCAACAACAACCTGGATCAGCACGAAGGAGAGAATCGAAAGGATAACGAGAACCGCTGCGGTGTAAATACCAAGGAGTATGGCCCGAACAAAGTCGTCGGCAAATTCAAAGGCATTTTCCCTGATATGCTCGGGAAAGAAATAGAAGCCAAACCCAATGGCAAGAAGCCAGAACAGGGTGGAAATCAGGAGGAGCGCAGTGTGATTTCGCTTCAAGACACTGGCGAAAACAACAGATGTCCCTTTCACATGGGAGGTTTCATCTGCAATGAGTTCTCCGCCAACCACCACCACATCGCCGGTGACGGTGCCGCAGGCAAGATGAACATCTCCGCCAATTACAGAAACATTCCCGGCCAATTGGCTGCTGATTTGAACATCGCCCCCAATAATCAGCATGTCACCGGTGGCTCCCTTATCCACAATCACCGGATGAGCCGGATAAAAATAGAACTTCTTAACCGTAGTGGCACGGGCCGGAACAGCAAAAGCCACTATAACAAGCAGTATCCAAAAAGTTACGGATATGCGTTTAAAAAAAGCCGGAGACATCCTTATTTCCTTCCCGCCGAAAAGGAAAAAGCGGTTTTGTAAAACACAAAGCACAAAGCCATAAATATTCCCCCTGCAAGAGCCGGCGCCATTCGTCCCATTGGCAAAGCGCCAAAGAGTATAGCGGAAATATTGTGGACAACTGTATAGAGAGAGCCGCCGAAATCAGCAAGGGACCGAACCACAACGGTGGCCTGCCCAGCTACAGCGCTTACATTTCCGCCAAGAATTACGCCCACAAGAGCCGCCACCAGTACAACCGCCGCCCCATACAAGCCCCAGGCAAAGCGTGACCGTTTTCTCAACACAAGCTCCCGCATCACAGTTGCAGCAAATTTTGTTGGCGCATTCACTTTCGGGAAAGCAGACAGCGCCTTGGAAATGGCATAGTCTTCTTTCACAGATGCCTGGCAGGTCTTACAATGTGCAAGATGCGCAACAAAGCGCATCTTCCGGTCTTCATCCATGGCATCTGTCAGATAGTCTTTCAGTCCTTTACATTCTTTCATATTTCACCTTCCAGGATTTTTTTCAACATCTTTCTGGCGCGGAAGATTCGGTTCTTCACCGTACCCAGGGGCAGGCCTGTAATCTCCGCTATTTCTTCGTAACTGGTCTCCGTTACATGGTAGAGCACGATAACCTCCCGGTACTCCGGCGGCAACTGCTGGATCGCATCTCCCAACAGTGTCTTGAGCCGACCGTCTTCCAGTGTTTCCAGTGGCGAACTGCCATCGGACTTGTACTGAGGCGTGTAGTCCTCATAATCGCCCTCCATCGAAACTACCGCCACCTTCCGTTTTCGCAAAAAATCAATAGCCCGGTTAGTGGCAATACGGAACAGCCAGGTGGAGAATCGATACTGACGGTTGAAACCGGCAAGGGAAACATAGCTCTTGATGAACACGTCCTGCGCCAGCTCAGTGGCATCCTCGTAGTTGCCCACCATGCGGAAGATGAAATTGATGATCGGCTTCTGGTACCGGTTTACCAGCGCCTCATACCGATCCACGTCACCTTTCAGCACCGCGTCTATGACCTGAAGTTCCTCAGTCACATCCATAAATACGTTTCCCCGTTTCGTTATGTTTCAATACCGACTATATGTTTCTTTCAACAGACAGGCGTCATCCTGCAGATTCGGGCTCTCACAGGTTACCACACCGCCCACATTCCAGCTTCTCAATACCTGGAGAATCTCCGGATAATTGAGATCCGATTCCTCCAGGTTCACATGATGTTTCTCCCCTTTGGGGCCGTACACAATCCCCGCCATGTGAAAGTGCATGTGGGAAAGCGCCTCTCTCCCCAGCGCCTGCACAACCTTTCCCAGCACAAACTCTGTTTCTTTCGCAGAATTGTAGCGCCCAATGGAGCGGGCATGGAGGTGGGCAAAATCAATGCACACCGACATATTCTCCTGACCCTTTACCACCTGCAAGAGCTCGCTCAAGGAACCGAACTGGGAAGGCTTCCCCGTTGTCTCCGGTGCGACCTGCGGTGTTCCCGCTTTCCTTTCATCCGCCATAATCTCGGAAATCCGATCCCGGATCACTGCCAGCACCTGCTTCGGGGCCTGTTTCAGGTAAAATCCCGCATGAAAGGTAACCGAAAACGCTCCCATTGCCCGCCCCGCCTGAATCGTCCGTTTCACCCTTCGGATACTGGCTTCCAGCTTTTCCGGTTCCGCTGCATTGAGGTTGATGTAATACGGGCCATGACAGGTCAGGGTAATCCCCTGTTCACGGGCCAACTGTCCAACTTCCTTAGCCCGACTGTCTGACATCCGCACGCCGTAAACAAATTCCACCTCAAGGGAATCCAGTCCCCGTTTCTTCAGGAGTTCAATCCCCTTCTCGTAAGACTTTACACCGTTTGGAATCCCCGCTGTTCCGAACCTAAGCATCAGAGCTCATACCCGCCTTAAATCTCGCCATCAGCTCCGGGGACAGGGAGGCCCGCTTCAGGTCGTTACCCACCACAAGGTGGCGGGTAATCCCCTCGGCAGCAAGCGCGTTTCTTGAATTGAACACCCGGTAGCGGAATCTTACCAGTCTCGATCCAAACTTCTCGGCCAGCGTTTCAATGCTGATTTCCTCATCAAACAGGATGGGCAGCAGATAGCGGATCTTCAGCTCTGCCACTGCCATATTGAATCCCGCGGCTTCCACCTCACGGTAGGGCACCCCGATTTTCCGGCACCAATCCACCCGTGCCGCTTCCAGCCAGTTCACCATCGCCCCGTGATGAGCCACCCCCATCTGGTCCGTTTCTCCATACCGAACCTGGATTCGAGTATTACACTTGAACATCTTCTCCCCCCATTTCTCATCCTTCATCCTGAATATTATCATAGGAAATGGGCGTTGGGCGGCTCGGTGCACCGAATGGAGAAGTGTAAGTGCGAGAAGAGATGGAGAGTTGGCCATTCACATCCCATCTCCTCTCGCATTCACACTTCCACTCGCACTTTCACTCACGCCTCTCTCTGAAAGGGTTAGTTTTCAACCCTTTCAGAGAGAGCATGGTATAATAGTTGTAATATTGAAAGATTGTCCGAAAGAACAGTTGCAAAAGGGGAGACAACGAATGAAAAGAACGAAGAGTAAACACAATTTGTATTTACGGGTTCTGCAGGGGATGGTCATTGGACTCATGATATTCGCGCTGGCTGTTCCCGCCGCATGGGCAGGAAAAAAACGAACTTTTGGGGTCAAAAGAGTTTTGAGCAACGCACTGAAAGGTGAAATTTTCCTGCTTCCAAAAGGAACACAACGCTTGAGAAGCATTCGCTGGGTGAATCCGGTGGGTACGATTTACACCGAGGAACTGGATATTCCAAAACGGGATTTCCGGGAGGGGTTTCCGGGAATTACCGACCGATTTGAATGGTTTGCGATTCGGTACACCGGGTCTTTCCATGTAATGGAGGATGGGAAGTACCGCTTTCAGCTCCGCTCCGATGACGGTTCCCGCCTCTATATTGACAATCGCCTCGTGGTGGACAACGATGGTGCTCATCCGGCACGGACCAAGAGCGGACGGATCCGGCTGTCGGAGGGAAATCACAACATCCGGGTGGAATATTTTCAGGGCCCCCGTTTTTCTGTCGCCCTTCAACTCTGGATTCTACCGCCGGGGGGACGGGCACTGATTTTTCGGGTGGATAAGCCGGTGGGACGGGGAAATTGCATCTTCGGAAATGCATGGGAAAGCGGGGGTAACGTCCTTACCGGTACGCTGTACAAGGTACCGCAGGGATTCACTCTGCGCCCTGGGCATTCCCGGGGGGGCGTGATCCTCGGCACAATTTATACGAACAAGCTGGACATCCACCCCGGTTACTTTGACAAGGGGTTTCCCTTTATTACTGATCGCTACAACTGGTTCATGATCCGCTATACCGGACGTTTTTCAGTTCCCGAAGCTGGGGACTATACGTTCTCTGTACGGGCAGACGACGGCGCCATTGTATACGTGGACGGACAGATGGTGGTAGATGACGGCGGAATGCATGCACCCCGTACCCGCTCCGGCCGGACCCGCCTATATTCCGGCAGCCATGATATTCGGGTAGATTATTTTCAAGCCACAGGCCGGGTTGCACTTCAACTCTCCATTACGCCACCGAAGCGTGAACGCATGCCCTTTGTGCCGGGGACATTGGTCCTTCCAGCATTGCCAACACCGCCGACTCCTGCACCCGGGCCGTCAAACATCGTATCTAATCAGACTGCCGGTTCCGGAACCGCAATTTTAAAAGAAAAGCAGGGTCTCGTTGATTTTGTCTCCCAGGGCGAGGCATTCCGGGGTGACGGCTTCCCCGACAGCCACATTGAAGTGGAAATCCCCTTTCCTGCCACCATTCTCTGGGTTTCAGTGGAGAATACGGACGGGATGGCCTCCCGCTGGGACACCATCGCCGGAAACAACGGATGGGCCCTTGCAGTCGTGATGGATGGACTGCGCCAGAATCATCCCGACGGCAGTGTCAACTTCAGCACGATGCGGCCTCACAGCTATCTGGAACTCTACATGCAGGATAACGGCTCCATCTCCGCCGGCCTGACCCAATACAAGGTCTCGGTGGGATTGGGGGATGGAACAGTCATCACTGCGCCAGTACGATAGGAGAGTCACGCAAAGTGCGTCGTGGATAGTGGAAGGTGGATGGCCGGGCAGGAACGGGAATGTTACCTGAAAATTCTGGAGGTTTTCTGAACTGTACGATATACTTCTGGTATGAGTGAGCGTTCATTCACTATTCATGAAATAGAGGGCTACATCGAATCTATTTTCCTGGTTGAATCGGAGGGAAGATTGTTGCTGCTGGACGGCGGCTGCCGGGGAGATGCCGCAAGAATTGAGGCCTTTATCACCGGCACCATGGGAAGGCCGATGGCAGACCTGAAGCTGATGGCGGTCAGCCACATGCATCCGGATCACGCGGGTGGGGCACCGATTCTAAGGCAAAAGTTCGGGATTCCCATTGCTGCACATCACAGAGTTGACGACTGGTACAGGGGCTGGCGGGGCTGGTTGCAAAACCAGGTGGACAGACGATTGGCCCGATTTTCTGCCCGGAGAAACGGCAAAAAGCGGGAACGCGTGGCATATCCCAGGAAACTCACACCCGATTATCCCTTACGGGATGGCGATCAACTCCCTGGTTTTCCGGAATGGGTTACGATGACATTCCCGGGCCACACTTCTTTTGATATTGGCCTGTTCAATAAAACACGCTCTGTTTTTTATGCCGCAGACCTGATTCTGTGCATCAACGGCAAGTTCATGCTGCCCTTTCCGATTCCCTTTCCGGAAGAGATGAAGGGCTCACTGACCCGCTTCGCAAAACTGAACGCAGAAACACTGCTCCTGGCCCACGGTGGAAAATTAAAGAACATGGACTTTGCCCGGCTCGCCGGCCCCCTCATTGAACGGGTGGGGGAAGTCAGCAATCCTATGTTCAGGCGCATTCTGCCCTTTACCACCATCGGCCCGGAAATCAAAAGAAAACACCGGAAGAAAAGCAGATGATAACAGGTCCTGATTTCCTTTTCCTTACCTCCATATTTCCTTACTCCATGTTTCCTTACCTCCATTGACCGACTTTATAGGATATGCTATATTTTCATCTGTTCTATAATAAGGGAGAGGCATGGCATCAGTAAAGAAAAGTAAGATCCTCGAAAAAGCAGACAAGCTCATTCGGCAAAAGAAACTGAAACCGGCAATTGATGAATTGCTGCGTTACGTTCAGGCGGCTCCGGATGACATGGAACTGGTAAACATCATCAACAAGATCGGGGATCTTTTTGCCCAGATGGGGAACCGGGAAAGTGCCATTGAATATTTCCAGAAAAGTGTGGACCACTATGTTCGGGAAGGCTTTTTTACCAAAGCCATCGCGATTTTAAAAAAAATCCTCAGGATGGACAAAGAAAACATTCGTGCCCTTGAACAGTTGGCCGAACTCTACACCCAGGAGGGGATGGTTCAGGATGCAAAGCGGCAATACCTGGAAATTGCAGAAAAATATAAGAAGGAAGGGTTGACCAAACGGGCACTGGAAGCCTATCGCAGAATTGTTGACATGGACCCCGACAATGTCGGGTCCAGAATGAAGCTGGCAGAACTTTTTAATTCCGAAGGGATGCAGCAGGAAGCCATCGAACAATTGATTACCCTTGCCAAGACACTTCGGGACAAGGGAAAACTGGACGAAGCGGAGAAAATTCTTCTGAAAACCCGTAAACTGGACATCCCCGACCCGGTGGTGGATATTACTCTGGCAAAAGTTCTGGTAATGAAGGGTGAGCTGGAAAAAGCCGAAAAGGTTCTGGAATCCGCGTCTTCCCGTTTTACCCGGAACCCCATGATTATGGAACTTCTCGGTGACATCAAGATGGAAAAAGGGGACTTTGACGGGGCACTGAAATTGCTCACCCAGGTTTTTCAAATTGACAGCAGCCGGGATAAGGCTCTCCGTGAACTGGTTGCCCGGCTGCTGGACAAGAAACAGTATGCAAAGGCATGGAA
The DNA here is from genome assembly GCA_003650445.1 of Acidobacteriota bacterium. GTDB lineage: Bacteria > Acidobacteriota > Holophagae > Thermotomaculales > Thermotomaculaceae > UM-FILTER-49-7. Next base: position 20,748 of record QMQE01000004.1, on the reverse strand, counting down.
AGCCACCCACCCTCTTCTGGAACGCCTGGCCAGAAATGAAGAATACGACGAGGCCATTACCCTGCTGAAGAGCATTACCGCCAAGGCGGAACACTTTGCTCCTGCAATTCAGAAACTCGCCATTTTTTACGAAAAAAATGGTGAGAAGGTTTTTCAGATCTCAGCTCTGGAAAAGCTGGCCAATGCTTACAAAATGGATGGGAATGTGACCGGCGCAGAAAAGGCATTGAAGCAACTGGTTCAACTGGACCCAATGAACTACGATTACAAGTCCGCCCTCAAGGATCTGGGAAGTAGTTTTTCAGTAGAAGCCGAAGGTGACTCAGACACTTCAGCCAAGGCTCCGTTACAGGCGGAAGGCTCGGAAGGGTTGGATATGGAAGAAACCCGGCAACAGGTAAGGGGATCCGTTGCGGAAGCAGAAATGTATGTGGAATATGGCCTAAAGAAGAAGGCATACAAGCTTTTAAGCAAGCTTCTTCAGCAGAATCCATTTGATGTAAAGGCCAACCGTATATTCTCCGACCTTTGTATTGAACGGGGAGAGATTGCCAAAGCATCCAAATGTTATCTTAACATGGCGGAAACCTATCTGAAGAAAGGCAAAACCGAGAAAGCGGAGAAGCTTCTGGATAAGTCAGACCGCCTGTTACCGGGATCTGCTTCATACCTGAGAAAAATGCTGTCCACCCAACAACTGGATGAAAGCCTGGAAGAGGATGAAGGAATCGCTTTTCTGGAATTATCGGATCTGGAAGAACCCACCCTTATTGAGTCCGATCAGGTTGAATCAATTGCGGAATCGGTGGAAATTGACATTCAGGACATGGACGATTTCAGCCATGGAGAAGAGGACCTGGGATCGGTATCGGAAGATGTCCTGTTTGAAGAAAGTGTAGATGAATCGTCAGTGGAAGAAATTTCTCCCACAACTCCCAAAGAAATTGAAATGGAACTGCCTGCCAATACCATGGATCTTTCCGAAGGGACTCCCTTCGACACACTGGACATTGGAGACCTGGCAGTTGAAGACTCTTCGCTTGAACTGGAAGAACCGGAAGAGATGGATGTAATAGAAGAAGACAGCGTGATTCTGGACAGTATGGCCTCAGAGGAACACCCGTTACCGGATTTCAATGATGTGGGACTTGACCTTGAAGAGGTAAAGGAGGAAAAGGGAGCTGAGGCAACAAGGGTAACCGGAACCGCCGCTGATCTCACTGACGAACTTCAGGAAGTGGACTTTTATCTTTCCCAGAATATGGTGGAAGAAGCTCAGGATATTATCAAAACACTGGAACTGGATCATGCCGGACACCCGGAACTGGAAAAGGTAAAACGGGAAGTGGAAACTGTAGCCAGTATGGAGCTGGGTAAGAAGAAAGAAAGCAAGGCCCCACTGGAGGAAATGCTTCAGGACGAATTTATTGATCTCCAGGCGGAGTTCGGGGAAGACCTGGACATGTTCTCCGACAATACTGAACTCACCGACAAACAGGCTACTGAACAGGTCAAATCACTGGATGAACTGTTCTCCGAATTCAAAAAAGGAGTGGAACAGCAGATTGATCAGGAAGATTACGAAACCCATTACAACCTCGGAATCGCATACAAGGAAATGGGTCTCACCAACGAATCCATTGAAGAATTTGCAAAAGCCTCCCATGATGACAAGCGGTTTCTCGATTGTTGCTTCATGATTGCCAATGTCTACGAAGAAATCGGAGATATTGACCAGGCATTGGAATGGCTGGAAAGTGGTGTCAGCCGGGCTGAAGCCGACGGTCGGGACGTTAAGCCTCTCCTTTACGAAGCAGGCCGCGTTCTGGAAGCTGCCGGGCAGCCCGATCGTTCAAAAGAGTATTACCAGCGGGTTTACGATATTGCCCCAAAATTCCGAAACGTCGCCAAGAAAATAAAATAGAATATTTAAAACCAAAGACATAGCCCCATTTTCGTTGCTTACCCGGAAACTGTAAAAGTTTGTCTCTAACAATTTCATAATGCTCTGAATTCATGTATTCAAGATGGAGAAGGGGGGGTGTTCTATTCGCCTTCGGCGCCCGTGTGCTGTGTTCCGAAAGAGGGGAAAGAGAAGGCGGGGGAATAGCCCACTCACTGTTCCTTCCCAATCTTATCCAAGCCTGAATCTTATCTTACTTTAGTGCCTTCGTGTTAAATTCTCCTCCCATCTCGTCTCCTCCATTTTCCCCCTTTAATGGCATCTGCCAGCTCTGCAGTGAATCCGGTTTCTTTCTCCATTTCTCTTTATGTGTTCGAAAGAGAACATTACAGATTTGAAATAAAATAGTCGCTAATGCGCCAGAAGAGATAGCGACGGGTCTGACGGCCACGGATGGAGTGTTTTTTCCCCGGATAGACCATCAGGTCGGGAAATCGATTGGTCTCCACGAATTTGTTCAAGAGCATCTCGGTATTATGGAAATGGACGTTATCATCCGAGACACCGGCCATAATCAGCAATTTACCCTTCAGTTGGCCGGCCCAGCTAAGGGCTGATGAGCTCTTGTAGCCTTCAGGATTCTCTTTCGGCATTCCCATGTAGCGCTCAGTGTAGGCGGAATCGTAGAGATGCCAGTCTGTGACCGGTGCCACTGCGACACCGACTTTGAATTGGCCGGCAAAGCGGGTCATGGCCATGCAGGTCATGTAGCCACCATAACTCCAGCCCCAGATACCGGATCGAGATCGGTCCAGAAACGTAAAATTTTTGCATACTGCGTTCAGCCCGGCAATCTGGTCTCTCAGTTCCAAATCCCCCATATTGTGATAGATCGCCCGCTCAAAGGCACGGGATCGGTTGGAAGAACCCCGGTTGTCCAGCCGGAACACACAGATTCCCCTGGTGTTGAGATACTTGTACCACAGTTCGTTCCGGGGGGAATAATTGTTGGAGGCCACCTGGGCGTGGGGACCGCCATAGGTATAGACCAGCACCGGATACTTTTCACCGGGAATGAGAGTTTCCGGCCGGTCCAGCACCCCATAGAGAACGACACCGTCGGACGTTGTGAAGTGGAATGGAATGTGGACATTGGGGTTCAGTCCCTGAATTTTCGGTTTGGTTTGTTTGAAGAAGATCCGTCGCCTGCCGCCGGTCTGGACCAGCGTTGCTGTCATGGGGTGGTTGAGGTCGCTGGTGAAGAGCAGGTAATGCCGGGTGTCCAAAGACATGGAAACCCTGGCTGATCCCTTCGGGTCTTCCACCATCGTTATTCCCCTGGTTTTCAGATTCAATGCCATGACTCTATTTTCCATTGGCGTTTCCCCGGTTTTCGTGAAATAGACAGTTTTGTCGGAAACACCATCAATCCGCAACACCGGTTCTTTCCCGTTGGTCAACTGAATTTCTCTGCCTTCTGGATTTTCAAGATAGATCTGGTTTATCCCTGATTTTTCCGAGGTCCAGAGGAAGGAATGAAGGCTTTTAAAATAATGAAAGCTCTTGTTCAGATTGATCCAGCAGTTGTCATGTTCGTGGTAGAGGACTTTCGGTTCAAGGTCATTGTACTGATAAATGTAAAGATCTTTCTGATCTCGCGTCAGGATTTCCGTCACCGGGGTTTCCTCCATGAAATGCACCCGGGCCAGGTACCAATCCCCCTTCAAAGGAACAGGAAGCAGATCAAGGTGTCCGGTTTTGACATTGGCCCGGTGAAGGGATACGGTGGCATTAACGCCGCCGGACACCGGGTAGCGTTGCAACTGGTATTGGGGGGCAAAGGCGGTATCTCGCGGAAGCGCCCATTTTGCCATTTTTGTTTCATCCACGTGAGTAAAATAGAGATAGCGGCTGTCGGGAGACCACCACATTCCCCGGTACCGATCCAGTTCTTCCGCCGCGTCAAATTCCGCCATACCGTTGTAAATGGCTTCCTTTGCGTCCCTTGTGAAGCGCCGGTTGGCGCCGGTTCCTGTATTTATCAGGTAGATATCCCCGGCAGAAACAACGGCGATTGTCCCATCATCAGGGGATATTCTGGGAAAGAGAACCGGTTTCAGTTTTACGGGAATTATTTTTTTCTTTCCGGTTGTTACGTCAATCTGCATAAGTTTCCCGCCGTTTTTGTACAGGATTCTATCGCTGTTGTGGAACCATGAGAAGAAGGTAACGCCGCCACCACCGATTCGCATCCTCTCCTTCAGTTCTTTTTCCGCTTCGCTTTCTCTGGTTTTTTTACCGGCTCCCGCCAGCTTAATTTCCCTGTCTGTCTCCAGATCCAGTACCCAGAGTTCATTCACCTCTTTATCCGCAGCCGGTTTCAGGTAGGCAAGGTGCCGTCCGGAGGGCGACCATTTCATGGAAAAAGGAGTCAGACTTCGGGTCTGCAAGGCCTCCATTGTCTGAGTAAAGAGCGGGTCCACGGGTTGAACTGCCCATGCTGGTACGGATAAAAGAAGGAGCAGAATGAGCTGTTTCATCTCAGTCCCTTTTCTTTCCAGGCAAGGGATGGAGCAATGAGAAGGGGCTGGCCCGTTGGCGGTAATTGCAGCAGATCCTGCAACTTTACACTGACCCGTGCCTGCCGGTCCAGAACCATTTCAATCAAACTCTTCCGGCTGCTGAATACCCGGTAACGGATAGAAGAGAGTTTTGCCTGCTTTGCAGCTTCTTCCAGCGCCTCATGGAGTCCACCGATACGGTCCACGAGACCCAGCTTCAGACCTTTTCTCCCTGAATAAATACGGCCCTGGGCCAGTTCCTCAACTTTTTCCATGCTCATTTTTCGGGATTGGGCGACCCGGCTCTTGAAAACCGTATAAATTTTCAGCATTTCATTGGTCAAAATTCCGGCTTCAGCCGGTTTCATTTTCTGATAGGGAGAGAGAAAATCAGAGTATTTTCCTTTTTTTACAGGGTCGACATGGACACCCACTTTCCCCATGAGGCGGGTAAATTCCGGAACAATTGAGATGACGCCGATGGAGCCGACAATGGAGGCGTTATCGGCAAAAATCTTGTCGCAACCACAGGCAATGTAGAAACCACCGGAAGCACCCATGCCACCGATAGAGGCGATCAGAGGTTTCTTTTTTGCTGCCCGGCGCAGCTCCTGGTAAATCAGTTCGGAGGCAAGGGCAGACCCCCCGGGGGAATTAATGCGAAAAACAATTGCCTTGATATTGCTGTTATCCGCTGCCCGGCGGATGGTACGACAGATGGTATCGCCGGCAATTACCGAACTTCCTCCGAAGGGGCTGGGGCTTGCTGTGCCCATCTGAATCTCTCCCTCTGCGACAATCAGGGCGATTTTTGCCGATGCGGACTGAAGGCTGTTCCCCTCTGCATAACGGGAAATTCCAACAGTGTTTGAATAGTGATCTTCCTGATCCAGTTTGTAACCAAACTCATCCACGAAGCCGTCTTTCTTCGCGTCCTGGGGGGAAATGGAGAAGTAATTCCCCTGGTACAGGTTATTTTTGAATTTTTCCGGCTGAATCCCACGGGCTGCAGGAATCGACTCAGTGAAATTCGCCCATACATCATCGAGATAAGAAGCCAGTTCTTCCCGGAGGTATTGAGACATTGAATCCCTGGCAAATGGCTCTCCGGCGCCTTTGTATTTACCGATATGTACCACGTTCATTTTAATTCCCAGTTTTTCTTCGAGGAGTTCCCGCATGAATACCTGGGGCGCGTAATAGCCGGTCATTGAAACATATCCGCCGGGGGTCCCCTGCATTACCACCTTTGCCCCTTTTGGAACCACATAATAACTGCCAATTGAGATGGCGTCAAAATAAACGGTGACCGGTTTCTTTGCGGAAATTACCGTCTGGAGCGCCTGTTTCAGTTCTTCTTTCTGGGCCATGGACATGGGGAGAGAATTCCCGTAAACAATAACCCCTGTGATTCGATTATCCCGCGCAGCTTTTCGGACTGAGTCAACAAGATGATGAAAATCCACCTTTCGCTGAAATGGCAGATCCGGTGCCTGTTCCGTCAGTGCCTTGCCCATTGAAATAACCAGCGCTGACTGTGATGATACCGAAGTAGCCTGTCCGGTGAGATAGCCGATGGACCGGCCAATCAGTACAACCATCAAGCCAAAAAATACCAATACGACGGTGATAATCAAAATTGCTTTCTTCAAAGGGGCCTCCTTTCCGGGTTTGAGCCAAAATATTATCACAATTCATTATAAAATGTTTCGTGGCAGTTCCAAGGGTATAGTAAAATAAAAATCAGTTCATGTCAGGGGGATGCTATCCACGAATTCCGGGTTTTTCTGGTTTTGTTTCTATTGAATCTCCTGTTGGTTTCTGTCCAACTAAAAGACAATACCGGTGTGTTCTACGTCGAAAGAATGGTTAACACAGTATCGATTCCAGTTGTTACAGCATCTATTACCTTGACCCGGTGGGTTAAAAAAACCTACGAAACCTATGTTGACAACATACATGCCCAGGAAGAAAATCAAAAACTGAGGGAAGAAATTTTTGGCCTGCGCACGAGGCTTCTCCTGAAGCGAAATCTGGACTATGAAAACCGCCAGCTGAAAAATCTCTTGGTGCTGAAACGGAAGCTGGAGCGTCCCGGCCTGGCAGCCAATGTAATCGGCAATGCTTCTTTCAGCGGCATGAACCTGGTATTGATTGACCGGGGAGAGCGGGATGGCGTAATAAAGAATATGGCGGTTATCAGCGAAAGAGGACTTGTGGGGAGGGTGTGGAAGGTGTTTTCGCATCAATCTCAGGTTCAACTCGTTTCTGATCCCGCTTCTGCTTATTCGGTTCGCATTGAGGGGACGCTTTCAGCCGGCCTTCTTTCCGGAGTCGGTGATATCAGGATAGGCTCAATCCGCTATTTCCCCAACAAGGAGAAAATAAAGCCAGGTAGCCGTGTGATTACGACAGGGGGGGATGGTATCTGTCCTGCCGGTGTTGAAGCCGGAGTCGTGTTGTCTGCGATTCCTTCCGATAGTTTTTTCCAGAATATCAAGGTGGCTTTCTCTGCAAAATTGAGTAATCTGGAACATGTCCTGGTTCTAAAACCGGATTCTTCATCAGCAGGAAAAAACAGGATGGGAAACAGAAAATGATTGTGGCCTATGACGTTGTACTGGTTATCATGACGATTTTTCTTCAATCCATGCTGATCAATATTTTCCCAATGCCGTTTGCAAGGGTGGACCTCCTCCTTATCCTGTCCGGAATCTATGCCATTCGCAGCAGCGCAGGACGGGCGATGACTTTTGTTTTTCTGGGCAATCTGGCAATGGAACTGGTCTACCCCGCTTCCCCGATAACAGGGATTAAAACCATGTCTGCCCTCGTGTTGGCCTTTGCGCTGCATCAACTGGCCAGAAGAGTCGTGGTAAAGGGGGCCGCAGCCTGCCTGACGGTTGGTGTTTACGCGTTTCTCGTAGCCATGGGTGCCAGATGGCTTTCAAATCTCCTCGGTTTTGCTTTGTTGCCGGTTTCGGTCTCCGGTTATATTGTTTTTCTTCTTTCCACCACTTTACTGACTTGCCTGGTCATCGGAAGAATAGATGTTCAGTGAGAGCCACCCCGTCTTTCGAAGCCGAATTCAGTTCTTTTACGTTGTTGTGATGGGGGTTTTCCTGATGCTTTTTTTCCGGTACTGGTACCTTCAGATTGTACAGGGCCCTTCATACTTCCAGGCCGCAACAGAAAATACCCTTCGGGAAATTAACATTCCATCCAGAAGGGGGCGGATTTATTCAAAGGAAGGCACGATTCTCGCTGATTATAAGGTGGCATATGACATAATGCTGGACAGAAGCAGTTTCCACCCCGATCGTTTGATAAGTATAGCGGGGTTTCTGGGCGTCTCACCCGAAGAATTACAGCACAGAATCAGGCGATATAAACGGGTTCCCCTTTATAAACCGGTTCCAGTACTTGAAAATCTTTCTTTTGATGAAATTGTACGGTTTGAAGCCCGGAAAAAGGATTATCCCGAAGTGTTTGTCGAGCTTGCCCCTCAGCGTTTTTATCCATTCGGAAAATTGTTTGCACACACAATCGGGTATATCGGCGAGCCAACAGTTAAGGAAGCGCAAAATCTGGTCACTTTACAGAAAGTAGGTAAAATGGGGATAGAAAAAACCTACGATTCGATTCTCAGAGGAAAGGACGGAACCCGGAGAATTGTGGTGGATTCCAGTAACCATTTTATCCGGACCCAACTGGTTCAGGAACCCATCCATGGAAAAGACCTGTCTGTATCTCTTATTTTGCCCCTTCAGAAATTGGCGATGAACAGCCTTGGAAAGTACCAGGGAGCGGTCGTTGTGATGAGCCCCAGGGATGGCCGAATCTTTGCAATGGTTTCCACTCCTGCATTTGATCCCAATGTTTTGACATTTCGTTTCAGGGAAAAAGAATGGGAAACGCTGAAAACCGCACCTGGAAACCCCATGCTGAACCGCGCAATCCAGGGTGCTTACCCACCAGGGTCTACTTTCAAGCCGCTGGTGGCACTGGCAGGATTGAATGCAGGACTGTCCCCCCGTACCCGATTCACCTGCACAGGGGGCCTGGAAGTAGGCGGACGAACTTTTTTGTGCTGGAAAAAGGAAGGGCATGGCAGCCTTTCGTTGACAGGTGCCATTGCCCATTCATGTAATGTGTATTTTTATCACGTGGGCCTGCAGATCGGCATTGACAAGCTTCTTCCGGTTGCCCGTGAATTCGGTATAGGAACAAAAACAGGCATTGATATTCCGGGAGAAAGAAAAGGATTGCTTCCAAGCCCTGAATGGAAGCGGAGCAAAACCGGCCGTCCATGGTTTCCAGGGGACACGCTTAATACATGTATCGGCCAGGGATATCTGCTGATAACCCCTTTACAGGCCGCATTACTTACCGCCAGTATTGCAAACGATGGGAAGTTGCTGACCCCTCATCTCATAAACAAAACAGGGGAGAAGTGGACTCGAGGGAAAATTGATCTCCCGCCAGGTGATTTCAAAGCTGTCAAGCGGGGTATGCGAATGATGGTGACAGGGGGAACCGGTATGGCACTCAGTGGCCTGGGCCTTCCGATCTGTGGCAAAACCGGTACCGCACAAACGGTGTCCGGTGCGGATCGAAAGGCACTCGAATTGTCCTGGTTTATCGGGTTTGCTCCTGTCCGAAACCCGGAAATAGCCATAGCAGTCATTGCGGAGAAAGGGGGCCATGGTACAGATACCGCCGTTCCCATCGCTTCAAAACTTTTTAAGTTTTTTATAGACAACGGGGAAAAATTCAGATGAAAGGCCGATTTGATTTTCCATTGTTTCTTGCCGTAATACTGGCGCTGGTCCTGGGGGTAGTCACCCTGAGCAGTGCAGCTGCTACCGTCAAGGGTGGGGATATCCTGATATCAAGGCAGCTTATCTGGATATGCGTTGGGCTGGCTTTGGGCATCATTGCTTTTATTGTTAACTACCGGGTCTGGATAGAATTTGCCCCGGTATTGTACGGCATTGCCATGGGCCTTTTGATTCTTGTACTGCTGTTGGGCTCCACTGTCCATGGCTCCAAATCCTGGCTGGACCTTGGCCCTTTTCGGCTGCAGCCGTCAGAACCGGTGAAACTCACTGTTCTGTTAATGCTTGCCTGGCTGTTCAGGAGGGATAAGACTTCTCACCTTGATTTTCGTGGGATTTTTAAGAGTGCTGTCGTTGTGGGTATCCCAGTCGTTTTGATTCTCTTTCAGCCTGATTTCGGTACCGCTTCTACAATTCTGGTTATGGGAGCCGGGGTCGTGTTCCTGTTGGGTATGCGACCCCGAGTTTACGTTATTTTATTTATTTTGATAGGACTTGTCGGCTTCGGGAGCTGGAACTACATGTTCAAACCCTACCAGAAAGAGCGCGTCCTGACCTTCTTCAACCCGGAGCGGGACCCCCTTGGCCGGGGATATCACGTTATCCAATCCAAGGTTGCAGTGGGCTCCGGGCAACTGACGGGGCGTGGCTATCAGAAAGGAACCCAGAGTCGCCTTAAATACCTGCCGGAACCCCATACAGACTTTATTTTCGCTGTGTTTGCAGAAGAATTCGGGTTTGTCGGAATCGCAGTTGCATTGGCTATCCTGTTCCTCATTATCTCCAGAATGCTGAACATTGCCCGGCTGGCCTACGACAAACCGGGGATGATGATAGCTTTCGGGGTGGCTATGCTTCTTTTTTACCAGATTACAGTCAGTACCGGCATGATTGTCGGATTGGTTCCAACCACCGGAATTCCGTTACCATTCTTTTCCTATGGCGGGTCCGGGATTATTACTTATCTGATAATGACCGGACTTGTCCTGAATGTATTTCGAAACCGTTTCCATCGAATCTAAGTGCGAAAAAGGGGAGAATATGAGAGTTTTGCTGATCTACAATCCGTTTGCCGGCCACGGGCATGCAAAAAAGATTTTACCGAAGATTGAAGAGGCATTTCAGGAACGGGGAATTGATTTTGACCTTGCTTTGACGGATTATCCTGAACACAGCACCCGAATTGCTGCCGAAACGGATTTCAAACGCTACGACGGGATCGTCGCGGCAGGTGGAGACGGGACTCTCTTTGAAGTAATCAATGGATGTTATCAGAACAGAAAGAAACTTCGGATTCCCATTGGCGTGCTGCCAATTGGGACAGGAAACGCTTTTGCCCGGGATCTGGGGTTGGACGCGTCCAACTGGCTGGATGCTGTGGATATCATCAGAGGAGGGAAAACCCGCAAGGTGGATGTCGGACGATTCACGACTCATGGGCAGACCTACTATTTCTTGAACATCCTCGGACTGGGTTTTGTGGCAGATGTGACGACAACGGCCAGGAAAATAAAAATGCTGGGGAACATCTCATATACCCTCGGGGTACTGTATCGAACCATTCTCCTGAAATCATTTCCTACCCGTATTCGTCTGGACAAAGAAACACTGGAACGGGATTGCGTGTTCATTGAGGTTTCCAACACAACCTACACCTCCAACTTTCTCATGGCACCGGAGGCGAAAATTGATGACGGCTACCTGGATGTCACCATCCTGAACAAGGTCAACAGGCGTCGGTTACTCCAGGCCTTTCCCAAAGTGTTTACCGGAGATCATGTTCAGCTCCCTGAAGTTGAAACTTTTCAAGCAAAGGAAATATCAATTGAAACCCTTGACAGGGAAAAAGTGCTGACCCCGGACGGTGAAGTGCTGGGAATCTCCCCCGTGGAAATCAGCTGTTTGAAACAGAATTGCGGAGTTTTCTGGAAATGAGGAGGGTTCGGGCTGTTTTTCTCTGGTTCCTTGGCCTTCTATGGATTTTCCCTGTCTTGATTTTCCTGATTCTGGCCTCCTACGTGGTTCCGGCCGAACGCTACGACCCCATAATCAAAAAACTGGCCCGGGGGCTGCTGTTCATCATGGGAATTCGGCTTACTGTGGAAGGGCTGGAAAACGTGGATCCAAATCAAACCTACCTCTACATGGCCAATCACATCAGCCTGCTGGACGTACCCCTTTTCCAGGCGGTCATTCCCCAGCTGGTCCGGGGCGTGGAAGCGGAAGAGCAGTTCAACTGGCCGATTTTCGGTTGGGCAATCCGCCGTGCCGGCAACATTCCCATCAACCGGAAAGACGTTCATGCGGCAATCCCAAGTGCAAATGAAGCGGCAAAACGCCTGCGGGAGGGGCTCTCCATGATTATTCTCCCGGAAGGGGGGCGAACCCTCACCGGGAAGATGAAACCATTCAAGAAACTCCCATTTCATCTCGCGAAAGAAGGTGGTGTTCCCATTGTTCCCATCGGTGTTTCCGGTTTGTACCCGATCCTGAAAAAAGGCGAATGGATCATTCAGCCCGGAATGGTTACCGTGCGGTTTGGGGAGCCAATTTCCCCGGATATAATCCGGGAACTCCCGATCTCAGAACTGCGGGATCGGGTTCGGAAAGAAATTGAAGGGCTGATTGATTCTCCCTGAACCAAGGCAAACGAGCTTTCCGTAACCAATCACAGGCCACGAGTCACGGCTCACGCTATGGGCAAATTATTCAGCTGTGAACGTTTCGGGGTCAGGAACCACGCAGTTGCGGCCCTGATTTTTGGCCTTGTAGAGGTTTATGTCTGCCTTCTTGATCAGCATATTGGCGGAGTTGTCTGCCACTTTCAATGGTGTGGAAATCCACGATACTCCGCAACTGATTGTCATCTTAATGGGGTTGGTGTCATCTGTTCCCATGGATGTTGAGGCAACCAGGGCACGGATTTTCTCAGCCAGAATCACGGCTCCTTTCCCTTCTGTCCCCGGCAGCAGGATGATAAACTCTTCTCCCCCAAAGCGGGCAATCAGGTCCGTATCCCGACAGGCTTCCCGAAGAAGTTTTGCCAGATGCACCAGCAGCTGATCGCCGCCATCATGGCCCAAAGTGTCATTTACATCCTTGAAATGGTCTATATCCAGCAGGATCAGTGACAAGGCCTCACCATGTTTCCCCCTGCTCAGGAGACCAAGATCCCGCTTCAGGGAGTTCATAAAATACCGCCGGTTATAAAGGCCCGTGAGAAAGTCCGTTTCAGCCATCACCTGCAGCTCAATGTTCTTTTCTGCCAATGTACGGTTTGCGTCTTCAATCTGCATGGTCTTTTCTCTGACAATTTGATTCAATTTTTCCGTTTCTCTTTTCAAGTATCGAATTCTCCACCAGACCAGCAATCCTGTAATCCCGGCAACGATAAAAAAGAGCAATATCCAGAAAAACGGATTTTCCCATACCGGTGCAGGGATATTGATGGTCAGGAGAGATTTTTCAAAGCTCCGGCCACTACCTGCAAAAGCGGAAATTCGGACATCGAATGAAAATGTGCCGGCAGGGACATTGGTATATCTGGCCTGAATCTGCTGTTTATTCAAAACATGGACCCAGGTGTCATCTACACCCTCCAGTTTATGGTCGATACGGATACTGTGCTCGTTTCTGAACCAGATGACATCGAAAAAGAAGGTTAACGCCTTTGCACCATAGGGGATGGTGACAGATGACTGAGAGGGACGAACCAAACTGTGATCTTCGCCATTGATACGGTATTGAATTTTTTGCAGGACAATGCCCGGTTGATTGGGTTTTCCCCATTGACGGGAATGACCGGGCTGAATCCGGGCAGCCCCGCCAAACAGTCCGAACCAGACATTTCCACCCTTGTCTTTTACCAGTGCATTGTGGGTCGTAAATTCATTTCCAGGCAAGCCTTCGTCAATGGTCAGAATGCGGCTGACCCGTTGTTTTCGCGTATCAAAGAGCGCGGCACCGCCGTCGGTTCCTATCCACATCTCATGCTTGGACACAGGGAGGAGAACGGTTGTACTGAAATTTGGTAATCCGCTATCTGTTGAAAAAAGGTGAACAGTTTCCCCATCATAGCTGACAATACCGTAATTGGTTGCGAGCCATAGCTTGTTTTGAAACATTGCCATGTCATAAACCGCTTCAAGGCGTTTCATCCTGGGTGTGACCTGATGAAATTTCTTCCCGTCAAATTCCACCACCCCGCTGCCCAGGGTAGCCAGGAGAATATGGTTGTTTGGGAGGGGCAACAGACAGCGGATATATGAAATCGGGAGGCCGTTGGCCAATGAATAAGTCTGAATGCGGCCCTTTTTCAGGACAGAGAAGCCCTCTTTACATGAAACATAGATGGTGCCGTCTTTCCCCTGAGCCACATCCGTAACGTTATCACCGGCCAGCCCGTTTGATTTTCGGATAATTTTGAGAACTTTCCCCTTCATTTGAACCAGGCCCCCGCCTTCTGTCCCAATCCAATAGCTCCCATCATGCGCCCGGATGATCGCCCATGGGGCATATTGCTGAAAATAAGAAACAGGCAGGCGGTGAAGTTTACCGGATTCAGAGACAGTGTACAACCCGCCGGTGGAACCAATCCACACCTTTCCCGTACCGTTATCTGTGTAAAAACAGACAATGCTGTTGGCAAACATCCCGGCATGGGTATCGTACACAACAATATCAGAGGAACTGAGCTTCGCCGCACCGTGGTTGGTACCAAACCACATTTCCCCATCCCGATCCAGAAACGTTGTCCATACAGGGATGCCGGGAAGGCCATTCTGTTCATCGAAAAAAGAAAAGTTTTTCCCCCTGACGCGAAACAATCCGGTGTTTGTGCCTACCCAAAGTGTACCGTCCGGAGTCCACGTGGCGGAATGGACCTGCTGCCCGACAGGCAGATCCACTCCCAACCGCGTCAATTTCCGTGTTTTCGGTAAAAATTTCCATACTGTTGAACGGGTCCAGAGGAGAATTCCTTGCCCCTCGCCGTTTGTTATCCCTGTGATACCCTTCATCTCAAGGGTATTTCCCCATTTATCTCCGATCCGAATCAGGCCTTCGCTTTCACTGGCTACGTAGGGAATGCCGTTTACGGAACATATCCCGCTCAGATCTTCAGGGAGGCCTGGAAACAGGGCCCTCCATTTCCCATTGATGGAGCCTTGCACCAGTCCCTTCCCCTTAAAGATCGCGTAGATTTTTTTAGCTGTCACACATGCCTGTATAACTTCCCCGGAGGGACCTTCGCTGTGAAAAGAGCCGCTCCGATTGTCAAACCAGGCCATTCCCCGAAGTGTTACCGCCCATACATGGCCGCCGTTGTCTTCAAAAAGCTGCAAACAACTTTCATGGGGGAGCCCCTCTGTTTCCCGGAATGTATCGAAATGCTGGCCATTAAACCGTGAAACACCGCCGGTACATCCAAACCAGATATAGCCGTTTTCGTCCTGCATGATTGTATTGACCTGGGACGAAGCCAGGCCGCTTTCAGTTGAATAATTCCGCAGAGGCAGCACCTGCGAAAAAGATAATACCGAAATCAGCCACGAAACCAGTATCGGGAACAAGACTCTCTGTTTCATATTGCCATTTTACCAGAAAAAAAAGCCGATACACAATCTGCAGTGCATCCTCCCGGATGGAGGGAAAAATAAGGAGAGAAAAGTTCAATCTTTCTCTCCTTATTGCAATAATTAATGGACCGCCTGGGGGTTTATTTTATTTTTTCCCTGATTACATCGTAATCCTCAACAGCAGACTCGTACAGGGTTTCCGCATAATCCGGGTTATGGATATAGGCCATGCTCTTGAAATAACTTTCCACTTTGCGGATTCTTCTGAATCTGTGTTCCACAAGCTTGGCGTCTTTTCTGGAAATTTTCTGTTTATTGTCTGAGGCTGTCTGTAGTTCCGCAATTCGCTTCTCAAGGTCATTCCGGTGGCTGATTCCTGTCTCAAGCCATTCGTCCAGCATATCCCCGTACTCCTTTTCGTGGCAATTGAGACAGGCGGCACGGACCGCCTCAACGGTAACAACGCTTCCATCTGTCACATCATGGCAGTCTGTGCAGGAAACCTGACGCAGCATGGGGTTTGGGTCTCCTGCTTCAAAACCGGAAAGTTTCCCGTTGAATAACTGCTTTTCCGTCCCATGGCAACTTGCACACCGGTCTTCCACGTTTTTCAACTCCTGATGATGACAGGTGTTGCATTGCGCCAGGGTTAATTTCGTCAAACCATGCTGTTCCACTGAGTGACACCGACCGCACGAGGTCCCCAGTGTTCGGATGTGGTCCTGATGGGGAAAGTCAACTTTTCCCTGAAAGAGCAGATTCTCCGGCATCCCCAGCCGGTTATGACAGAGAGTGGCGCAATATCCATCCGATGTTCGCAGAGCTTTCGGGCGGTCTGAAACCGGTTTGGGGGAAATTTTGTCCACTTCATCCAGGGTGAATTTGAGCAGTTTGACACTGTATTCCACGTTATGCGCAGGGTGGCCGCCTTTCACCAGGCCAAAATTATGGTGAGCTTCCCCGATAATCTTTTTTTTGTTCTCCGATCTTTTTGCTGTTTCAGCGGTATGGATTCGCTTGCCCACGTAATTCAGCATGAATTTGAAAGAGTGTTGCCAGTCTTTCAACATGCTGTCATAGCCTGGCTGATGACAGGCTACGCAGGCTGCCGGTGCCGGCATCCGTGTGGATTCGGCGACAAAGGCTCTTTTTTTCTTTACCGATTTGGTGTGACAGCCCCGGCAGGTGACCTGTGCGGCAAACATCCGGCTGGGGTAGTCGCCCAGACCTTTCCCCCCAACACCCATATACAGGGATTTCTGGGCGGAATGAAGATTTTCATGGCAATTTTTGCAACTCGTGTCAAACGTTTTCACCATCTTCAGGTTTCCGTGTCGGATATTTCCATGGCATTCAAAACAGTCAATGCCCTGCCCGCTTACATGAATCGTATGAATAGCTTCGTTGGATGGCTTTTCCTGAGGCTCAACATGACAGCTGTGGCAGGCTCCATCAACCAGCTTTCCCGTACCTTCTGTAATTTTGACATGGCATTCTCCGCATGAGACCCCCAACTTCAGATATTTGTTATGGTTGAAAGAAAATCCATGGCGGGTAACTGTTTCCTTCGGGGTACCGTGGCAGGCAGTACATCCGGTTATTGAATCCGATGGAGAAGCCCCCATGAAATGGCAGGTAAAACAGACAGTTTCTTCCACTACGTTATGGTTGCCCTGAACGATGTGCGAATGACAGGAAGAACAGCGCATCTGAATCCCCCGGAGCGGGCCACTTAAATGCTGTTTGTGATTGAACGACTTTTTGTCCACAAGTTTCAATTTTTCCTGAAACAGTTTTTTCTTGTCATGGCATTTGAGGCAGGTTTCCGTTTTTACCGAGGCGTGGGGTTTCATATCATAAAAACCAACCATGTAGCGAAAGGTTAACCAGGGCATTCTGTATCGAAGATTGGGGTGGCATTCAATGCAGGCGGTCTGGCTGTGGCTGGAACCCCTCCATGAATCATAGTACGGTTTTTCATAGTGACAGGACAGGCAGAACTCAGGGTCAGAGGACCGGATACTGACATAAAGAGAAGGCAATACAACAAGGATTGCAATTGCAAACAGCAGGGCATAAAGGATGTGGCTATTTTTTTTCATCTTGGTCTTCCTCCCTGTGGCCGGTCAACTGTTCATACTCCAACGGGTGCTCTTCAATCATCTCCTCTTCTGACAGTTTCCCGGTAAAAATCACCATGTTGGCGGGAAACTTGGACGGATTCAGGTGTGCGTTGTACATATGCCAGAATACAATCGCCAGTGTAGCGAGAAGGGCTTCATCGGAGTGCATAATTTTGGCAACATGCTGAATGAGAAGAGGGAAATTGTGCATAAAAAAATTATTGAACCAGAGGACTGTACCGGAGCAGATCATGACAATACACCCCCAGTAGACTGCCCAGTAGTCAAATTTTTCAATGTAGGAATACCGACCGAATTTTGGTTTTTCCCTTGAACGGCCAAGGAAATATCGAATATTCATAAGAATATCTGCAGCATCTTTCGGCGTGGGAATCATCAGTTTGAAATTTGCTCGGCCCTCTTTCGTGAAAATGATGAAAAAAAGATGATAAACAGAGACAAAAATCAACCCCGTAGCACCGATACGATGGAGAACCCGACTGACCTCAATCCCACCGAGCAACTTTAGAATAAAGGCAGAAAAGGCGGCATTGGAAAATTTTATCGGCATTCCGGTAATCACAAGAATAATCACGCTTACTGCCATAACCCAGTGCTGAGTTCTAATATTGAGGCTGAAGCGGTTGAACATGCGGGATTCTTCCGGTTTGTCAGCAAAGAGAATTTGTCTTATTCGGGCCTCCACCCTCGGTTGGACAGCGCCGGCAATTTCATCCGACATGGTGGTAACCAGCCGGTCAATTTCAATATATGCAAGGTTTTCCGCCTCCCGGCGCAGCCGTCTTCCTGCCCGTCCACGGGGAATGGCTAAATCTCCGGCAATTTTTTTTAATACGGAATCCGCAACTCTGAGAGAAATCGACTCTTTGAGTTTTTCAGTGTTCATTTATGCGTCTCCTTCTCTTCCTTTTTTTCCTTAAGCTTTCGCCTCAAATCCAACAGAATATGTGCAAAAAGGGCCAGCATGGTCAATGTGGTCAGCCAGAAGAAAAAATTCGAGATGTAATAAACCAGGCCGGAATCCTTGTTTTCCGGATTCAGATGAATTTTCCCTTTTGCAAAATTTTTGTTGGCTCCCTTATGGCATTGGCCACATGTCTTGGGGATATTGACCGGATTGATGGATGATGCAGGATCATCCTGTTTTCGAATATTGTGGGTACCGTGACAACTGGCGCAGTTGGCAACTGTTTTTTCACCGAAACGAAGTGCGATTCCGTGGAAACTACCGGTATAAGTATGCACCTGTTCCGTCGTCAGCTTGAACTTTCTCATCAGGCTGTAGTTGTCATGACAACTGCTGCAGGTATCGGGGACATTTTGTTTACTGGTATGGGATGCTGACATGTTGGACGAATATACGTCGTGTTTCCCGTGGCAGTCGGTGCAGACCGGGACATTTAGAATCCCTTTCTGCAGAATCGCGACACCGTGAATGCTGCCGGAATAGTCCTTTAGCTCTTTTTTATGGCACCGGCCACAGGTGGCTGGAACATTTTTCTTATAAACGGTGGAACGGGAATCCGAGGGCTTAAACACATTGTGGCCACCATGGCAGGTCTGGCAGCGGGGCGCTCCCGGGTCGTCGGCTTTAAACTTCTTGCCGTGAACTGATTCCCAGAACTGCTGATACATGGGAGAGTTCGGCGCCCCCAGGTTATTTCCGTTGAAGTGGCAACGTGCACAGTTCACCCGGCCGATTTTCAGTCCCTGGTGGGGGATGGATGTCACATCTACGTGGCAATCCTGGCACTTGAGGTTCCGATGGACAGAGTTTTTGAGTACTTTCTTGTCCACATACACCGAACGCTCAATACCGGTTGCCATTACTTTATGAATATTCGGTTTCTGATGACAGATTATACATTTTCTGATCTGATTCTGTGAAAAGACAAAGGAAGGAGAAAAAAGAAGAATCAAGAGAATGAATTTACTTTTCATCTTCTTTATCCTCTATTTGACCGGAAGCAAGAAGTTCTTCATATTCAAGTGGATGCTCAGCTTTCAGCCGTTCCAATGAAAATCTGCCGTTCAGCCAGGAGTTATCCATTGGAAATGCCTCCCTGAGGTGCACATCGTACATGTGCCAGATGACAATCACCAGAAACACCAGCATGGCACCGTGACTGTGGAGTACAAAGAGAAAATCCCAGAACCACTTGGAAAACAGCGACATAGTTTCATCGTGAAACCAGATGAGGAGTCCTGAAACGCCCATGGACAGGGAGCCTCCCACTACCAGCCAGAACTGCAGTTTCTGCCTTGTGGTAAATCGGCCATGGGCGATTGCCGGCCGCCTGAAAGAAAATAGGTTGAAAAATGAAGCGCGAATCGCTTTCCAGTCTGCAGCCCGAAACAACAGGCGGTGAAACTGGTCCCTGCCCCGTGAAGTAACGAAAAGATAAAGAATGTGATAGAGCCCAATGACAATGAGCAATATCCCACCCAGATAGTGGACAGTGGAGCGATTTTCCATCCCTCCCAGCAGATGGATCAGCCATTTGCCGATGGCATTGTCACTGTACTTCAACGCAAACCCGGACACAAACAGCATAATGAAAGCGATGATAGCCAGTAAATGTTGAATCCGTTCATTCAACGTAAACCGGACAATTGTGTTGTTCTCAGTCATTTTCCCCCCGAGAAATATAATTTCAGTACCGGAACCGATCCGGACACAGCTCTAAAGCATTCACTTCGTTTCCATCACAAGGCGGAACCCCACGCTTGCGCTCTTTTTGTCAGGCGGCCCGTAATTGCGAAATGACGAACGGCAATAATCGGGATTGCAGGACCATCCACCACCTCTGTACACCTTCGCGCTGCCGCTTTCTGGACCCTTTGGATCCGTTTCGGGTGATTCCTGATAGTATGTTTCATTATACCAGTCATTCACCCATTCGTACACATTCCCATACATGTCATAGAGGCCCCAGAGATTTGGCCTGAGTTTTCCAACCGGATGGCTGTGTTTTTCTGAATTATTCCAGTACCAGGCATACTGATCCAGCCGACTTGTCCCGTCGCTGAAAAACCGCGGCCCGGAACTTCCCGCCCGGCAGGCGTATTCCCATTCCGCCTCACTGGGCAAACGATACTGATGACGGGGATCTTTTTGATTGAGCCAGCTGATAAAATCCTGAGTGTCCTGCCAACTGATTCCCGTTGCAGGAAACGAATCGGCGGCGTTTTTTATCTCTTCCGGCAATTCATGCCCCGTTTCCAAGGCAAATTTCCGGTATTGTCCCACCGTTACCTCGGTTTTCCCCATGCAAAAACCATAGCTGATCCGGACTGTATGGCGGGGCAACTCATCATCCGCCTTTTCCCGATCCACCCTTGAACTGCCCATCTGGAAAGTGCCGGGGGAAATCTTAGCAAAGCTGAAGCCTGGAATGGTTGTTACGATTTCCCGGGTCGGTGCCGGTGCAGTTGAATGGTTGCACCCTGACAGCATGGCCAGAATCAACAGGATTCCAAGTATTGATTTCATTTCCCCTCCCTTTCAAGATTTTGCCGGAAGGCCCCGGCGAGTTATCTTGACAATACTATACCAAATATCAGAACATGCGCAAACTTGCATATTGTTAAAATGTGCAACAATTGTTGCATTATCCTTCACATTGGGGCAGAATCGTGTAGAACCATCCAGTAAACTGTGGTATAAATTTATTACATGTGCGGGTGCGTTGTTGGGGATGTTGTATTAATCATCGTAAAAATCAT
>QMQE01000003.1 GCA_003650445.1 Acidobacteriota bacterium | reverse complement strand
TGGGATGCGACGGATTGGGCCAGATGTGTGCGTTCGCTTTCGGAATGCAGGAGGAGCAGTACGTCGGTACGCGACGAGAAATGGAGGGAGTGAACGCGCGCAGATGGCCCGGGACTTGAGCGTCAATCTGGAAGGAGGAGGGGGGCAATAACTACTGTCAACGTGCCACAAGGAACCCGCATTTCAAAAACCGCGTTTTTGAAATAGGAACTTTCCGCAAAGCGAAGCGTTGAGCTTGCTCATAAGAAGCGCTTCGGGGAAAGTTCCGTACTGCCGGCGAAGTCGGCAGTGCGGGTTCTCCCACGCTGCCCGAGTTTTGTCTGTTCTTCACTTTCAGCTTTTTTTCTCGCTTCTTGCCGCAGATTCGCCGGCCAGCCAGCCGGTGGAAAACGCCGCCTGGAGATTATAGCCGCCGGTATCGCCCTGGATGTCCAACACCTCACCAGCGAGGTACAGCCCCGCCACCTTGCGGGATTCCATGGTCCGTGGATCTACTTCGCCGATATCAATACCCCCCGCAGTCACAATGGCCTCAGAGAAAGGCCGATATCCCGTTACTTCCAGGGGGAAGTTTTTAAGCCAGTTCCCAAGGCGACGGCGTTCTTCAACTTTCATTTCAGATGGTTTCCGCTCCCGTCGAATATGCGTCATCCCCAGACAAACCGGAACCAGCGGCCTGGGCAGGAGGCCACGGAGAACACTGCTCATTGGCTCATGCGACCGTTTCGTAAAATCCCGGACTAAGCGGGCATCCAGTTTTTGCTCGTCCAGTGCGGGCTTCAAGTCCAGCAACAGGGCCACTTTGCGGCCTGCATCCAGCGCGTCAACCGCCAGTGTACTCAATGTCAGAATGGTCGGGCCGGTGACACCAAATGACGCGAACACCAGTTCACCGAACTGGCGGCTCTTTTGCTTTCCGTCCACAATCAGGTCCACCTGAATATTTCGCAGGTTGAGATCATTCATCCGGCCTGTGAACCGCCCTGCAGTTTCCAATGGAACCAGAGCCGGCCGCAGCGGTACGATCCGATGGCCCACTGCTTTAGCAAGGCGGTAACCGTCACCGGTAGACCCCGTAGCTGGATAGGATTTTCCACCGGTCGCCAGAATCACCGCATCTGCAATGATGGACTGTCCCCCCGCAATGACCCCGGCCACTCGGCCATTTTCTGTCAACAGCCTGGAAACTGCCACATCAGTTCGAATCGTTACGCCCAACGAACGAAGCCAACGCATCAGGGACGCTTTGACATCCGGTGCCTTCCCGCTGGCCGGGAAAACCCGGCCACCCCGTTCCGTCACGCACTTCAGCCCATTGTCTTCAAAAAACGATACGAGGCCTTTATTGAACAAAGTGGAAAACGCCGGACGAAGAAACTGGCCGGTTACGGGAAAATGATCTATGAATACCCCCATTTCCGCTGTATTGGTAATATTGCAGCGGCCTTTCCCGGTGATACACAGTTTGCGGGCAACCTGTTTCATTTTCTCAACTATCAGTACCTGGGCGCCGCACTCCGCTGCCCGTCCCGCCGCCATGAGTCCGGCCGCCCCGCCCCCGATGACAATTATCTTGTGTTCATTCAGTTTATTTATGTTTTTGTTCAATTGCAGGCCTTTGGAATGAGGCCCCATTCGGGACCATTGCACGTACCCGGTTTGGTGTGCATGGCAAGATGTTTCTTCAAAAGGCTACGCAGGTAATTCTTAAGATGCACTACCAATTTTCTTGTCCCCTTTTTCCTGTATATTTTCATCGCCACACCGCGCCCGGCCCCCCAATTGAAATTCGCATCTTTGATTCAGCATCCACACAGTGCTCTGCCGGTTTCCCAACAAGCCACAAATCACGAATTACAGGTCACTGCGCAGGTGCGGCACCTGACCAAGAATCTCCACCAGTGTGCCGACAGGAACAGTATCGAACAGTGCAATTACGTCGGCATTTTTCATCCGGATGCACCCGTGAGAGGCGGGGGTGCCGATGAGGCCCTCTTCCGGAGTGCCGTGAATGTAGATGAGACGGCGGTAGGAGTCGATTCCCCGGCCTTTGTTTATACCTTTTTCCAGCCCTTCAAGCCGGAGAATCCGGGTGATAACGTAGTCTTTGGGAGTGTCGGTTTTGTCGGTGTAGATTTTCGCGATTTTACCCGTGTCCCTTCTGGCGCGGAAGATGGTACCGATGGGAGCGTCTTTCCCATATTTTTGGCAGACCCGATGGGTACCGGTGGGGGTCTGGTAGCTTCCGTTCCGGTTTCCCAGCCCCTTCAGGGCGGTGGATACCGGGTATGTGCTTTCAATCTTCCCGTCCCGAACCACATAGAGACGCTGCAGCTCAGGGTCCACCACCACTGCAGCATCCCCCGGCTTCAGGCCGAACCGGGTCTTCAGTTTCAGGATTGCGTTTTTTACCCGGGGCGGCATGTCAGTGCTCCGGTTCTGCGCAATGACTGTTCCTGAAACAGCTGACAGGACAAAGAACAGGGACAATAGAGCCCGTATGTGCCCACATTTCATTTATTCCTCCACCTTGAGCCCCAGTTCTTTCAGCTGCTTCTCATCAATGGCGGAAGGAGAACCGGTCAACAGGCAGCCGGCACTGGTGGTTTTGGGAAAGGCGATGACCTCCCGGATGGAGTCGGCCTGGGAAAATATCATGGCAATCCTGTCAAAGCCGAAGGCAATTCCGCCATGGGGCGGCGCACCCAGCTTCAGGGCAGAGAGGAGGAAGCCGAATTTCGCTTCCGCCTCTTCTTCCGAGATGCCAATGGTTTCAAATACTTTTTTCTGAACTTCCATGTCGTGAGTCCGGATGCTGCCGCCACCGATTTCAAAACCGTTGAGGGCAATGTCGTAGGCCCGGGCTTCCATTTTTACCGGATTTTCATCCAACAGGTGGAGCTGGTCTTCCTTTGGAGCCGTGAAGGGATGGTGAACGGCGGTGTATCGCTTTTCCTCTTCGTCCCATTCAAACATGGGAAAGTCGGTTACCCACACAAAAGCAAAGGTTTTTTCCGGAATCAGGCCCAGTGCCCGGCCCAAATGGCTTCGAAGGGCACCGAGAGCAGTGCAAGTGATTTCAAAATTGTCCGCCACAATGAGGGCAAGGTCTCCGGTTCCGCCTTCAAGTGCCTCAAAAACGGCATTTGCCCGGTCCTCCCCAATGAATTTCAGGATGGGGGACGCCAGGCCGTCAGCAGTGCTTTTTATCCATGCCAGCCCCTTGGCGCCGTAAGATTTCGCAATGGTTTCCAGGTCGGAAATCTGTTTCCGGGAGTAAGCGGCACCGTCTTTGACCAGAATGGCGCGAATTTCGCCGCCGTTTTCAGAAACAGAGTCAAAAACTTTGAATCCGGCACCCGTAACCAGGGGTTTGATGTCTTTAAGTTCCATGCCAAAACGAATGTCCGGCTTGTCGGAGCCATAAAGGCTCATGGCTTCCCGGTAGCCCATTCTGGGAAATGGTGTTTTCACAGCAATCCCACCCACCTTTCCCATTTCCACCATCATCCCCTCCACAATGGAGAAGATGTCTTCTTCGGTAACAAAGGACAATTCCATGTCAATCTGGGTGAATTCCGGCTGGCGGTCAGCCCTGAGGTCTTCGTCCCGGAAGCATTTGACAAACTGGAAGTAGCGGTCAAATCCCGCCACCATAAGGAGCTGCTTGAAAAGCTGGGGTGACTGGGGCAGGGCGAAAAACCGGCCCCGCTGTACCCTTGACGGCACCACATAGTCCCTCGCCCCTTCCGGCGTGGAACGGGTCAGAAAGGGCGTTTCCACCTCCATAAATCCGAGCTTATCCAGGTAATTACGGGTTGCCATTGCCAGGCGGTGGCGCAGCATCAGCGCGTCCTGCAGTGAACGGCGGCGCAGGTCCAGGTAGCGGTACTTCAGCCGCAGGTCCTCGGAAACGGTGGCCGCTTCATCAATATTAATGGGCAGGGGCTCTGTCTTGTTCAACAGGGTTACACTGTTTGCTTCTACCTCAATTTCACCGGTCTTCATTGCCCGGTTCACCATATTGGACGGCCGGGGCCTCACTTTTCCCGTAACCCGGATCACGTCCCAGTCCCGAAGCGCTTTTGCCCGCTGAAACACGTTCGGGGCAGTGTCATCTTCGTTGAAGGTTACCTGGGTAATGCCCCATCGGTCCCGCAAATCGAGAAAGACCAGCGAGCCCAAGTCCCGGTGACTGTTGATCCAGCCGTCCAACATGACGGTTTCATCCACCTGATGGCGGGTCAATTCCCCGCAGGTGTGGGTTCTATTTTGCAATTTCATTTTTTATCTCCTTTTGCAGGTTCCGTGCGAAAATTTCCCGTTGCGTGCTGTTTTTCATATCCCGGAGGATGAGAATTTCTTTTTCCTTTTCCGATTCACCTGCCAGAAGCACAAAACGGCCCCCCGCCCGGTTCACCTGTTTCAAGCCGGATTTCAACGAAACCGCCTCCGCCAATACAACCGCGTGATACCCCCCGTTTTTCAGGGCTGCGGCAGTTTCAACGGCGTAGGTCAGCTCATTCCCAACCGGGAGAACATAAAAGGTCGCTTCTTCATCGTAGAGTTTCCGGTCTCCCAGAACCATCATCAGACGGTCCATTCCCAGCGCCCAGCCGAAGGCCGGTACATCCGGGCCGCCCAATTCCTTCACGAGGTTATCGTAACGGCCGCCCCCGAGAATCGCATTCTGGGCACCGAGGCCCTCGGAAATCACCTCAAAAACCGTGCGGGTGTAGTAATCCAGGCCCCGAACCAGGCCGGTGGAAAGCCGGTAGCTCACCCCCAGCATATCGAGGAAATGAAAGACCTGCTCCTGGTGGCTCCGGCAACCGCCGCAAAGATGATCCTGAATAGACGGGGCATCCGCCACCACCGTTCGACATCCTTGCACCTTGCAGTCCAGTACGCGGAGGGGGTTGGTTTCCATCCGGCGCCGGCAGTCTTCGCACAGCGCTTCCCGGTGGCCGGAAAGATAACCCTGCAGCGCCGCCCGGTAATCGGGGCGGCACTCTTTGCAGCCCACCGAATTGATATCCACCCGAAGGCCGGTAAGCCCCAGCTCCCTGAGAAGGCGCACTACCATTTCAATGGTATCCGCATCCACAAGAGGGCTTGAACTGCCGAACACCTCTGCCCCGGTCTGGTAGAACTGGCGATAGCGCCCTTTCTGGGGCCGTTCATATCGGAACATGGGGCCGATATAAAAAAGCCGCTTTACCCTGGCCTGCAGGTCCATCCGGTGCTCAATGTAGCTTCTAACAACCGAAGCGGTATTCTCCGGGCGAAGTGTGATGCTCCGCCCCTTCCGGTCCGCAAAGGTATACATTTCCTTATGAACAATATCGGTATCTTCGCCGATACCCCTCGAAAATACCTCGGTATATTCAAAAATCGGTGTACGAATCTCTTCAAAACCATAGCGCCTGAACAGCTTCCGTGCCCTCTCCTCGTATTCCGTCCAGTTTCGGATTTCCGGGGCCAGAATGTCCCTTGTTCCCTTCACTGCCTTGATTGCCATATCGCCCCCAAAAATCGGACGTTCCGGCCCGGTAATCGGCCTTTCATCCGTATTTGTTTTTCAGCCGTTAATTGTATCAGAAAATGAGGAAAGAGTGGGTCTTTTGCGGCGCAATGCGCCGAATGTTGAATCCCGCCCGGCGTTTCCTTGCTTCAGGGTGGAAGATTCTTTACAATGAGATGAGGATTTTTCATTGGAGGATAAATGAACAGGTGTATTGGCCTCATGTCAGGAACATCACTGGATGGCATCGACGGAGCGCTGGTAAATGTCCAGGCTGACGGAAACAAGGTTCAATTCATCCACGGAATCACCCGGCCTTTTTCCGATTCGCTCCGGGAGCAACTGGCCGCCCTTGCCCACCGGGAAATGGTAAACAAGGAAGCACTGGCCAGAATGGATGTCCTTATGGGACACTTACTGGCAGATGTAGTAAAGGCATTGCTCACAGAAACGGGCATGAAAGCAAAGGACATTCTCCTCATTGGCTCCCATGGCCAGACAATCGGCCATTATCCTGACAAGAAAGCACAATTTAAACATTCTACCGCCTCCACTCTTCAGATAGGGGATGGGGATGTCATTGCAGCAAGAACAGGAATCCCGGTGGTGTCTGACTTCAGACGGCGGGACATGGCGGCAGGGGGCGTTGGTGCCCCGTTGATTCCCCTGCTGGACTCCCTTCTCTTCAGCGAGAGAAAACACAGTATCTGCTGTCTCAACATAGGGGGAATTGCAAATATCACGGTTCTCCCCGCCGGTGAGTCCGAACCAATTGCCTTTGATACAGGGCCGGGGAATTGTCTCTCTGACCTTGCAATTGCCCGCCTCATTGGCAAAGGTCAGCACTTTGATACCAACGGGGAAAATGCTTTCCGGGGCAGGGTCCATGATGAAATTCTGGACCGGGCCATGGATGACCGTTATTTTGATCAATTGCCACCAAAAGCCACGGGGCGGGAATATTTTGATGAGAAATTTCTTGATTTCCTCTTGGAGCTGGGGCGGGATGTTCCTTTTGAGGATATGCTGGCCACTATCTCCTGCCTGACGCCGAAAAGCATTGCAGCTGCGTTGCGACGTTTTGTCCCGGCAGATGATTTTCCGACAGAACTTATTGTTTCCGGAGGTGGGGTACGGAACCGTTTTTTCATGGAGAAACTGAAGGATTATTTACCCGAACTGGAAGTGAATTCCTCTGAGAAATATGGGATTGACCCGGATTTCAAGGAGGCAATGGGATTTGCGCTGATGGGCTATCGGACAATGAAGGCCCTGCCCTCTTCTATCCCAGCCGTTACAGGTGCCACATCTCAGCAGATTCTGGGCAAGATTTCATTAACATAGAGTTCTAAGCAAACATATTTGAAATTTGGAAATGGAAACAGCAGAAACAGACACCAGACTAACCGCAGAGATCGCAAAGACCGCTGAGGGGAAGGGAAGAGAAAGACCAGGTTGAGTAGAAGGCAAGGTTGAGGTTGAGTGGGGAAAGGGGTATAAGAAACAAGCCGAGTCGGGCAGGTGAGATAGGTGGCAGGAATTGGCTGTTTCCCGCTCCTCTAAACATTAGCTCTTTCTTTTCTTAATGTTGTGGCTTTGTGCCCTTGTGTTAAATTCTCTTCTTTTCCCTTCCCCCGTCTTTCTCCTCCCCCTCGGCGTACTCGGCGGCCTCTGCGGTGAGCATCCTTCTCTTCTTATTCCATGATTTACATACGTTCTGAAATTGTCAGAAATAAACTCTCAGAGTTACCCCGTAGCAATTAACATAGAGTGCCATCCGGTTTTTCCAGAAAGAAGTTGAAAGATGATACAGATACGATTGCTTATTTTCTTATTCCACTGTTACGCTCTTGGCAAGGTTACGGGGCTTGTCCACGTCCCGGCCTTTCAAATCTGCCACATGGTATGCAAATAACTGCAGTGGGATGACGTTGATAATAGGCTGCAGAACTTCGACGGTCCGTGGTACGTAAATCACGTCGTCCACCATGTTGGACAGGGCCGTATCGCCTTTTGTTGCAATGGCAAGAACCCTGCCGTTTCGGGCCTTAATTTCCTGAATATTGTTGGACATTTTGTCATAGGAGTAATCCTGCGTAGCAATGGCAACTGTGGGGAAATGAGAATCAATCAGCGAGATAGGGCCATGTTTCATTTCTCCCGCAGGGTAGCCCTCGGCATGAACATAGGATATTTCTTTCAGCTTTAACGCCCCTTCCATGGCAATGGGGTAGTTCAAATTCCGGCCCAGGAAGAGAAAATCATGGTAGTTTAGAAACTGTGAAGCCAGTTCACGAATGCCTTCGTTCTGATTCAGCACCTCTTTAATGTAATCCGGGATTTTCTTCAGTTCCTGGATAATGCGAATGCCTTCGTTGATGGAGAGGTGATGGCTTCGACCGACAAGGAGGGCCATCAGCGCCAGAATTGTGCATTGGGAAACGAAAATCTTGGTGGATGCAACACCGATTTCCGGCCCGGCATGGTTGTACACCCCGGCATCGGTTTCCTTGGAGATTGTGGATCCCACTACATTAACCAGTCCCAGCGTCAGCGCGCCTTTTCGCCTTGATTCTCTGAGAGCTGCCAGCGTATCAGCTGTTTCTCCGGATTGGGAAATTGCCACGACACATGTATTCTCGTCAATTCTGAGGTTGCGGTAACGAAATTCCGATGCGAAATCCACGTTTACATCCAGATCAGTCAACATCTCAAAGAGGTATTTGGCGTAAAGGCCCGCATAATAAGATGTCCCGCAGGAAATAAACACCATCCGCTGCAGATTTTTCAGGCGGTTCAGCACCGAATCAAGGCCCCCAAGCTTTGAAATCCCTTCACTTTCAATGATGCGTCCCCGGATGGCGTTCCGGACTGTCTCCGGCTGTTCGAAAATCTCTTTCAGCATGAAATGTTTGTAGCCTTTCTTTTCACTTTCAAGAACTTCCCAGTCCACCGTTTCCAGTTCCTTGTCGATTTTATTCAGGTTCAAATCTGTAATGGTAATGTTGGTGGAATTCAGGATTGCCATTTCGTCATCGTTGAGATAAATAACCTTGTTGGTATGGCGGATAAAGGCATTGATGTCGGAAG
This sequence comes from Acidobacteriota bacterium, assembly GCA_003650445.1. GTDB lineage: Bacteria > Acidobacteriota > Holophagae > Thermotomaculales > Thermotomaculaceae > UM-FILTER-49-7. Next base: position 20,595 of record QMQE01000003.1, on the reverse strand, counting down.
CGGCAAGAAATTCGTCCTGGCCAACCCCGATAATAAGGGGGCTGCCCCTCCGTGCCACTACGATTTTGTCGGGAATATTCCGGTGCAGAACCGCAATCCCGAAGGTACCGGAAACCCGGCCCAGCGCCTTTCGTACAGCTTCCGGAAGATCCGGTTGTTCCGTTTCTTTCAGGTATTCTTCAACGAGATGCGCAAGCACTTCAGTATCTGTTTCAGAACGGAATTTGTGGCCTTTTCCGCTGAGTTCTTCTTTCAGCTCAGCATAGTTTTCAATAATGCCATTATGAATCAACATAATGTCACCGCTGCAGTCGGTGTGGGGATGTGCGTTTTCTTCCGTGGGTTTTCCATGGGTCGCCCATCTTGTGTGGGCAATACCACAGCTACCGGGTAACTCTCTCAGATTGAGCTTTTTTTCCAGTTCCGCAACCTTCCCCACCGACTTTACGACGTGGGCAGTTTTCCTTTCACTGTCCACAATGGCAATACCGGCAGAATCATATCCCCGGTATTCCAGGCGCTTCAATCCTTCAAGAAGAATCGGTGCCGCATTTTGACGGCCCGCGTAACACACAATCCCACACATTTTGACCTCATTTTGGCAAACTGCCGGTTTATTCCGCCATTCAAAAGCCCGAAAACGCAAACAAAACATTCAGGCTTACTGGCATTATAAGTCAATTTGCATAAGTTGTAAAACAGGCCATACACCAGTCGAATGTGATTCTGGTACAATGAAACTATGAGCAGAATACTGGCTGTGGGTTCAAAAGAAAGTCTGTCCCGCTTGAATGAAAATCACAGCAACATTGTGCCCCTTGAACTCATCCGGTTTGAGGCGGTTCCGATTAGCTTACCCGAAATCGGATTTGACTGGATTTTCTTTGGAAGCAGCCGGGGAGTGCGGTTTTTTCTGGATACTGTATCCAGGGAATTACTCCGGGGAATTCAGATCGGCTGCGTCGGAGAAAGGACGGCAGAAACTGCCCGAAAGGGAGGCCTGGAAGTGAAATTCGTGCCGTCTCGATATTCCTCCACCTACTGGCCGGGGGAATTTCTGGCACAATTTCCGAATGCCCGGGGAATTTTATTTCCCACATCAGACCGCTCCACCTTTCAGCCACCCGCTTCTTTTGCAAAGAAGGGAATTTTTTTTAAGAAACTGGTGGTATACCGAACTCTCTGCGCGGACAATGTACTTCCCGCCGGAGAATTTCGGGGCGTGGTTTTTGCCAGCCCGTCCTGCTTCAGTTGTTTTGTGGAGAAATGGGGTAAGGGCATACTTCTCGACAAAACGCTGGTGGCCATCGGGGACGTGACGGAAAAAACCATCGTGAAAGCCGGGCTTTCGTGTTCGGTTCCACCCCGTTTTACCATGGCGGATGCGGTACGGTATTGTCAGAAAAAACTTGAGAATTCATAAAGTGTTTGTCTTTTAAAAACAGGAGGATAATATGAAATTTCCGGAATTGAGAGCCCGGCGCTTGCGCCGAAACGGTTTAATTCGTGACATGGTTCGGGAAACCACCCTGTCACCCAACGATTTTATTTACCCGCTGTTTCTTATTGATGGTGAAAATGTGAAGAACCCGATCCCTTCCATGGCGGGAACATTCCAGTACTCCGTGGACCGGATTGAGGAAGAAGTCAATGAACTGGTGGAACTGGGCATTAAATCCATAATCCTGTTTGGTATTCCGGAACACAAAGACGAGCTGGGAACAGAGGCATACGCGGAAGAGGGAATTATTCAGCGGGGAATTCGCCGCATCAAGGAACTGACAGATCAACTCTATGTCATTACCGACGTCTGCATGTGCGAATACACCTCCCACGGCCACTGCGGCCTGGTGGAAGACGGTGATGTCCACAATGACAAAACCCTCGAACTGCTGGCACGGGAAGCGGTGAGCCACGCCAGAGCCGGGGCGGATATGGTGGCACCCTCCGATATGATGGACGGCCGGATCGGACGGATTCGCCGGGCACTGGATGAAAAAGGATTTCCCCACATCCCCATCATGTCATACGCGGCAAAATACGCATCAGCTTTCTACGGCCCCTTCCGGGACGCAGCCCAGTCACCACCCCAGTTCGGGGATCGAAAAAGCTACCAGATGGATCCGGCAAACCGCCGGGAAGCGATGAAAGAAGTGATGCTGGATGTACAAGAAAATGCCGACATTGTCATGGTGAAGCCCGCTATGCCCTACCTTGACATCATCAGCGACGTGAAGCGAAACACCGTGCTGCCGGTTGCCGCATACAACGTCAGCGGGGAATATGCCATGGTCAACGCGGCGGCGAAAATGGGCTGGATTGACCGGGAAAACGCCATGATGGAGATGCTGCTCTGCATCAAGAGGGCCGGGGCAGACCTCATTCTCACCTACTTCGCCAAGGATGCCACGAAACTACTGAAATAAGCCGGCACTTCCTTCGCGCAGAGGAAAAGAAATCGAATTAAGGGCCCAGGTGCCGAACAGGGCTGTTCAAGGGACAGCAAAATTGCCAGGTGCGAGTACTGATGCAGTTTCTGTGCACCTGTGGCGTATGTGTTCAGTTCTGACCGGAACGGGACAGTCTGAGGAGAAGGCAGGGTTGAGGTTGCGGCCAGGTGAGTTTCAGGAAAAACAGAGAACAAGGCATTTCCCTGATACCCGCTCACACACACATATTCACTCTTGTTTTTGATCGGGGAAGAGACTGGATTCCATCAGTTTTTGCCATTTTTCTGCTTCTGCTTCCAAGCCAAGTGCATTGAGATGGGATAACACATGGCGCATGGCCAGAGGTACGGATTCCCGAAACCAGTCTTTTCCCTGCTTGTAGCCAAACCAGGCAAAAGTCCCAAGCGCTTTCAAGTTTCGCTGCAATGCGGCCCAACGAAGTTCTGGAGCATCCAATTCGGGTTCTATCCCGGCTGCAATGCCTTTCAGGTCTAAATAGTTATCAAAGAGAAGGGAAACGATGTCATAAAATTCCGGCGCAAGACGGGTGTCCTGAAAATCAATGATACAGCCCCCCCCGTTTTTAACCAGAACGTTACGAAAATGATAGTCCCGGTGGGACAACACCCATCTCCCGTTTTCCAGCACATGGATAATTTCCCTGCATAGGAATTCCAGCCAGGCAATATCAAGATTGTTGAAAATCGTGTCCCGCGCATGTTTCAGAAAGAAATCCAGTTCCCATTTCAGATTGATTCGTTTCTGATCAGGCTCATAAGCTGAAAGCCCTTGAATCAAAGGGATATACTCATACACACAGCGGACAAAGGCGGTTCTTTCATCTGGACGGCTCAGTTGGTGAAACCAGGTAACCCCGTCTGTATCACCCCAATCCTCCAGCTGCATTTCCATTCGTTTTTTGTCATACCGGAGAATCTTCGGTACTGGGATTCCCGCCCTGAGATAGCGCTCTGTCCAGAACAGGTAATTGTCAAAAGATTCTCCTGAATCAGCAGGATATTTCACAAGGATATGCCCTCTGCCCCTGAAATATGACCGGCTGGAAGCATCTCCTTTCAGTTTCGTATAGCCGACAGGGGCTTCAATTTGCCCTTCACCCATATATCAACCTCCAAGCTCTCCCCGCTCAGCGAGGGAAACAAACTCCACCGGAGAAAAAATCAAATGGTCCCGAAGCGCCAGCTCCATCAGCTTGCACGCCTGGTTCAGTTTCTTTGTAACCAGCAGATCCTCCCGGCTGGGGGCAAGATTTCCGGAGGGATGATTGTGCGCCACGATAATGGACGCAGCTTCTAATTTCAACGCTTTTTTCATAATCTCGGAAATAAATACCGGAGCCGCACTATGGTTCCCTCGAAACATCTGTTCAAATTCAATCAATGCACCCTGGGAATCCAGAAACAGCACATAAAAACGCTCACTTCCATCAGTGAGCACCCGGCCCTTGAGAAAGGTGTGGACATCTTTCGGGGAAGTGAAACGGTTTTCCCTGAGTTTTAGTTGACTCTCATAATAACGGCGGGAAAGCTCCATCACCGCGGCCAGCGTGGCAACTTTGGCCTTCCCCAGGCCCTTGACCATGAGAAGGCTCTCCACCCCCCTGTCAAATAGTTCCGACAGACCACCGGACTCATTCACCAGTTCCTCCGCCAGTTCCACAACCCCCTTCCCCCTTGTCCCGGTTCGCATCAAAATCGCCACAAGTTCGCCATCAGTCAGGGCTTCAGGCCCCAACTCAAGCAATCGTTCCCTCGGCTTCATGCCAGTATTTCCCCCTCTACCCGTTTTCCGGAGCCAACGACCCCCTTGAACAAAACACTGTCAACCAAATCAGCCTCGGCTCCAACAATGCCCCCACTGTAGACAACACTGTTGTGAATCCAGGCACCGGGTTCCACCCTGGCACCAGGATAAATGAATCTTTCTTTACCACTTACGAAACGGTGCGCAGCAAGAAGCCCTGCCCTTGTCCCACAGTCAAACCAATCCCCTGAAAAGATTTCCGCACCCAGTTTTCCCGCCGAAATCAGCTCCCGGTATAAGGGGACGATGGATGGGGTTTTCACCATAGATAGAATTTCAGGGGACAGTATCTGGCAGCCGGTAAAGAAAAACTCGCCGGAACCCAGCACTGTCACCTGTCCCCTTTCCAGCTCGATCCCCGTAACATTTGAAGAATTCGGGCGCCGCATTACCACCAGTGTAATCAGGTTCGCACTGTTTTTGTGCCGCTCCACCAGCCGACTGGTAAATCCCTCGTCACCGAAAAACACCGCATCTCCGTTCACAACCAGCATATTTTCATTAAAAAATGCACCCAGTGCCCGGAGATATCCCCCGGTTCCCAGAATTTCCGGTTCCTCAAATACAAACAGGTTTCTTGCTTCGCCATAAGAAATAATCTGTGCCGCAAGGTGATGGGCATTAATTCCGATTTCTCTTGCCCCAGCCTGCTTCAGGATTCCCAGGCCGTAATCAGATAGCGGACGGTCAACCAATGGAATCAGTGCTTTGGGAATGTGACTGGTAATGGGCAAAAGCCTTGTACCCAGCCCCGCGGCAAGGATAAACCCCTTCATGGCAGGTTGAGTTGGGGTTGGGGTAAGGCGGGGAAGTGATGGGTAATGGGTGATGAGTGACGAGCTGGGAAAAGAAATAAAGAGTGATGAGCTCGGAAAAGATGTGAGTGATCAATTCCCTGATTTTTCAGTAACCTATCATCTAACACCCAACATCTGACATCCGGCGCAACGCAGCGCAGGTCAATTCCCTGGTTTTTCCACCCCCTACTCCTGCTCCTACTGAGAGATTCAGAGGACAATTTCTTCACCGTCTGTCAGTATGTGCACATCTAATCCCTTGATTTCTTCACGAATCCGGTTCGCAAACTGAGGTTTAAGATGATAAATGAATATATCCGCATCGCTTTTGAGTTTCGTCAGCTCTCCTTCCAGCATGGGACTGGATAAATGATGGCTGATGACGGCCAGATTCTCCATGTCTGCGGGAAATGAACATTCGGTCACCAGCCCTTTCAACGCGGTCTGCTTTCCAAGCCATTCCCAGATCACATCTGTTTCGCCGGTATCCGAGGTATATGCAAATCCCACATCACCTTTCTGGATAAAACACCCGGCACTGCCATTGATATGATTCACCGGTAATGGAGTCAAACGATAATCACCTACCTCAACCTCTTCGAAATACTCCACCTGCCGGTAAATCAGTGCGGGTTCATCAGCTGAAGGGATTTTTTCAAAATCAGGCCAGATAATACCATTGAATACATGTTCTCTTAAATGGCGAATTGTCGTCTGAGTGGCAAAAATGGTTATGGTTTTTCCATACAGTGCTTTATTGTCCACAAGCAAGGGCAATTCGCCAATATGGTCCATATGGACATGGGAGACAAATACGTCTTTAATCTCAAGTTGCTGAGAAAGTGTCAATCCTGTACAAACAGAACCGCAATCCAGAGCCAATGTATTGTCAACCAGAAAAGTTGTCAGTAAGTTCCGAATTGTTTTTCCGCCGGAAGTACCAACCGCCTTAATTTGCATCCCGAACCTCCCGTGGAATTCGCCTTAGAAATGCTGCAACCATGTCGGGATCAAACTGGCTTCCGGACATCTTTTCCAATTCCTTAGTTGCCTCCTCACTGCTCAACCCTTTCCGGTATGGACGATCTGTTGTCATGGCATCGTAGGTATCCGCAACTGAAATGATTCGGGCAAACAGCGGGATTTCCTCACCTTTCAGGCCTTTTGGATATCCGCTTCCGTCCATTTTTTCATGATGATAAAGAATTCCTCCCACGACTTTGCCCAATGAATGTATCTTTTCCACAATTTCAGCACCAAACACAGTATGCTGTTTCATGGTTTCAAATTCCCCACTACCCAGTGGACCATCCTTGTTCAGGATATTGTCCCGAATCCCAATTTTCCCGATATCATGGAGAATTCCGGAAAGGGCCAGCCACTTTTTTTCCGCAGCCGGGAGATTGATTTCCTCCGCAATCCACATTGCATAGCGAGTCACCCGACGGGTATGGCCTGCGGTGTATCTGTCTCGCTTTTCAATTGCATCTGCCAGCGCAAGTGCCGTTTCCATAAAGGTCTGCTCCAGTTCCTTGAACAGCTTGGCGTTCACCAGCGCCGTTGCAATGGGAATGCACATCATTTCTACTGAACGCAAGTCACGCCCCGTGAACACACCGCCGTTCTTTTTGTTAATCAACTGAACCACTCCAACCACCTTCTCACGGAACAAGAGTGGAACAGAAAGAATGGATTTTGTCTGAAAATGTGTCCTTTCGTCCACCTTAACGGACCATAGCCTGGAGTTTTCAGCATCTTCAATGATAACAGGGGCAGATGTCATCGCGGTGTGACCTGCGACACCTTCTCCAATTTTCAATCGGATTTCTTCAACTTTATCCCTGTCGCCTCCACTGAAAACGCGAAAGAAAAGCTCTTCTTTCTGCTCATCCAGTTCCCATATAGAGCTTCTCTCCGCTTCCAGAACCTCCTCAAGATACGCCATGGCGTTCCGCAGGATGTAATCCAACTCCAAAGAGGCATTTAACTTTTCCCAGATGGTCAGCAGTTTTTCATAAAATCCCTCATTCAGCTCCTCAATCTTCATAATCGCGGTACCACCCAGGCAGTGCCCCCGAGGTGCGGGCTTTTTCCAACAGCTTACCCTTCTCTTCTTTTAATTTCAAAAGTTCAGCCTTTGCTTTATCAATTCTCTTCTGCAGCTCCTGGATTTTCCCTGTCAAAGCTCTCTTTTCCAGTTCATCATCTGTCTGCAGTTTACGCCCCACCATCGCATTCAGTTTCAATTGCATTTTTTTCAGTCCCTTTTCCAGGCCAGCCTGTGCAGCCTGATTTTCCTGGAACTTACCCCGCCAGTAGTCTTCTCCATGCCCACTGTCATCCACTTGGGGCGCCATCTCGCCCTCTTCCTCCAAAGCAGTTATATTGGGCACACCTTCTTCATTTTTCTCAACCCGAGCCGGTTTCTCTGGAGTGACAGTTTCACCTGTATCCGCCTGCTGAGCCTTTCTCTCCAGAGTTTCATTCGTGATTATCAATGGCGCATGCGATTGTGCTGGCCTTTTTATCAGCACCTGCACTTCATTCTCTGTTGCATCCGGAACCACTTTTTGAACCGGAATGGCCTGTTTATCCGCTTCCGGTTTCTTCCGGTTCACGAGTTTCGTTGCAGCCCTGTCTACAAAACGGGCAGGGAAAATTATCCGTTTCCCCTTCACCGTCTCAGCCGTCACCTGCTTGCCCGAAAGATCCGGTTTTTGGGCCAGCTCCAGCACAGCACCATTTGTTAAAACCAGTTTGTATGCGCCAAAAACCGGGACTATCATGAATAAAATCAAGAAAATTGCCAATTTTTTCATCGTTTCCCTCCTGAAAAAGGCCAGCCGGTACAGCTGCCCCCATGCCTCTAATTTCTGCAAATATTGTACCATATTCCTACCCTGAACAAGGGGCAAACAACAGACATCACCATGAAACTTTCGCGGCCGGAAATTCGTAGGAATCTTTATAAAAAATCCGGGGGGGGATTTCATGAAAAAATTGTTTCTGATCCTGTTGGTAACAAGTTTGCCTGCTTTGGCACTTGATTACAACATCTCCATTACACTCAATCCGAAAGAGAAAAAGATTTCAGGAACCGAAACCATTACCTGGCAAAATACCACCGACACCGCAACGGATGTTCTGCCGCTTCACCTCTACATGAATGGATTTTCCAACAACCGCTCCGTCTTTGCAATGGAATCCGGTGGAAAACATCGGGGAAACCGAATGGATGTTAAAGAGGTAAAAGGATTCGGCTACTGCAAGATTTCCGCGCTTCAACTGAATGGTGAAGATGCCATGAGCGCCTTCCATTATATTTCCGATCTCCCGAACCCTGAATCGTTGGGCGTGTTCTGGAAGGATGAAATTTCCAAAAGAATCCGGCCTGACAGAACAATTGGAATTGTCCGGCTAAGCAAACCGCTGGCACCCGGTGAAAGCATTACCTTGAAAATTACGTTTGAAACAAAATTCCCTCGGGTATTTGCCCGAACCGGCTACTGGAAAAGCTTTTTCATGGGAGGCCAGTGGTTCCCCAAAATTGCTGTTTTCCAAGGGGAAAAGGGGTGGAACTGCCATCTCTTCCACTACAGAAGTGAATTTTTTGCCGACTTTGCCCACTATACCGTCGCACTGACGGTTCCCAAAAACTACGTGGTCGGGGCAACCGGCTACCTGAAGTCAGAAACAACAGCAGAAAACACTAAAACCCTGACCTTTGCGGTGGACAATGTCCATGACTTCGCGTGGACCGCCTGGGACCACTGGAAAGTCGCCACTGACAACTGGAAACACGTCAAACTTTTTCTCCTGTACCCACCGGGGCATGAAGGGACTGTACAACGGCAGATGGAGGCCCTGAAAGCCGCGTTGTCCGGTTATGCAGAACTCTGCGGTGAAGATTACCCGTACAAAAAGTTCACCCTTGTGGACCCGCCAATGCAGGCGTCCGGTGCCGGGGGGATGGAGTACCCGATGCTGGTCACCGGGATGTTCCCGTCCCCTCTTACCCCTGTCGGCGTCCGGATTCCGGAAGCCGTTATCGTCCATGAATTCGGGCACAACTATTTTTATGGCATGCTGGCCTCCAATGAATTTGAAAACGCCTGGATGGACGAGGGGATGAATTCATTCGGTACCGCCTATGCAATGGAACGTCATTACAAGTACGATCTGGATTTTCCCTTTCTTAAAATGGACGGCTTTGATGAAGCCCGAATCGGGTACAGCTCATATAAAGGCCCGGATTTCCCCGGAAAAGCCGCATGGGAATTCTCCCCTGCCGGAGGCGGGTACAGCAACCTGAGCTACAACAAACCTACTATTTACTTTCGCACTCTGGAGAACATGCTGGGGAAAGAAAAATTTCTGCAGATTTTTCACACCTATTTTGCAAAATATAAATTCAGGCATCCCACACCGGAAGATTTTCTTGGTGTCGTAAAAGAAACCGCCGGGGATCAAGCGGAAGATTTTGTCCGCAGAATGCTCTACACCCGGGACAAAATTGACTATGCTGTCACAAAAGCGGTTTCCAGACAAACACCGCCATTTCTTGGTTTAAAGAACTTTAAAGCCGCCCCGGTGGATAAGAAAAAAACCAAAGACAAAAAGAATTTTCAGAACACAATCATAGTCGAAAACCGTGGAGACTTTCAATATCCTGTTTCCATTGAAGTCAGGCTGAAGGACGGCTCCACCAAAAGCTTCACCTGGGATGGGAAAAACGGATGGCACCGGTTTGAGTTTGACAGCACTTCAGCCATGAAAATGGCCATCATCGACCCGAAACGGGTGTACGCCTGTGACGTTTCCCTAAAAAACAATGCCATTACCCTGGAACCTCAAACCGGCAGCAGCATGACCAAACTGGCAATTTTCGTCTCCCAGCTTGTTCAACTGGTTTTCAACATTTCTTCCCTTTCCATTTAGGAGGCAGCTCAATGAAAGCATTAAAATCCGTACTAAAAGATCACCGGCTGGTCACCATCCTCTACCTGCAGGAACTGGCCCTCTTTCTCGCCGTTTTCATCCCACTGACAACCTGGTTCCACGCCGCATCATCCAAAACTTATTTCGGGACGTTTTTCACCGTTGATTTTTTCCCGGAGATACTGGCAAAAGGGAGTGGCCTCCTTGCCATCAGCACATTTCTAATCTTAACCTTTCTCTTCTTTTTTCTCCTTCGCATCTTCCTGATGGGCGGAATTTTTGATTCACTTATAGGGAAATACGCGGGTTTCCCTCACTTCCTGCATGAAAGCGCCCAGCATTTTCCCCGCTTTCTGATCCTTTTTCTCGTTTACAGCATTCCATTATTGATTCTTACAGCTATCGCCGGAAAAACCACCGGTTCCATAGCCCAAAACTCACCGAACCAGGCCATGCCGGTCACCATGATGCTTGTCAGCCGAAGTATTGCCATTATTCTCTCAATCGTCTTTTCCTTCTGGCACACAAACGCCCGATTCAAAACCATTTTGAATCACAAAACGAAATTCAGCCTTGCCATCCGAGGTAAATTCTTCCTCGGTTTCGCAGCTTACCAGCTGGCATCCGTGGCCTTTCTCCTGCTCTTTACGTGGCTCAGCGTTCAATTTCTTACAAATGCAGGTACCGGGTTAATGGTTGCCGGCTTCCTGCTGATGCAGATTGGACTCTACGTACGGAACCTGCTCAAACTTGCTTCCTACAAACTGCTGAGCTGAATTGAAAAGAGACGGGAAGGGAAGTGATGAGTGATGAGTGATGAGTGATGGGTGATGGGTGATGGGTGATGGGTGATGGGTGAAGTGAGAATGGCCAACTCTTTGATTTTTCTTACCCCTACTCACCGGAGAGGGACAAGGTTGAGGTTAAGGTTGAGCCAGAAAATGGGAAAAAAAGGAATGAGATGAGAGGGAAAGAGCCAACTCCCTTCTTTCGCGCACTCGCACTTTCACTCGCACTCTTCCCCCCTGATGCCCACTCAAAACTGCAAAGACTCAAAACTGCAAAAACTGCAAAGATGCTTGACAAAAAAGTGATTGAGCACTATGATAAATATCAGGTAGAAATACCTCCTTGCAATTGGCAGGTTTATCCTGCCTTTTTTTTCTAAAAGGGGTCACATGAATCTATTAAACGCATTGACAGAACAGGAAAAATCTTATTTTCTGCTACTTAACTCCATGCGCAAACAGGACCCCAATGAAAAAGAATTCTCATTTGTGAAAACAATTGTCCAGTTCTCATCTTCACCGATTCTTCTGTCCCTCATCGTTTCCTGCCCCAAGTGGTATCACACTGTAGAAATAAAAGAAGCGTTGAGTGAAAACGACGTTATCCCTGCAAACTTCGGAAACTACCTTCGCAAAGTGCTGGGTGTCGTTGACATGTTCAGGGAAATGGGTGCTACTGAAAATATCGCCAAAGCTGAACTGATGAAAGAAGCCCGGAGCGAAATTACCAGCCTTCGGGAAACCGACCGTGAATTTCTGAAAATGCTCATTTCCGGAAAGGTGCAATACGGCCCATGCAACGAAGCGGATGAAGCCTTTGAACTGAGAATAGAACGAACCCATCAGGAGCTCTTCCTTTCAGACCAGTCATTCTCTTTTACAGAGATGACGGCTGAGGAAAAATTACTGAAAGCCCGCAATTCCACAGACTCCAAAGAGCTTCAGGCACTGCTCTGGGATGGACACCCCGAAGTTTGTGAAACTGCCATAAAAAACCGGTACCTGGCAGATGGAGAGCTCCTTGCGGCGGCAATTCAATTGGAAAATCCGGAAACTTTGAAAGCAATCTATAACTTTCCCCGCTGGTTTTTTAAGGATGATACACGGTCTCAACTCCTCGAAAATCCAGCTTTACCGGAAAACATCCGAACTGCAATTCTAATGAGCCAGGAAATCGTCCACCTTTTTGAAAAACTTTCAAAACTGAAACACAACGTCGGAGAACGGAATAGCACCGCCATTGAAATTGCCGAAAAACTGAAACAGGTTCCGGAATTGGAACTTCAATACATCACCGTCGCGGTAAAGCGTAAATGGCCGTCCCTTCTCAGCATAATCAAGGCCTTTTACCACTTTTCGCAGAAACGATCCGCCTCAGGCAAACCGGTCTCAATGGTTTTTGAGGAGACAGAGAAGCTTTCCTCCAGCTCCTTGGGCCAATTGATTCAACTCGCCGCAACCTCTGAGGATGAAAAGGAAATCACCGTACTTTTGCAACACCGGGATCTCAACATTCTTCGGAATCTGCTGCAGAATCCCGCATTGACTGAAACCATGCTGGGGAGTGTAATTCACACCATGAGTGCAGAAAAGTTGCTGATTCTCGACCACAGCAGATGGGCCAAGCTCAATGGAATCCGGAACAGAATGATTCACAACCCCAACTTACCCGGAAACAAGGCACTGGCCATTGCCTCCCAACTGAACACCATGAAAGAACTGCTGGATGTTCTGCGTGACAAAAAAATCAAATCAGTTGAGGTAAAGAATCAGGCATTTTCTCAGTTAAGCCATCAGTTCTCGCAGTTGTCACTGGATGGAAAAATCTCAATTATTCTGGAAACCGACGGGGAAATCTTCCGCGAGCTCTGGGGCATCATCTTCCGGGATGAAGAACTGTTGAAAGGCCTTGTGGAAACAAGATCCGCCTCTCCGGATATTCTCTCCCGCATTATCCATTCCCGGCTGACCCCGCTCTCTGTTCTCAACCGTATTATTGAATTAAAACTACATCTGGACAATACAGGAGTAGTGCTTGAATTCTTTAACAACCCGAAGGTGACCCCGGAAATTCTGCAATCCCTCACAGAGTCTGTGAATGACGCCATGCGTGAGCACTTGAAATCCCGCGGCCTGATTTCGGATCCTCAAAGATGAAGTCACCTGACCTTCATCCCGTATTGAACAGGAGTTTTCGCAGAAATGACAGCTAAGAAAATACAAAAACAAACAATAAAGGAAAAGACACCCTGGATATTCAAACCGGCATTGCTGTTTCTCGTGATGCTGGCAATCGGTTTCACAACTTACGCACCGGAATTAAAGGGCGATTTCATCTTTGATGATAGTTTTTACGTTCAGAACAATCCCAACATAGAAAACTTTTCCACCTTAATCCATTGGAATGGGTTCCGCAATCAGCGACCCCTCTACTGGTTTTCATTCTATCTTGGAAAAAAATTGTGGGGAAACAATCCGGCCGGTTACAAGGTTGTCAATCTTCTCAGCCATATCTTAACAGCGTTTATTCTGTTTTTGTTTCTGCTCCACCTTCTGGAGATGAAAGGCATCTACAACCGGTGGTTCGCGTTGGCCGCGTCCATGCTTTTCCTCGTATCGCCCCTTGCAACAGAAGCCGTTTCTTACATTTCGGGAAGAAACAACGGGATTGGAGGCCTCTTTTTCATATTGGGGTGTTTTATCTTTCTAAAATCACTGGAAACCCCCATCCGAAGGAAACAGCTCTATCGCCTCACCGGATCACTGGCCGCCTTTATCACTGCCATTCTCTTCAAAGAAGTTTACATTGTCTTTGTCCTATTTTACCCCCTGATCTACCTGTGGGTTCGCCCTGTCAGCACAAAAACGGCATTCAAAGTCAGTGCCGCAGCACTCCTTCCGATCATGGCCATTTTATTACTCTCTTATGTCGTACCTGTTTCTCCCTTTAACAGAATCCACAGGATGATTGTACAAAACATACACCATTTTGACAGCAAACCACTGGCTACAAATGCAACCGCCGTTGCGTACTCCCTTCGCCTCTTCCTCTTTCCAGACGCGTTGAACATTGATCATGACCTCCCTGTCGTCAGCCACCTTACAGATCCCATAGCCCTCCTTTCCATCAGCCTGCTTCTCGGGCTTGGCCTCTTACTGTTCTTCCTGAGAAAGAAACTGCCCCTGTCTTTCCTCTCCTACCTCGCTTATCTGATATTGATTGCACCTACCAATTCCTTTATTCTTCGCCATGGCGGATGGATGATTGACCCTTTGAGCGAACGGAACCTCTATGCCTGCGCCATTTTTTTCTCCATTATTGCAATTGAACTTGTCACTGTATTAATCCGAAAGGAGACTTCAAGGCGCGTTGTCCTGGCAATCCTTCTTCTCTCGTTCACCGCACGAACCTTTACCCGGAATATGGATTTCAGCAATAACATTGCCCTCTGGAAATCCTCTGTCCATTGCTCGCCAAACCGGGCTCGTCCCAATTACAACCTGGCTGTTGCCTTAAAAGATGCGGGAAATATTGACAAGGCTATCCCATTTGCCAAAAGAGCGCTTCTCCTCAGCCCGCGGAGCCAGTCCTACGGCCTTCTTGCCAGTTTATTGCTGCGAAACGGGAAAAAACAGGAGGCAAAACAGACCCTCATAGAAGGAATTCAAGTCGTTGGGAAAAATAGAGCCTTACTATTGAATCAGCTGGGCCAGCTTTATTACAGCCAGGGACAATTTGATCAGGCGGAAAAATATTTAAGCCGCAGCCTTCAGGCAAATCCACGGCTGATACAAGCCGCCCTGACCCTGATGATGATTCAACTGGATAACGGAAACCTCATCGCAGCTCAGGCCACCATCGAGAAAATCCAATGGCATATCCGGAAACAGTCCCGTACCTTCAAATCAGAACAGGTTGTGGACAACAATATGAGAGCTATGCTGGCATTCGGAAGAGGCCTGCTCTTTTTCCAATCGGGGCGCCCGAAAGCCGGAATTCAATTCTGTAAAAAAGCAATCCGGTTGAATTCGGATTTCACAGAACCAATGATCAAACTGGGAGAATATTATTACGCTCAGAAAAAATACAAAGAATCATGGTCCCAGTTCCTGAAAGCATCCCGGACTCCCGGATTCAAGCGCTATACAGCTGCCGCAGGCCCCTACATGCGAAACCTGCAGAAGTTACTGGACAACCCTGAACTGGATCCAGGACTCTGATGAAAAAGCAAGGATAAGGTTGAGCGGAACGCAAGGTTGCGTAAAGACAGGAAATTGACTTTTTACCCTCCCTCACGCACATGCACCTTCACTCGCACTATTCTGCTCCATGGGTCAAAGTTGGCGGAACAATTTCGCAATATACCTCGTCCGGGTCTTCGTAAATTACGTACGGAACCACAAAAGAATCCGTATAAAGCTCTATTGACTTAATCTCCGAAAGTTCTTCCGCTGTAAAAATATCCTTCAGGTTCACCTTCTTCAGTTCAAAAGCATTCATGTCCACCCTTTTGGTCGTTCCCACCTGCTGGCCATCGCTATCATAAGCAAATACAGGCAGTTCATTCACCGCATATGGCTTCTGATTATAAAAGACGGCAATTGTCTCCAGTCCGTCCCGTTGAATCACAGGGAAAACCTCATCTGCTATGTCAAAATACTTGAGCAAAGGGAAAGACACCAGCGTCCCCCTACTGTGGCTTCCTGTCATATAAAATCCGGTAACCGGACCGCTTCGTACCGTCACCCCAATTCGCGCAAGATGGGAAAGATCCACCTCAGCCGGGGCCAAGTCTTCCATCACGCCGACCCATTTATGATGCATCCCAATCAAGAGGCTGCTTGTCACCGATGAATTGTCATCCATTATCCATTTAAAGTGCAAGGTTGCAGACACGGCATCATCATCCGGTTCCACAAAAACCACACCGTTCCATCCATCATCCCCATATCCAAGAAGGTTATATGGAATAAAAAAAGACAATTCTTCACCTGCTTGTTCTGCCGGCGCAGCCTCTATCCACCCGGAACGTCCCACTGCAGGAACATAGGAAAGTTCACGATGATTCAGGGTTCCGTACAAAGCAGAAGCGGTAATGGGTTCATTGGATTTGAATCGGATGTAGGACACATCCTGCTGGGAAACCCCCGGGAAAAATGAATCAAACAGCCCTACTCTTTTCTGGTAGGGATTTAATTGAATCTTCACAACAGCCAGCTCGGCCCCATCATTCCCGTACAAGGTGGCATCCACCGTTGCCGGATAGAATCTCGATGGATTTACCAGCACCAGGCCATACCACCAATATCCCACTTCAACAGGCACATGGGAGAGTATCAGTTCCTTATCGGGAGTTTCCCCCGACATAAATGACATGGATCCCTCCCCCTGGGAAAGGTAAAAACTGTACACCTGATATTCGTCCGTCATAGAATTCAGCTTTATCCAGTCCGGTGTGCTCTCGCCACCCGTCAAGGACACTTCCCTGAACGCAAATCCGGCAATTGTTTCCGTCCCGGAATCCAGAGGAAACCCTTTTTCTCCCGAAATGCCCACAACCCGGTAGTCACTATCATTTCGAACCGCCTTGTTCTCCGTAACCGGCCAGAAACCGGCCACTACAAAATTATCCCAATAGCTGTCTCCTGGGATAGTGTGGGAAATCACAGTTGTATGACTCAGTACTTCCACTCCAAACTGATAGTTTTCATCATAAAAATGATTTCCGATGGGATCAATCTTCAAGAACTCACTGACAAAATCCACTCCGGTGAATGTCCTGTTGGGGTACCGAGTGGCCTGTTCAAATCCAACATCTTCAAGATAAATCCCGGTATCGTCATAGATTTCAGCGTAAAATGGTGGATTTGTTGAATTGGCCAGGCGACTATTACAGTACAAATTCATCGTGAACTTTTCTTCCGGCTCAATGTCGAACCCATACCAATCCTCATTCAGAACACGACCGATGAACCCCCCTTGCATTGCCACTGAATCCTCAAATCTATCATTGGGCTCCTTCCCATCATCCACAGTATCGTTGTAAACGCCGCCAGCCAGTTGTGCAACCTTATCGTGTGCCACATATGGATTGCTGTAGGGATTGCCGGATTCCACCACTTCGGGATACCAGCAGAAATTTGGATGATAGCTTACGGAATCGCCGGTCCAGACACCGGAAGCCGGTACGCCGGCTTCAAGTGTAAGATCGTAGGTATAATTGAATGTTTTGAAATCTGTGTTCACATTATCTGGTGAAACCCCATCTGTGGAGGTCAGCACCTGCAATGTCACATGCCGTATATTCCCGTCATCGGTCCAGTCCATTGTGTAGGCGTAGATCGGCCATGTCCAAACTTCTTCAGTCGCGTCAGAGTCCATCAACAGGGGAACACTGTTGTCCCTGAGGTAGGCCAGCAGTTCTGTCTGAAATGTCAGGGGATCCATGGTCCCATCATCGGCACCCCGGTAAATCGGACCGGTTGCCCCCTGGTAGTACATGGTCCAGAGCCCTTTCAAATCCCCGATGTAAAAGGTATAGCCTTCGGAATTGATCGTTTCTTTGGGCTCTACTTCAGATACAGAGGCAGCCGCCCAGCCATTGCAATGACCGTTCCATGCCGCGCCATCCGGCCTGAAATGGTTCTCCAGCTCCCATTCAGTGGCTTTCCCGTCAAAACTGAACCGCGCATCGTATTTCTCCAGCGTTGACGGATGCTCCCGGTATCCCTTTCCGGTTGCCAGCATCCCTTCAAACATTGGCCACCAGTAGCCATTCCAGGGTTTTGCCAGCGTAACTTCTTCATGACCGGCAAAGAGAAGTGCCGGAAACACAAGGACACTCAAAATAATAAAAGCTGTGCGTTTCACTTTACTGTACTCCGAACAACCTCAAACCGCCCAGTCGACAGTATTGTTTCTCTGCTCCCATTCTTACTGTAGTTCAATACCGCGGCAAAGGGGTAAAACCCGGATTTCAATTCCAGCCGAATCTGCAATGGGTCTGTCAGTACAATCCATTTTTCCTTCCCCGCATACCGGACACGGCGCCTGATCTTCACCACTTTTCCTGCTTTGAGTATCATTTCTGCCTTCTCCCGGTTGTTCAGCAGGAAAGTGTAGCTATCCTCAACCCTTTTCACCTTCCACTCAAGAGACATTCTGGTCCCGAAAGGGGTCAGGCTCTCCCCCTTGACGCGAAACGTAGTTTCTGCCGAAAACGCAGAAAGACAAATCAATAGAATCAGGGTCAGAAACCCTGCTCTATGTACATATTTCATTGCCGGCTCCTGAAAGGGTTGTGCATGGGATTGTCATCCAATACCCATTTCCCCTTTTCAACAATCCATGTCTGCTTGATTTTGATTCCTCTCAACTTTGCCAGCTGAAATGTTGTATCAAATTCCATAGCGACACTTGCTTTCTTCCCATCCTTATCATAAACAATCCCATCAATCCGGGGATTCTTAACTTTCAAATTCATTAACCCATAGTACTGCTGCTGGGTTACCTGTTTCTTTGTTTTTTCCGAAAGAAAATCATTGTACAAGTCCACCTGTTTTCCGTTGAAGGTAAAGGTATACATTCCTGCCTGCCGTGCATGCCAGAAAGCCGTCACCCGCTTTTCCAGCGCCCTGGGACTTGTCTGTACTACGCAAGCCGTCACTGTCATGATGCTGAGAATTCCTGCCACAATTGCTGCTGTTTTATACCATCTCCCGGTCATTCTCATCTCCTGGTTGTTGCTTTAAATTTGTAAACAAAAAGAGGGGGCGAATGCCCCCTCCTCCGTTATCCTGAAAATTCAGGTGTTATTTTTTCTGAAATGCGTTACCACCCCACCAATTCCAGATGTCAATCCGAGGCAGCGTACCCTGGCCCTGGTTTCCATCACCGAGCATACCGAAGCCGTCAATGGCAATACTGGTATTGGCAATGGTTGCTGTCGCTTTCGCAACTACCCAGAAGGGCTCATCGCCAAAAACAGTATCGGATTTGGTAAGCGGCGTCGGAGCAAATGACGGGTCAGACAGCAGGGTTACCAGAATACCGGATTTCTTCAGTGTACCAACATTCGCCATATACACGTCACCATCGGCTTCAATCAGGTAGAGGGTTACGTCCGCATCCTGATCCACAACCTGGAAAGTCGACCAGGGGAAACCGTTGTAATTGTAGAAAAAGTTCTCATTGAAATAGCTTACGTTGGTTACCGCAAGGCCTGCCCACCACTGGCCGTTCAGAGCCGGGAAGTACGTGAAGTACTCATAGGCATCATAATATACCGGCGGCACAGTGCTCTCATCCGGGCATGCCACGAAATTCAGCGGGTAGTCGAGAAGGATGACAGAGTTTCCGGTTCCGCAGGGGAACGGTGACCATGCAATCTTCACGTACGCTGTAATTGCGCCGGCAGCGGTGTAGCGTCCCATTACCACGTCGCCCACATTGATCTGAGCAGCGTTTACAGTGCTGGGGTTCGTCACGGACCATGTCAGTGATTCATACAGATTATGAGCATCCTGGCAGGAGTCTTTACCGCTGGTATCGCAGACACCATCGGCAGGGACATAGCCGCCATAGCTCCAGTCAGAGTATTCCGGTGTGTTGGTGGTGAGATCCACCGCAGCACCAGGTGTTCCGGCTGAGGCATTCAGGGTCAGTGTGGTTGCCGGAGTGGCGTTCACGGTCAGAGAACCGCTTTCGATGTATACACCGTCGGTGGCAGGCATCGTGCTCAGCGTGTTACCGGCAGCGTCTACGATTGTCATGGTAATCACAGAATCCTGCGGCAGCATACCGGCTTCGTCTTCAGTCAGATATACACGGCAGATTTCGGGGTTGCCGTCGCCGTCCTGATCGGAAAGCATGTTATAAAGATCCAGTGTGCCCATACGATACAGGTCGTAGCAATCATACGTGCCACTTTCCTGGCTCTGGCCCTCTGTGTAGACATAGCACTGGCAGAGGAGCACATCGTCGGTGGAGAGGGAGCACTTATCATAGTGATGATCCACAATAAAGTTGTGGGTGCTGCCCTGACCGCCGTAAGCGATTGCGGGGTTAGCGGGGCTGTAAGACACACCAAGCTGGGTGCCGTTGATGCCGCCGTCCCACGTGGTCAGGGAAATGACGTTAAAGTCATTTTCCGGGAAAGCATCTACGCCATTTACACGGCCGGTGTAGTTCACGCAGACCGGAACACCCTGGGTCTTGCTGCCCGCAGGGGCAAAGGTGTCATCATACAACGCCGGACTGAAAGCACCTCCGTTGATCAGGACAGTGGAACCGAGGCGGAACCATGCCTGCGCAGTCGGGTTCGGAAGGCCGCCACCGCCATCATTGGGGTTGTCACGGATAATTACTTCAATGTAATTGGACCCACGAGCACCACGTGCCAGAACGTCACCAGCCTGCCACATGGTACCATCGACTTCCAACTCAACCCAGAGGTTGGTGGCATCATCGGTGCCATCAAGATCATGGCAGAGGACTGCGGCATCAGTCAGCTCAATCTTCACCACAATCGGAGTGGTACTGGATGCGGACTGATAGTCCTGTTCGTTAGTTACAACAAAACGCATGGAACCCACACGCTCACAAGCTCCGTCGTGATTGACGGCAGGCGTTTCAGTTTCAACGTTCACAGTGGCGAACACGGAAACTGTCAGCACAGCCATAAAAATGGTTGTTAAGAGTTTTTTCATCAAACATTACCTCCATATAAAATTTTCCGAAACGCTTCTTCACAAAAGAAATTTGGTTTTCCTGACCTCCTACCACCTCCCTTTACCATA
>QMQE01000002.1 GCA_003650445.1 Acidobacteriota bacterium | reverse complement strand
AGTTTATGTACTGGACGGTCAACAGAAAAAAGTAATGGTGTTCAGCGTTGACGGCAGATTTAAGCGGTCAATTCTATTGAAAGGGAAAGCCCGACATTTGGCTGTGGATGAACGGAACCATAGACTGGTGTTGAATGCCCCGGCAACGGACACGAATGTGTTTTTCGTTAACATGGATAGCGGCAAACTGGAAAGCTATGGAACAATGCCGAAAATGGGGAACCCTTTTCTGGACGGTCGCTATTTTTCACAAGGTATCCCGATCGTGGCCGGAAAGTATGTGTGGTTGGCTCGTCCTTATTATCCGGATGTCATTTTACTGAATCGTCATTCCCTCAAACCAATAAAGGACCTTATGATTTGTCCGGATGTCTTTACTGACCGGTTCAAAGAAATAAATCGTGTATTGGCTGATGGATTGCGTGAGGGGGAGGGGTTGGCCACATTTGCTACGGCCGTTATTCGTGACGGAGAAAGTGTAGTGGTGTGCAGCTGCAACTATACTACACGGATCTCGCTTGGTGACTTGTCCTTTGAAAATCTTATTTTTGCACAAAAACAGCCCGATGGTAAAATGTTTTATGGTGGATCCCGGCGTTTCTTTATTGTGGACGATCAACTGTATGCTATGCGAGATGAGCAATGGTTTATCTATCCACTGAAGGCATTGAAACCGGCGGGTTGATTCCCGCCGGTCATTTCATCTTTTTTGCCTCGGTTTATAGGGAGCATGGCCGGTTCCCTGTCTGACGTCCACACCACATGTCGCTTTTTCAAAATGCAGAACACTTCCGGAACCCATCACGTATCACAGTGCCGGAGGTACGCCATCACCTGTCACGGCCGCTCTGCGGCCTCACTTCTCCGCTTTTTACCAGGCCAATCTTAAACAGCACCGGCCCCACAAGCTGATTGATGGCAATGGCGGAAATGATGATGGATTTCAACGGCCGGCCCCAGTCCGGAAATGCCTTTTCGACAATAATGGCAATACTGAGGGTCAGGCCGGCATTGGTGAGAAAACCGGTCCAGGCAAATTTTCGTATGGCGGGGGATGCCCCTGTGAGTTTCGCTCCCAGAAAAGTGGAGAAGAAGATAAGGCCGACACGGAGAAGCACAAAAAGCGTGACAAGGATGTAAACCGATCCAAAATATGAAAAATCCAACCCGGCTCCTGCAATGGAAAAGAAAATGACGTAGATTGGAAGATGACTTTTTTCAATTCCCTCAATCATCAAAGCCCCTTGCCTGGAGAAATTCTGAACGACGAAGCCGGCAATCATGCACATGAGCATCTGTTCCAATCCGGCAAAGCTTGCCAGTTCATTGGCAAGAAAAGCGGCAATGACAATGAACACAGTGATTTCACGGGCAACAAAACGGTAAAACAGGATCATCAATCCGCCGTAAACCAGGCCGGCGCCAATGGACAGAAAAATGTCTCCAAAGGTGTGAAAGAGAAAAGAAAGAGAGAAGGGCGCTGCACCGCTGATTCCCCGGATTATTCCCATGGAAACGGCAAATATCAGGAGTACAACAACGTCTTTCACCATGGTCACGCCCAGTACAACGTCTGTAAACGGCCCCCTGGCTTTATACTCGTTAATAACTGCGATGGTGGATGCCGGGGATTTTGCCACAGCGACTACGGCCAGAACAATGGATGCCATCCAGATGATTCTTGATCCGGCGATTCCCTGGATTCCGGAGATGTTCAGGAAGGAAACCATGGCCACCAGGGTACCGCCGAAAATCAGAACCGTGTGACTCAAAGTGATGCCTGAAATGACGCTGGCATTCTCCCGGAGGCTCTTAAGTTTCAATTCACCTCCGGCTGACAGGGCAATAAAACTCAAGGCGATGGTGTTAATGAATTCAAGGGAATGAATGTTGCTTTTCGTGATAAATCCCAGAAGGGACGGACCGAATACGATGCCGGCCAAGAGGTTCCCGGTAAGGGCGGGGAAGCCCAGTTCTCTTGCCAGAATCCCTGTAAGGTAGGCGACGATGATGAGAAAACCCAACGCCAGGTAGGGGGCGATTGCAGCGCTGTGAGATACCGTACTGCTCCCGGTTAGTATCAGGAAAAACAGGACAGAAATGGCGATGATGTTGAGCAGCAGGCTGCCGATGGCTCTCCAGTTCATTTGTCATCTCCCATTTTTCCAGCCATTACGCCGATTGCCTGGAGGATCATTACGGCTACCAGAAAGGAGGAAAACCATGCGGCCGGAAACGTGCCTCCGTTCTGTATCCAGATGTCCGTACCGATGGCAATAGATAGTCCCCCCGGCGCCATGAAATAGGCCCATGGGTGAGTTTTTAGATTGAACCAGGGGACTTTTACAAATACGAAGCGGAGCAATCCCGCAATCAAAATGATGGAAAGAGAGGAAAACAGAAATTCCGGGTTGTCCGGAATGCCGGACAGCATACCCACCAGGAGAAGAAAGAGCATGTACAGTGGTTTTTCATCCGCCGCAATGTCCCGGTAGATGGGGTCGCATTTTTTGCAGGTATTGGCAAGGTAGACCCCGGCAAAAAAAGAAACCGTCAGTGGAGAAATCTGGAATACGGCACAGGTTTCAGATAGCAGGACAATGACTCCGATAAGCACCAGGAGCAATCCCTCCGGTTTGTGGTTCAATGAAAGAAGTGCCCGGGAGAAAATGGCAAAAAGTGTACTGAAACAGATCATATACACGGTTGAAAGCGGGGAAAGGGTAACTGCCTGAGCACCTGCGAAAAGCAGAAGAATGAAGAATGGAAGAATGCTGACAAAAAAGAGTACTGTACGATTATCAATACCCCGGGAAGGTATAAAGTGGGAAGTGACACGAAAACTGATGGGCGCCAGGGCCAAAGCGAAAATTGAAAGCATCGGGTTGCCGGTCAAAAGTACCAGGCCCAGTGCCATTACCATCGTCAACCCGACAGCCCAGAGGGCTGCCTTCGTCAGAAAATGCCTGGGCAGCTCCTTCAGATAATGGAAATCCACTTCCAGGCCGATTAAAAGCCCGATCCAGCCAAGGAAGGGGTAGAGCAGGGGTTTCAATAATCCCTGCCCCAGTGGAAATTTTGATAGCAGGAATCCAAGGATAAGGTATTCCATTCCCACAAAGGTGGAGATTTTTCGTTTTTTGAAAATTGCCGAAAAACTGAAATAGGCCACCGCCACCGCGATGATGACAAAAAGACGGGTGAACATATCAGGAAGGGAGTCCGCGGGTATCCCCGATGTCCAGTGAAAACATGATGCCGGTGTTGGGCAGTGAAAAATCTCCGTACACGGACTGAATAGTGTCCATGGCGAGGACCAGGGTATCCCGGTCGGGCACGACTGACAGGATGATTTTGTTGGTGGGATTGTTTCCCTGAATCAGGGCACGGAATCCGGCAAAGAGTGGGATTTCGTCTGCCATATATTCAAACATCCCTCTGGCATCCAGGATGCTGGCTCCGGTAATTCCTTCTTCCAGCAGGGCTTCCAGAACATCCTCGAGACGCTCTTCTTTTTCGATGATACAGACAAGCAGCTTTGCGTCAGTCATAGTGAATCAAGGCCTCGAAGAGGGCATCTGCACTTTCTGCGGCAAGGAGTTTTTCCAGAAATTCCGGATGTTTTATCATCAATGCCAGTTTGGCCAGTATTTGAAGGTTAATAATGTTGCTGGGGGAAGGGGCACCCACCATGGCAAATACCAGTTCCACCGGTTTCTTGTCCAGTGCGGCAAAATCAATGGGCTTGGCCAGCCGGTAGACAAAAATCTCCTGGCTCTCACATCTTTCATACATGACATGGGGGATGGCAATGCCATTCCCGATTCCGGTACTCATGGTTTCTTCCCGAAGGTAAAAGAGTTCCAGCAAACGCTCTTCTTCAAAATCAGGGTGGATAGTCGTAATGTCTCTTGCCATTTTCTTGAAAAAATCGGTCTTATCATCAGCATCAAACTGGAACCGAATGTGTGCTTTGCGGACAAATTGGTCTAGTTTCACTGCATTCTCCCCTTATGTTGAAATGCATTTTTCATAACATCATTATATCATCTGGCCAGGCCATTATCAATCAGCCGAATCATCCTCCAAATCTGCATCAAAACAACAAAACCACCTTAAGATTAAGATGTAGTGTAATGTAATTGTTAGATAGCATAGAAACGAACCCAAAAGGTGGCCGAAATGAGAATAAAGGGAAAAGTAGAAAGAGGCGGGGGAAAAACACAGCTCACGGTGGAACCATCCTCTCCGGTGGGCCCTGAGGGGCCTGGGAGAGTTGGTGCAGATTTAGGGACAAAAGAAAGTTTAGACAGATTACTGAAAACTCCGGTATAATCTGCGTTGATTCACTCGTTTCTGATTTTGAATTGCAGAGTGCGCACAGTCTCTCTGTCAGGGAATACGAAGCGGAAAGAATAAAAAATGGAGGGGTTTATGTCAGGAGAGAGTTTTACAGATGTTACAAATCAATCGTGGTTCGGCCGGATCGGGGGTGCAATCAAAGGAATCCTGGTTGGCCTGGTTATGATTGTCATTGCCTTCGGGCTGTTGTTCTGGAATGAAGGGCGTTCGGTGGAGCGCTACAAAACATTGAAAGAAGGCAGCGGGGCGGTTGTCCTTTCAAAAGCGGACAGTGTGGACCCGAAGAACGAAGGAAAGCTGGTTCATGTAACGGGGAAAGCGGATACGACAGAAACGCTCAAGGACCCTGTTTTTGAGATCTCAGCCCAGGCACTGAAGCTGGAACGCTCAGTTGAAATGTACCAGTGGAAAGAGAGTTCTCAAACCACAACGAAGAAGAAACTCGGGGGCGGGAAGAAAAAGATAACCACCTACACCTACGACAAGGTGTGGTCGGATCATGTCATCAATTCCTCCCAATTCAAACATCCGGACGGACACCAGAATCCTTCCCGGCTTCCATACAAACCTGTGAGTTTTTATGCCGAAAAAGTGACATTGGGGGCGTTCACCCTGCCGTTGGAACTGATTTCCCGTATCGGTGGAGATGAGCAGTTGCCTGTTGAACCCAAGGATGTCCCCCTGACCATCAGCGCCACCACCCTGGCTGCAAATGGGGAATTTTACGTCGGATTTTCTCCCGATGCCCCTGAAATCGGAGATGCCCGTGTTTCATTCCGGGTGCTTCACCCGAAGACTGTCAGCATCATTGCGAAGCAGGTGGGAAACAGTTTTGAGCCCTACGAGACCAAGGCCGGGGGAAGTATTGAACTCCTGGAAAACGGGACTCGTTCAGCAGCTGCGATGTTCAAGAATGAGGCGCACAGTAACAAGGTCCTTACCTGGATTCTGCGCCTTGTGGGTTTTGTCTTGATGCTCATCGGGTTCAGCTTGATTTTCAGTCCTCTTTCTGTGGTGGCGGATGTGGTGCCGTTAGCTGGTTCCATTGTCGGTGCCGGTACCGGGATCATTGCCTTTCTGTTGTCACTGGTTATCTCTCTGTTCACCATCGGCTTTGCCTGGATATTCTACCGCCCGTTGATTGGTGTCCCCCTTGTGGTTGTTGCTATTGCACTGATTGTGATGACCCGGGGAAAACTCAAGAAAGCAAAGGCATAGCCCAATTAGCCGGGGAAACGGCTAAAGCAAAGTTTTGTACAAGAAGAGGGAAGCGGGTCAAACTGCTTCCCTCTTTTGTCTAATCAGGAAACTTTGTAAAATTGCCTTTTCCTTGAAATAGTTATTAGAATCGATTAATATATAAATATGAAACATAAATTGAGACTGTATTTGTTTCTGGCCTTGTTGCTTAGCTTCATTCCAGAGGGGATGGCTGCTACAAAGCTCCGTGTGGGGATTTATGATAACCCGCCTCTGGTTTTCATGTCTCCGGATGGCCGGCCCCGCGGATTAATCGTAGATATTTTTGAGAAAATCGCGAAAAGGGCCCACTGGGAGCCGGAATATGTTCCGGGGACTTTTCAGGAAGGGCTGGACAGGCTGGAAAAGGGCCATCTGGATTTTCTCCTCGCCGTGGGAGAAACCCCTGAACGAGCTGCCTTTGTGTCTTTTTCAAGGAAAGCGCTTGTGTTCAACTGGGGCCAGCTGGTCTGCCGCCGGGCAGGTGGTATCACCTCCCTTCAGGATTTAAAAGGCCGGACACTGGCAGTACTGAAGGGGGACATTTTCTATTCCGGGCCCAATGGGATTAAAATTCTGACCCGCACATTCGGTATCGATTGTCGATTTCTGGAGCTATCCAGCTATGCCCAGGTGACTGCGGCAGTGGCCATTGGAAAAGCGGACGCAGGGGTTGTGAACCGGTTTTTCACATTTTCAGGGGCATTTCCGGCTTCAATGGAGAATACACCGGTGGTATTTTCCCCGATTTCGGTAGCAGTTGCCGCGTCGAAGGCTAAAGCTTCCCTGCTCAATCGCTTTGACGCTGAGTTTCTACGGTTAAAGTCCGGCTCGAATTCGACCTATGCTCAAATTCTCAGGAAATGGCTTGTTCGCTCATCGATGAGCCGGGGATTCTGGGAACAGCATCGGGGCTATTTTGTAACGGCGTTCTTAGCGCTGTTTCTCCTGGCCGTTTACACTTTTTTCCTTCTGCTCCTGATCCGCCAGAAAACGAGGCAGACCCGCCTTGCCTATCAACGCCTGTCCCAGGAGATAAAAATTCATCGCCAGACTTCCCGGGAGCTTCTTGCGCTGTCTTCATTGGTGGAACAGGCGGAGGAGGGTATCATTATTGTGGATAGCGAGGGCCGACTTCTTCTCTCCAACCCCGCCGCAGGGAAGTTTTTCGGTGTGGATTTTTCCGGGTTCCGGGGGCAGTCTATTGGGGAAATTCTCGGTGGAGACAGCGGATTCCTGGATGAAATCCTGGCCGCCACCCGCGAGGGAAAAAACTGGGATGGCGAGGCGGAAATCCAGGGAGAGGAAGAAGCGGACGGAGGTGCCATTCTGGGCATTTCCGCCTTTCCGGTTCGGGACGGAAGCGGAAACATCCTGTTCCACGGACTGACCATGTGGGACGTGACCCGGGAGCGGAAACTGGAGAGACAGGTTCAGCAGAAGCAGAAATTGGAACTGGTAGGCCAGCTGGCTGCGGGGATTGCCCACGATTTCAACAACCTTTTGACGGTTATCCGTGGGTCAACCGAGTTGATTCAGTTGAAAAACAATCAGCCCCAGGTGATGGAACGGGCCGAGATGATACTTCGGGCCACAGACCGGGCGGCAATTCTGGTGAGCCAGCTTCTCGGGTTCAGCCGGAAGCAGATGAGGGTGCCGCGGCCCGTGGACCTGAAACTGGAATTCCCTGAATTCAATGAAATTCTTTCCCGCCTTCTCCCGGAAAATATTCATTTCTCCAGTGAACTGAACCCGGGGCTTCCGGTACTGGAAGCCGATCCGACACAGCTTCATCAAGTATTAATTAACCTGATTACCAATGCCAGGGATGCCCTGGAAGAAGCCCATGACAAAATCCCGAACCCTGTCATTCGGCTACGGATTTATCCCACTGAGCTGGATGCGGGCGAAGCTGAAAAACTGGAACTGGAACCGGGGAATTACGCTGCCATTGAGGTGGCAGACAACGGACCGGGGATTCAACCGGAACTGAAAAAGAGGATTTTTGAGCCCTTCTTTACCACCAAGGAGGTGGGGAAGGGAAGTGGCCTCGGGCTGGCAACGGTCCAGGGGATTGCCCGGCAGAACGACGGAGCAGTTATGCTGTCCGAAGGCAAAGAAGGTGGAGCCGTGTTCACGGTGTACTGGCCATTGCCTTCGGAGTCGATTTCCCCTTCTCTGATTCATCCTCCCATCCCGGAAAAAACAGAGAATTTCCAAGGGAAAATCCTTGTTGTAGAGGATGAAGCCGGTGTCCTGGATTTTGCGAGAGAGGTGTTTTCCCAGATGGGATTCGAGGTTTTGACCGCAACATCCGGAGATGAAGCACTGGAGATATTCAATAAAAATCCGGGGATCGCTGTTGTATTCACTGATGTAATTTTGCCCGGGATGAGTGGGGTTGAGCTATCACACAAAATCAAAGGGCTGAACCCCGATATCCAGGTTGCGTTCACCTCCGGATATGATCGGGAGAAGCTCAGTCGGCATGGGGTAGGCAGTGGGAGCCCATTGTTACAAAAGCCTTATTCTCTGCATGAATTACGGGAATTTATTTCAAAAATAACAAAATGTTGAACAATCATGGGTTAAACCCCGTACAATGGACTGGATTTGTGATTTCAGGAGGATTTTTAATGAAAAAATTTTGCGTTTTGATGTGCGTGGCTGTGCTGTCCGTATCTGGAATGGCCACCAACATGATGCATCTGATGCGGACACCGGATGCTTCGACAACGAAGGTGTGTTTTATTTATCAGAATGACCTGTTTACCGCCAACCTCGACGGAACCAACCCGGTTCGCCTGGTCAAAGCCGTGGGAACAGAAGCATACCCGAAGTTTTCGCCGGATGGGAAGTGGATTGCTTTTTCCAGTTATTTCAACGGCAATCCCAATGTTTACCTCATTCCGTCAGCGGGGGGAACCGTACGCCAGTTGACCTTTGAGCCGGAGGGTGCGGCGATGCTGGAGTGGTCCAATGACGGAAAGGGAATCTATTTCCTGTCCCGTGCGGCCTCTTTTTCACCATTTTTCGCCCGTATTTTCAAAGTCAGCATTGAAGGCGGATTGCCGGAGGTACTGCCGGTGGACCAGGCGTCCACCCTCTGCTTCAATGACAAGGGGGATGGCTATGTCCTGAATCGGCATTCCCTGTACTTCTGGTGGTGGAAGCGCTATAAGGGCACTGCCAACACTGACATCTGGATGTACACGAAGAAAACGGGAAAGTACGTAAATCTAACAAATACTTTAACAAATGAATCTTGGCCTATGTGGGTAGGGAACAATGTCTATTTTGTCTCTGAAAAGGGCGCAATGGCAAACCTCTACCGCATGGACCTGAAAACAAAGAAGCAGGTTCGGCTCACCAATTTTAAAAAAGACAATGTTCAATGGCCGTCCCTCTCCTCCGACCGGAAACGGATTGTCTTCGAGTGCAATGCCGGTATCTACGCCTACAATATTCAGACCGGGAAAACCAACGAAATCAAGGTTCCGGATACGGTTCAGAACGTAGTTCCCAGCTATGAATTTGTCAACCCGGTGAAATTTCTCGATACCTATGACATTTCCACCACCGGAAAACGGGTGGTATTCTCCGCCAGGGGCGAGGTATTTTCCGCACCGGCAAAGAACGGAGAAATCCGGGAACTGACCTTCAATTGTGCTTCAAAAGATACCGAGCCGGTGTGGTCACCGAACGGCGGAAAGATTGCCTTCATTTCCGACAGGGACGGTATTGCGGACAATATCTATCTGGTGGATCAATTTGCAAAGACAGCTCCTGTAAAATTGACCAGTCATAAGAGCAAATTTCTGCAAGACCTGATGTGGTCGCCGGATGGGAAATACCTGTCCTACCAGTCCAACGATTTTGCCCTATGGGTATACAATACCGAAACAAAGAAAGAGACGCTGGTGAACAGGTCCAAACGCTACGGGCAGATGGATTATTCCTGGTCACCGGACTCCGCCTGGATTGCCTATACCATCCTTGGTAGCAACCTGGTGCCTGAAATCCACGTGTACAACCTGGCAGCAGGCAAAGACCATCTGCTTTTCCGTTCCTTTGAGCAGAACCACAATCCGACTTTTTCTACAGACGGGAAATACCTCTATTTTGTCACTGACCGGGAAGGGGCGAATGCCCGTATTGCCATGATGAGTTTGGCCAAAGAGGACAAAGACCCCCTGGCAAAGGACTGGGACGAAGAAAAAGTTGTGGAGAAAAAAGACACCAGGAAGGTTGAAAAAGCAGACAACAAGAAAGGCCAGAAGGAAAAAGCGGAGGAAAAGAGCAAGAAAGGCGATAAAAAGAAAGACGGCAAAGTTACCGTCAATATTGATTTTGACGGTATCATGAACCGCGTCCAGCTCTTGCCCGTCACCGGATATCGCTATGTGAATCTGAAAGCGGCAAAAGAAGGCCTGTACATCGGCTTTATGCCAAAGGAGCAGAAACTCAGTGCCGGCAAAAAGATGGATTTTCACATGGGATTTGACCTCTACCTCTACAATATCAAGAAGGAAAAGCTGACCTCTATTGCAAAGGGGATTCAGGGATTTACCATTTCTCACGATGGTAAAAAACTGTTGCTGGCGAAAAAGGGGAGTTTCCAGATTATTGCGGCCGGGCGGCCAGCGGGGAAAGATGGACGAATTTCACTGGCGAAACTCTCCATGCACTTAGACCGTAAAGCCGAATGGCACCAGATATTTAACGAAAGCTGGCGCCTGATCCGGGATAATTTTTATGATCCGGATATCCACGGCGTGGACTGGCCGGCAATGAAGACAAAATATGGCAAACTGATTGACTACTGCCAGACCCGGAGCGACGTAAATCGGGTGTTGGTACAGCTGGTTGGTGAGCTGAACGCATCCCACCAGGGTGCCCGTGGCGGGGACATGCCCCATCCGAAACGGGTCAGTATCGGCACCCTCGGCGCACAGCTCATTCCGGATAAATCCGGGTTCTACAAATTTGATAAGATTTACGCCGGAAACCCCTTTTACAGCGAATACAAGGCACCGCTGGGCCATCCGTGGCAGAAAGTAAAACCGGGGAATTACCTTATTTCAATTGACGGTTCCACTGTCCACACAAACGTGGATTATCACATGTACCTGCTCAACACCATCGGAAAAACCGTTTTCCTGAAAGTCAATGACAAGCCTGAAGTGAAGGGCGCCTGGGAAGTAAAAGTCAAGCCGGTTTCCTCCGAATACCGCTTGCGCTACCTCAACTGGGTGGAAAGCAACCGGAAACTGGTGGAAGAAAAATCCCACGGCCGGATTGGTTACATTCACCTCAACTACATGATGGGAGCACAACTCAATACCTTTCTCAATGCCATCCAGGCCTATTTTGACAAGGAAGGGCTAATCCTCGATGTCCGCTTCAACGGTGGTGGCGGGATTGACCCTCAGCTCATTGACTATCTGGAACGGCGCCAATACCAGGTTACCCGGATGCGGGACGGGCTGGACATGCCCCGGCCGTCCAATCTTTTTCGCGGAAAAGTGGTCGTGCTCTGCAACGAGCATTCCTACTCCGACGCGGAGGTATTTCCCAACGCCTTCAAAGTGCTGGGGCTGGGCAAGCTCATCGGTGAACAGACCCTGGGCTTTGTCGTTGCGGTCAACGAGCACGGACTCATTGACGGCGGCTCCATTCGCAAGACCTTCATTGGCATCTGGGATGTCAACGGCAATCAACTGGAAAGCCGGGGTGCTATTCCCGATATTATTGTCCACAACAATCCCAACGACCTTGCAAAGGGAGTGGACGCTCAGTTGAACAAGGCCATTGAAGTGCTGACCGGTGAAATCAACGCAAAACCCGTTTTCCCGAAGGTGAAAACCACCATCCGGCACCGGTAAGTGGAGAAAAGGTTAAGGCCGGAAAAGGTCAAGACCAGACAAGCTTAAGTCAAAGGCAGGGAACCAGATGTTCCCTGCCTTTTTTTTGCTTCTTTCTTACCCCTACTCCAACTCCTACCCCTACTTTCCCATTGAGATGATACAATTGCAGGAAAGGGTGGGAACAAAAAGCTACGGGAGGAAACGGGATGGAATATCGTCAACTGGGAAGATCGGGCCTTCGGGTTTCGGCGTTGAGTTTCGGGGCCTGGGTGACATTCGGGGACCAGATTGGAGATGAAACGGCAGAGGCCTGCATGAAGGCGGCCTATGACGCGGGGGTCAATTTCTTTGATAATGCAGAGGTGTACGGCCACGGTGTGGCAGAGGAAATGATGGGCCGGATCATCCGTAAACTGGGATGGAAACGCTCCGACCTTGTGATTAGTACGAAAATCTTCTGGGGAGGTGTTGGCCCCAATGATAAGGGTGTACATGCAAAACACGTTAAGGAGGGAATGGACGCTGCTTTAGGCCGGTTGGGAATGGATTATGTGGACCTTGTATTCTGCCATCGGCCGGATTTTTTTACCCCGGTGGAAGAAACCGTCCGTGCCATGAATCAGCTGATTCGGGAAGGCAAGGCGATGTACTGGGGAACGTCCGAGTGGCCGGCAGACATGATCATGGATGCCTGGCACATCGCAAGGGCAAATGGCATGGTACCGCCGCTGATGGAACAGTCCCAGTACAATCTCCTGAGGCGAGAGCGGATTGAAAAAGAATATATCCGGCTCTATGACCGGATTGGGCTGGGAACGACCATCTGGAGTCCGCTGGCCAGCGGCATCCTCACCGGCAAATACAGTAATGGAATTCCGAAAGGCAGCCGTCTGTCTCTTTCAAGCTACAAGTGGCTGAAAGAAAGCATCATGGACACTCCAGAGGGTAAAGTGAAAATTGAGAAGGCCCGTAAACTGCAGGTAGTGGCAGATGAACTGGGGATTTCCCTTGCTCGCCTGGCCCTGGCATGGTGTTTGAAAAACCCCCATGTTTCCACCGTTATTACCGGGGCGTCCCGTCCGGAACAAGTGGTGGAAAACATGAAGGCGCTGGATGATGTGTCGCTTCTGACAGACGATGTGATGGGCCGGCTTGAAACCATTGTCGACAACCGTCCGAGCCCGGAACCGGATTTCCGCGGCGTGTAGAGCTGAAGTGGGGGAAAGGTTGGAATTGAGTTTAATTAAATAAAGATATGTTCTGTTTTCTGACAGAAAAAATAGAGAAACTGGAACTGTAACGGGAACTTATCAATGGATATCAGTTCTTTTCCCTTTCTTTCAGAACACTGAATACAGGCGCCGCAGGCGCACAGAACACTTCCCCTTAACTCTTTGACAAGGGGAGAGTGGTGCGTTACAGTTAAGAAAGAATTTAGAGAATATTGTTCAGGGAGGTATGAAGTGCCAGATGAAAAACCTCGATGGTTGTATCGCTTTGATAATTTTCAGCGGGCTTATGTTTTGTTAAGAGAGGCAATGAAGCAAAAGGATGAGAAAGGGCTTAACCAACTTGAGAAGGAAGGCGTTATCCAGCGTTTTGAGTATAGCATTGAGCTTGCATGGAAGACATTGAAAGATTATCTGGAATTCCAGAACGTGGTAATTCCCCAGGTAACACCACGGAGCGTAATCCGAGAAGCCTTTGCCGCAAAACTAATCAACGACGGTCAGGTATGGATGGACGCGCTGGATGCCAGGAACAAAATGTCACACACCTACGATCTGGCACAGTTTGAAAGTGTTATTGAAGATATAAAGACCCATTATCTGCCGGCGATGGAAGAGATTTACTTTAAGCTTTTACAATTCTCACAGGAAGAAGAGGGTCGTGAATAAAAAGATGGACAATGGATTATCAAAACAACAACTGGAGATAATCCGGGAGATCCTGGCACCGTTTGCCGACAGGATAGACCGAGTCGATTTATTCGGGTCAAGGGCACAGGGCACGCACCGCCCGAACTCGGATATTGACCTTGTGTTGAGGGGCGACATTGACAAAAAAGCAACAGACCGGCTATGGACACTTTTCGCTGAGAGCAGTCTGGCCTTGAAAGTGGATGTGCTGGCGTATGCGCAAATTACAAAAGCAGCTTTGAAAAAGCACATTGATCTTGTAAGCGTTCCATTGTTTACAAAAGCTGATCTCATCCACGACAAGTCTGGAAGGAATTCGGATATCAGACCGGATTCCGGTAGTCTGGGTTTAGATTGAAACACTTACATTATCCATTTTGAGAAAGGTAAAATATGGGAAAAAAGATCATGATCTTCAAAAAACTATCTCTTGTCCTGTATGGGAACATATTTATCGGGTTGATACTTCCCACTATTCTGGTCTTTTTTGTTGTCCATTCTGACAGGCCAGGCATTCAAGGATACGAAAACTTGATTGTTCTGGCTGTTCTTTTCCTGGCTGGTACGCCCAAGGCCCTTAAAAGTCTTACTACAGAAGCACACAAAATTAGCTTTGATACAGACCAGGAATTGATTTTGATGAAAAGCCTGTTTTCAACAAGGAAATTGCACAAGAATAATGTGGATTCTTTTGTATTTGAACTTCGGATAAAAAACAGGGATCCATGGCTCAAAATTAGATGGTTGCAGGGTAAAGAAATCCAATTAAGGGTAGGTGATTGGCGAGAGCAAATTCAGGCCCCAGAAGGATATAACCACTGGACTCACATCCTGTCATTTTTGAGGGCATTCATTGCGTGCATCGGTATTGAAAAATTGCATGGGACTGAGGAATTGGAACGTTTAACACGGACGATTGCCACTGAAAAGACCGATTCGGGTTTTGATTGTCATATTCCTGAAAAATCAAAAAAGTTAATTGCCGAGCTGAAAAAAACACTTGAGAAAAAATGACAATGAGCCGATTGAAACAGCTCTGGAATTATCTGGATACTTACATGTACTCTTTCCGCACTCTCATTCCCATTCTTATCCCTCAGAACACAGAATACAGGCGCCGCAGGCGCACAGAACACTTCCCCTTAACTCTTTGACAAGGGGAGAGTGGTGCGTTACAGTTAACGGGTGAGTTCTTATGTGAAATGGAGGGGAATCATGTCAAAAAAAGTAATGGTTGCGACAGTTAAGCCGTTTGCTTCAATTGCTGTGGACGGGATTCGGAAGATAATGGAAGGCGCAGGGTATGAACTGCAGGTTCTGGAGAATTATCCGGATCAGCAGGCCTTTGTCAATGCTGTGTCGGATGTGGAAGCACTGATTATACGCAGCGACAAGGTAACGAGGGAAGTGATGGACAATGCCCCGAACCTCAAGATTGTAGTCCGGGCCGGTGCAGGATACGACAATGTGGATCTGGAAGCCGCATCCGAAAAGGGAATTGTGGTGATGAATACCCCCGGGCAGAATTCCAACGCAGTGGCGGAGCTGGTGTTTGGCCTGATGATTTACATGGCCAGGCGGGCGTATTCCGGGAAAGCCGGTACTGAACTGAAGGGCAAGACCCTGGGCTTGCAGGCTTACGGCAATGTGGGGCGGAATGTGTCACGGATTGCCCGCGGTTTTGGCATGGAGGTACTGGCCTATGACCCTTTTGTCCCAGCGGATACCATTCGGAAAGATGATGTAGAACCGGTGGATTCAGTGGAAGTGCTGTATGATCGCTCGGACTATGTTTCATTGCACATCCCGGCAATCAAGCCCACCATCAAGTCCATCAATTTTCCCCTGATGTCCCGGATGAAGGAGGGAGCAACGGTAATCAATACGGCGAGGAAGGAAGTGATTGACGAAGAGGGACTGAAGAAAATGCTGGAAAAACGACCGGATTTCCGCTATGTGTCTGATATTGCACCGGATTGCAAAGATGAACTCCTGGCTCAGTACCCGGATCGTGTATTTTTCACTGCAAAGAAGATGGGGGCGCAGACACTGGAAGCAAATGTGAACGCTGCACTTGCCGCTGCCAACCAGATTCTCGGTTTCTTTGAGAAAGGTGACACCACCTTTCAGGTCAACAAGTAAATATTTTACCTATGAAACTGAAAAGGGGGCGAATTTCGCCCCCTTTTTTTTATCCGTGTGGTCCTTTTCAGCTATTGCAGCCGCAGCTCCTGCCGCAGGCACATCCTGAATCTTCAGTAAAAGAATCTGGGATGAGTGAAGCACGACAGGTGATAAGGAGGATGGCCAGATCTTTGATTTTTCTTCCCCCTGCTCCTACTCCTATTTCTGCTCACTCGGATGAGAAAGGCTCAGATTGTACGGTTTTGTCATTTTTGTGAAAATTTTTTAGAAAAAGCTTGCATTATGAACATATGTTCATTACATTGGGTATGGAGGTGAAGGATGGCGCGACCAAGGAAACTCCGGTTCGTTGGAATGGAGCCGGGATTCAGGATGTTCAAGGCGGTGGGAATTCCCGCAATGGAGATGGATCAGATAATCTTGGCGCTGGATGAGTTCGAGGCCCTTCGCCTCGTGGATTTTGAGGGTATGGACCATGAAGGTGCGGCGGCGTTGATCGAGATTTCCCGGCCCACCCTTTCCCGGCTGGTGGAGACGGCCCGGCGCAAGGTTGCCGATGCCATTGTCACTGGAAAGGCACTGGTGATTGAGGGTGGAAACGTGGAGGTGGTTAACCGGGGCCGTTGTGATGATTGTGGATGGGAAATGCCCCGTGGCAGAGGGATGGGCCGTCACCGTTGTGGTAGCAAAAGAAGATAAAAAAGAGGAGAAATGCATCATGAAAGTTGCAGTAAGTACACTTGGAAAGACAATGGAAGATAAGATTGATCCCCGGTTTGGACGGGCACAGGGGTTTGTTTTTTATGACACTGAATCCGGAGATTCCGAATATACCGGAAACGGTGAAAATATCGCGTTGGCCCAGGGGGCCGGCACACAGACTGCCCAGTTTATCGCGGATAAGGGTGTGGAAATGGTGATTTCAGGCCATTTCGGGCCGAAGGCCGCACAGGTATTGCAAACTGCGGGGATTCAGATGAAGGAAGCTGAACCCGCATGGACGGTAAAGGAAGCGATTGAACAGCTTGTCAAAGGCTGAACAACCATATAAAAACCGGCTGTTTTAACAGTTGGCCAGTGCAGTAGGAGGTGTTTATGCCACAGGGTGATCAGACAGGGCCAGAGGGAAAAGGTCCCCGTACCGGTAGAGGTTTGGGGAAATCCGCTGGAAACGACAGACCAGGTTCTGAACAACCGGGTCCGGGCAGGCTGGGCGGTAACCGCGGTCAGGGCAGAGGTGCCGGAATTGGCCGTGGGCAGGGCCGTGGTTCTGGCCGTGGAATGGGCCGCGGCGGCGGTCGCGGCAGATAAGTTTATTTATTCATTTTTTTATTAATAAAACAGGAGGTGCATATGCCGTATGGTGATCATTCCGGGCCAATGGGTTATGGTCCGAGGACCGGTAGAGGAATGGGATTTTGTAATGGATATGATGCTCCGGGCGCAGTGAACGGCGGCCGGATGGCCGGTGGTGGTTTTGGCCGCGGTTTTGGCCGCGGAATGGGTCGTGGAATGGGTCGTGGCTTTGGTTTTCACCGGGGATATGCTCCGGGATGGGGTGTTCCGGTTTCTGTCCCTGCTGTGGACGAGAAGCA
This sequence comes from Acidobacteriota bacterium, assembly GCA_003650445.1. Classification (GTDB taxonomy): domain Bacteria; phylum Acidobacteriota; class Holophagae; order Thermotomaculales; family Thermotomaculaceae; genus UM-FILTER-49-7. The sequence continues at coordinate 17,260 of QMQE01000002.1, read as the reverse complement.
ATTTCTCGAGAGCGAAGTGGATGCCCTTTCCCGTCAGCTGGAAGCTGCGAAAAAACGGCTGGATCAGTTGGCCAAAGACAAGGATGAGGACAAGTAATTACAGGAATTGAATAAGATGAGAATTGTGGGTGTGGCTTTGGCCGCACCCCTTCTTTTGTTCATTGAAAGCGGATTTCCTGTGCTAATGTGGTTTTGCGAGGGGGTTGAGCATGAGAATTGCGGTTGCATCGGGAAAAGGCGGCACAGGGAAGACCTTTGTCGCGACCAATCTGGCAGCTCTGCTGGCGGATATGGGTGAGGGGGTAACGCTGGCGGATTGCGATGTGGAAGAACCCAACAGCCAGTTGTTTATCAAACCGGAAATCATGGAGACGATTCCGGTTACCATTGAGGTGCCGGTTATTGACAATGACAAATGCACCGGGTGCCGGCTTTGTTCTTCCCACTGCGAGTTTCACGCGTTGATTACAGTAAAAGACAAGACCTATGTATTTGAGGACATGTGTCACGGCTGCGGGTTCTGCATGCGAATCTGCCCGGAAGGCGCAATCGGTAAACGGGACAAGGTAATTGGCACGTTCCTGAAGGGACAGTTCGGACGTGGATTGTTCATGGAAGCGGAGATGAAAGTGGGCACTGAACTGGCGACACCGGTTATCAAGTTTGTCAAAGACCGGCTGCCTTCAGGCGGTGTCGTGATTCTGGATTCGCCTCCGGGGACATCCTGTCCGGTTGTGGAAACGATTCAGGGCTGTGATTATGTGATTCTTGTAACAGAACCGACACCGTTCGGCATCAATGACCTGAAACTGGCTGTTGAGATGTGCCGGAGCCTGAAGCTGAAGTTCGGTGTGGTGGAAAACCGGGCAATGGAGGGGAACACCTCCGTTGCGGATTTCTGTGAAACCGAAAACATCCGTCTTTTAGCAAGTGTTCCGTTGGAACGGGAGATTGCGGAGTGCTATTCCCACGGGAATCTGGCCATCCGTGAGCTTCCCGCGTATCGCTACCGCTTTGTCGGGCTTCTGGATGCGGTGAAAGAGGAGTTGGGGCAATGAAGGAAATTGTAATTATCAGTGGGAAAGGCGGAACCGGTAAAACCACCGTTGTACTGGGCTTGGCTTCACTGGCGAAAAACGCGGTACTGGCGGATTGTGACGTGGATGCCGCTGATATGTTCCTGGTTCTGGATCCAGAAACCCATCACACCGAGAGTTTCACAGGGGGGAAGTTGGCGGAAATTCTCCAGGACCCATGCACCGCTTGCGGAAAGTGTCGGGAAGTGTGCGAGTTTGACGCCATCAGTGAAGATTATGTGGTGGAGCCGCTGGCCTGCGAGGGCTGCGGCGCCTGCTACTATTTCTGTCCCCACGATGCGATTCTTTTTGAACCCCAGTACACCGGAACGGTATTTCATTCCAGTTCCAGGCTGGGCCCCTTTTTCCACGCACGGCTGAACCCGGGGCAGGAAAACTCCGGTAAACTGGTGACACGGGTCCGAAACGATGCCAGAGCGGCGGCAGTGGAGCAGGGGAAAGAGCTGATTCTCGTGGATGGGTCCCCCGGCGTCGGCTGTCCGGTAGTCGCGTCAGTAACGGGTGCGGACTACGTTTTGGTGGTTACCGAGCCCACCATATCCGGGTACCATGACCTGGAACGGGTGTTTGAGCTGATGTCTCATTTCAAACTTTCCGGGGGTGTGGTGATAAACAAGTTTGACATTCACCCTGAAATGTCCGATAACATAGAGGCTCTGGCTGTGGGAAACGGATTTGACCGTCTCGGCCGAATTCCCTATCATGCCGAAGAAGTGATTTCGGCTATGAACAATGGCCAGACCGTCATTGAGGCCGCTCCCGGTTCGCCGGTGGCGACGGCCGTGGCCGACGTTTGGCAACGGCTCAAAGCGCGATTGGCTGAAGAGACTGAATAGACAACATCTACAGAATCATTTGGAGGATACAAAATGAGTGAAAATTCCTGTTCGACAGGTTCGTGCGGAATGAATCAAAACCCGGAACAGATTGCCCGGCAACGCGAGGTAAAGAACACCCTTGGCGGAATTAAACATAAAATCGTAGTGCTGTCCGGAAAGGGCGGCGTTGGGAAAAGCACTGTCGCAGCATCCATTGCCACAAAACTGGCGGTGGAAGGGCATCGGGTGGGGATTCTCGATGTGGACATCCACGGCCCCAGCATTCCCCGTATTTTTGGTGTAAAAGACCAGCGCCCGGGGATGACGGACGAGGAAAAAATGATTCCGGTGCCCATGACAGACAACTTGAAACTGATGTCGGTGGGATTTCTACTGCCCCACGACAAAGAAGCCCTGATCTGGCGCGGCCCGTTGAAGATCGGCCTGATTGAACAGTTCTTTTCCGATGTGGACTGGGGAGAACTGGATTACCTTGTGGTAGATTGCCCTCCGGGAACCGGAGACGAGCCTCTTTCCATCCTTCAGATGGTTCCGGATGCCCGGGGCATCATCGTGACTACGCCTCAGGGAATGGCGGTGGAAGACGTGCAGAAATCCATCACCTTCTGTAAAAAAATGAACATGGATCTCGTGGGTATTGTGGAGAACATGAGCACCTTCAAATGCCCCAAGTGTGGTGAAGATATTGAAATTTTCCCCGGCAAAGGTGGAGAAGAAATGGCGAAGGACGCCGGTGTCCCCCTGCTGGCAAAGTTGCCGCTGAACCATAATCTTCTGGAAGCATCTGACAACGGAAAACTGATGCATGCGTTCAAGGAAATGTCTGCCTTTGACCCCATTGTGAAAGTGTTGAGTGAACTGGAAGAAAAAAAGCCGGTGAAAAAAGAAACCGTAAAAGAAGGTGCAGCGGCCGTAGCAGCTCGAAAAGATGACCGCATCCAGACCATTGCCATGCCTGTGGATGCCAGCGGGATACTGGACGCCCACTTCGGCCATGCCTCCGGTTTTGCGTTTTTTATCGTGGATACGGAGAAAAAAATTATTGTGGAGGCCAAAACCCTGACTCCTCCGGCCCATGAACCCGGCGTAATCCCTTCCTGGATTGCGGCTCAGGGGGCCCATGTACTGTTGACCGGTGGGCTGGGCGAAAGTGCCCGTAAAATCCTGGTGGACAAGGGTGTGGACGTGGTCATTGGCGTCGCGGCGGACAATGCGGCAAAGGTGGCAAAAGACTACCTGAACGACAATTTAAATATTGCGGGAAATCAATGCAATCATTGAGATAGAAAGAAATCTGAGAAGGAGTGAAAATGAAACACAAAATGGACACCCTGTGCGTACATGCCGGAATGAGTGAAAACGAACACCTCGCGGTGGCGCCCCCCATCTACCAGACATCCACCTTCAAGTTCCGGGATGCCGATCACGGTGCGGCACTTTTTGCGGGGAAAGAGGAAGGATACATCTACACCCGGATGCTCAATCCCACAGTGAAAGCACTGGAAGACGCGGTGGCGGAACTGGAAAATGGCCACAAGGGCCTGGGCACCGCCAGCGGCATGGCTGCTATTAACACCACCTTTATGGCATTTGTGAAAGCCGGTGACCACGTGGTATGCAGTGAATCCGTTTACGGCCCCACATCCACCTCCCTTGAAAAAGTGTTGGTGGAATTTGGTGTGGAACACACTTTTGTGGATACCTCAGACCTTTCCGCTGTAAAAAATGCGGTTCGTCCCAACACAAAGATGATTTACGTGGAAACACCGGGGAATCCCACCCTCGTTGTCTCTGATATTGCAGAAACCGCAAAGATTGCCCATGATGCCGGTGCTATCCTCGTGGTGGACAACACCTTCTCTTCCCCGGCTGTCCAGCGTCCGTTGGACCACGGGGCGGACATTGTTGTTCACAGTATGACCAAATTTCTCAACGGCCACGCCGATGTGGTTGCGGGAATGATTGTGGTGAAAACCGAAGAGCAATACAAAACCTGCCGTTACATTCTCAATCATCTCGGTGGAATAATCCCTCCGTTTGAGGCTTTTCTGGTACTTCGGGGTATCAAAACCCTGTCCCTTCGAATGAAAAAACACAACGAAAACGCACAGAAAATCGCTGAATACCTTGAAGCACATCCGGCAGTGTCCTGGGTAAAATACCCGGGGCTCAAATCCCATCCTCAGCATGAAATTGCTAAAAAGCAGATGAACGGGTTCAGCGGAATCATCAGTTTTGAGCTGAAGGGCGGCCTTGCCGCCGGAAAGCGTATGATGAACAGTGTGAAAATTGCCCAATTGGCAGTTTCCCTCGGAGGGGTAGAGTCTTTGATTCAGCACCCGGCGTCCATGACCCATGCCGGCATGCCGAAGGAGCTCCGGGAACAGGCCGGTATCAGCGATGGCCTTGTCCGAATCTCCGTCGGCATTGAAGATGTGGATGAACTCATCGCCGATCTCGACCAGAGCATGAAATAAATTTATCGACATCGCTTGCAAAAAGAAATGGGGCCACAAGGCCCCGTTTCTTCAGGGGCCGGATGGCCCGGACGTCCAACGCTGGCATCCCTCCATTCGATTGGGACACTGAATTGAAAAATCATTGGAAAAGAATAGATAAGGAAAGGGATAGGGGAGCGGGGAATAAAATGGTTAAGAAGCAGACAAAAGGGAGATGAGCAGGTGAATATTGTAGAGAGGGGTAAGGTTTCCAAGGTGGTTCTTGGACCCATTACGTTCGCCTGTTTAACGGCTTTTATTAATCATTGACCGGTATGATATCCTCTGCGAAAGGATCTATTAAAGAAACCAAAGACAGTAAATTCTTTCCACTCATTTCCCCCGGTAGAGGGCGGCAATCGGGAGGAGGTTCACGTTGCCGATTTCCTGATATTCGAGGCCGGAATAGAAGAGGAAGCAGCGTACGGCTTTTTCCGCATTGACACCGGCAGCAAAATCCTCAAGGTTGCGGGTGTCCCGACGGGAGGGCTTTTTTGTGCATTTGATTTCAATGGCGGTGAGGAATTTATCGGTTTCAAACACAACATCCACTTCCCGCCCCCCTGCAGAACGGTAGTGGTACAGGCGGTCGGCGGGGATAAATCCCAATTTTCGCCGCTTTTCCAATTCCGCAATCACAAAGTTTTCCATTGCCTGCCCATCGGACAGGCGGGCCCTGAATCCCTGTGCAATTCCCATATCGGCGAGATAGGTTTTTGCCGCCTTTGTGTAGCGCTTGGCCGGTCCGTACTGATAACCGGCCAGCCTGAACGTCAATTGGGATTGAAGGAGGGAGTTCAGATATTTTTTTGCCGTTACAAAGCTGATTCCGGCTTCCCTTGCAAGGTTTGAAACTTCGAGGGATGAGCCGATGGAACGGATGACGTTGAGGTAAAGTGCCATCAACCCGTCGAGATTTTCAATGTTTGTCAGTTGCATCAGGTCCCTGGTAAAGTACGTGTCCCGATAGTTTTTGAGAAGTTCCTGCTTTTTCTCAGGTGAATCTGCCGTGAGAATTTCAGGAAACTGGCCAAAGCGAATCGCATCCGGCAGCAAACGCTCCGCCTCTCGCAGTTGAGGGAAAGGAACGGCATCTTCAAAAATCCGGTGAGTGGGGAGGCCCCGGTTTTCTCCCCAGCATGCGGTGGGAAGAGAACGGATATTGATCCTTCCGGCGAGGGAATCGGCCCCGGCATCAAGCAGGCCGATGGTGCTGGAACCGGTCATGAGAAAATGGGCATTTCCTTTATCAATGGCATATTTCACAGCCACTGTCAGTGGTGGATGACGTTGGATCTCATCCAGAATTACGCGATTTCCAAGTGATTGGATCAATCCCTTCCCATCCCGCCTTGCCCAATCCAGTAAGTCCAGATCATCCAGGGTGGCATACGCAAAGTCTGGGTAGCAATGCTTAAGTAAAGTTGTTTTTCCGCATCTTCTCGGGCCGGTCAGCAGGGTGCTTTTATTTGCATCTAACGCGATCCATCTCTCAAACATGGTTTAACTTTAGCATGGATAAAATTAAAGTCAAGTTTAAAAATATCCATCTGGTTTTCTGCTTCAGGGACTACTCTTTTATCGCGTCCAGAATGAGGGACAGGAATTCGACTTCATCCCATTCGTCAGTGGTTGAGTAGAGATCATTGCCGAAGCGGAGTACCAGAAGGTTCTGGTCCGGCATGACGAAGATCTGCTGGCTGTATTTTCCCCAGGCAATTATCAGATTGTCGGGCACCGGGGAATTTTCCCAGTTTTCAAGGGAGGGCTTCAGCCACCACAGGAAGCCGTACCAGTTGACTGAACCTGATACCGGCTGGCCCGAAAGGGCGACGTAGTTTTTGGAAATCACCTGGTTGCCGTCCCAGTTTCCGTCGTTCAGGTAGAGGTAGCCGAATTTGGCAAATTGGCGGACTGTGGTGTGGATGCCCCAGGCGGTGGTGCTGTGGCCGGCCCGGTCCGATTCCCACATGTCGTATTGAAAGCCGATTTCAGGAAAGAGGGCCTCATTGGCGTATTCCTCAGGGGTTTTCCCCGTTGCGGACTGAATAATTCCAGAGAACAGGGCGGCACCGCCATTGCTGTACTGCCAGTAGGTTCCGGGCTCATGTACAACTGCTTTGTTCAGGGCGTAGGAGACGTAGTCTCCGCTTAAAATCATCCTGTCGAGGTCGTAATCCGGGGCATCCTGGTTCCATTTGATTCCCGATGTCATGGTCAGAAGTTCCCGCAGGGTGATGCGTTTTTTGATTGCCGGGGTGTCCGGCTGCTGCCATTCGGGGAAGAAGGTGTAGATGGGAATATCCAATCCGGGGATTTCACCCCTGTCCAGTGCGATCCCGGTGAGGCAGCTTGCAAAGCTCTTGGCGATGGAGAAGCTGTGGCGGATGGTGGATTCGCTATTGCCCCGGAAGTATTGTTCCGCCAGGATGTAGCCGTCCCGGATTACCAGCAGTCCATGGGTGTTGATGGCGGGATTGGCGGCGTAGTCCCGGGCTTTTCGGAGCTTTGAGCTGTCCATTCCCGCTTCCTCCGGTCGGCATTCCCGCCAGCCAGCGGTGGGCCAGTAATTACCGAGGGCCGGACCGCTTTTAGTGAAGGTGTCCGGTTCATTCACCGGGATTCCAGGCAGGAAGACGTGGCGGTCCTGGGCGGTGTTTCCCGCAATGAGCAGGGGTGCTGACAGTTGGACATTACTTTCAATTAGAAAATAAATAACTTCAGACAGGTTCGGAGCCGTTTCTTCGTAATCTGAGAACCACTGCCAGGCCAGTCCCACCCATTTTCCCCCGTTTTCCACCGTCCTTGTGTTTCCTGCCACCGGCCCGTCTGCGGTGTAGGCGGTGATGGTGACTTCAACCGGTACCGACAGGGGATTTCCCATGGCGATTCCATGCCAGCTGAGATAGTTTTCTTTCGTATCCGGGAGAATCCACTTCCGGCTCCAGCGATTTTCCAGGAAAAAACTGCATACCGAGGGAGAATCTTTGTAGTGGTAGCGAAGCCGGGCAACGACGGGAATCCTGGAATTGATAACCAGTGGTCCCGGCTCTCCGGTCTTGTATATGTCAATGCTTGCGGTTCCCAGGGGGTGCAGCAGGGTGTCTGACAGAGGCCTCGCGCATGGAATTTTATAGGGGCGATAGAGGGTGGCTTCAAGGCTGCTGCTGTCGGGGTTGATGAGCTCCACGGTGCTGTCCCAGTTGCTTTCTGCCACGTGGGGAATGGCGTATCTCGCCTGATCTTCACCGGCGGGGACAAGCGCTTCGGCGGAAAAAAACAGGTGCCGGTCCTGGCTGTTGTTTCCCGCAATGCCGATGGGGGCAGGCATTGCCACAGGAGCTGTCAGTAGAAGCCACTCCGGTCGCTGGAAGTTCAGTTCCCGGAAGATGTGGGACAGGGTATCCACCGCTTTTTGGTTTTTTCCAATGGAAAGGGTAATTTGTTCAATAATATTGCCTTCTTTTATTCCGGCAACAGTCAGTTGAACTGTGTTGTCTCCGAAATTGGCGGCAGCAATGCCGTACCAGTCTGACGGTCCGTCCGACGGCAGCGGCAGCAGCCACTTTGTGCTGGTTTTGTCCGGGGACAGGGGAAAGCGGCAGATGGATTTGCTGTCACTGTAACGGTAGCTCAGCACCACGGCCGGGGCTGTGTCACCATCGCATGCCAGCCATCCGGTGCCTCCGTTGCCTATGGCATCCGCGTTCAGTAGGGTGGTGCCGCCGGGAGAAAGGGTGAGCATGTCGCCGACCGCTTCGTTCCCGTTTTCTGAGATGTGATGGAGCTGCAGCGCCAGATCACTGTCCCCCGGGTTGATGACCAGGAGATTTGTCTGCCAGGGGTGTTCCGGGATGTGGCAGATCCGGAAGGTAAATTCTTTCCCCTTCAGCGGGAGGCAGAGAAGAACAAAAACAAACAGGAAAGCGGCGAGTTTTTTCATTATTTCTGTTGGGCCTCCGGTTTTTTTGCTGTGGCCAGGGATGAATTTAAGCCGGTGTCCCGGTGGGTGATGTCGGTAAATCCGGCCTCTTCCAGCCAGTTACGGGTTTCCGATTCGCTGAAGGTGTCTCCGCCGTCGGTGTTCACCAGCATGTTCAGGGCGAAAATCACCGCCCAGGGTGGCCCGGTTCGCTCGTCGTTGACAATAAAGTCGTGGATAACGGCCTGTCCACCCGGTGCCGTCGCCTGAAAGGCATGTCGAAACAGGGTTTTTACCCCTTCCGGAGGGTTGGAATGAATTACGTGGGACATGAATACCATGTCGAAGCCTTCCTTCGGAAGAAAATCGAGGAAATTACCCTCGGCGTAGCGGATGCCGGAAACATGGCTCTTGTTCACAAAGCGCTTTGTCAGGGGAATAACATCCGGCAGGTCAAAGATACAGATGTCCATGCCCGGAAAACGTTTTGCCAGTTCCACACTGAACGCGCCGGAGCCGCCGCCCACGTCAAGGAAACTTCTGACATTGGAAAAGTCCAGCATGTCAATGATTCGGAGGGCCCGTTCAGAACCGTACTGCTGCATTGCGGTGATGAAGGCGTCTAACCAGTTTTCTATTTTTGGAGGATTCGGGAGTGCCCGGGCCGGTTTCCCCGTTCTCACGATGTCAGTGAGACGGCTCCAGCTCTGCCACATGTGTTCGGTATGGGCCAGCCCCATCCAGTAGCCGGGTTTCCCCGACACGAGGTGCGCGGATGAAACCGCTGTATTTTGAAACTGCCCGTTTTTCTTTTTCAATAGCCCAAGGACCGCCAGCGCGTTCAGGAGCCGGTCCGTGAAGCGGGGTTCTCCAGCAATTGCCTTTGCCACGGTTGACGACGATGCCGGTGTTTCCATGTGGTCAAATACCTTCAATTCCGCCGCGCTGAGCACAATTCGGGATGCCTGCCAGCTCCGAACCATTTCTTCCAGTTTTTCCGCTGTCAATGATCCGTTTCTTTCTGTCATTATATCCTCCGTTTCGGCCACGGCCCATGTGAACCTGGATTCTCACAGACAGTATACTGCATCCGGATTCCCGTAACAAACTTTCTTGACACTGGATAAGTGCGGCGTCTATACTCAAAAAACAGGAAGTCTGCAAAATCGGGGACGCCATTTTCGCCTGTGCGGTGTGGCTGAAAAGGAGGATGGGAACATGGGATATACATTTTTTACAATCAGTGCCTATGTGTTTATGCGGGCATTTGAGGTTCTTTTTAAGGGCCGGGAGGATATGCCGTGGTACAAGGTGTGTGTGAAAATCATTGCTGTCGGCGTTTTGTACTCGGGGTTGGCCACCATGATCTGGCTTTATTTCCACAACATACTTCTCCTTGGATTCGACCCGAAATAAAATTTACGCCTATCCTGTTAACCCTATCCATTTTTCGGCGAAGAGCATGGGCGAAGGTGTTTGTGCGCGGGAATGGGGGAATTACCCATCCCCTGTATTTTCTGAACTTAACCTTAGCCTTTCCTTCTACTTAAACTTGCTTTTCTGCACAGAATCTGGGACAATGGGCGGGAACAGAAATAGATTTAAGGAGTTATTATGAAACGATTCTGGTTAATCGGATGTTTTCTTATCTTCGTGCTTCCCGTTCGCCCGGCAACACTGGCATTGAAACCGGTGTTGACGGCGAAACTGGCGCCAGGCGTGACCATGCTCACCGGGATTTTCCCGAAAGCCGGGGATAAATTGCCGGAGTTCACCTCCGATGTTGTATTTGAAAAAACGGACACGGTCGTTCTTTCAGGAGAGGGAACAGTGGCTGTGGTCTGTTATCTGAATGTTCCGCGCTTTCAAACAGCTTCTTTCAAGGTCGAGAAAGGTGTACAGGCCCTGTTGTTTCTTGATGACAAGCCGGTGAAGGCGGATACGCCGCTGGTGTTTGAAACCGGAGGACACAAAGTCAGCATGCTGTTGAAGGGAAAACCGGCCACTGATGGTGTTGTTCCGGTAACACTTGACGGCCTGGACGCGACTGTAAAATTGACACCGGATCGCCCGTTTTCCCACCTGGATTACACGAAATTGGTGAGTCCGGGGTTTTTTACCGCCAGCCGGAACGGGCACTTTGCAGCAGTGACAGTGTCCAGGCGGGACAAAAAGGGGAAACGAATGCGTTCTCTGGACGTGATTCAACTGGACAAAAAAGAGATTCAAAGCCATGAAATTGAGGATGCCGGGCAACCGGTATTTTCCGGAGACAATAAGTGGCTTTACTATGTTACGGGCAAAAAAATCATGGTGCTGAATCCGGATTCCATGGAACGACACCTCGTCCGGTTGATGGACAAACCGGTTTCCGGACTTACCGTGTCAGAAGACGGCCGATTTCTATATTTTATTGTCCGGGACACATTCAAGGAGAAGAAAAAAGGGGAGTATTCCCTCTGGACCCGGATGGAACAGAAGCGGCCGTCCTGGTTGAGCAAATCTTTCTTTTTCTCACTGTCCACAGACGGCGTTGTACTTCGGAAACTCTACGGGCCGGTGTCCATTTCTGCCTATGATGTCCGGGGGAAACACGCGGTACTCTCCCTCTCTGATGATATTGAACGCTACCCGTGGTCATCATTCAAGGTTATGGACTTGAATCTGGAAACACTGGAGGCTCAACAGGTTGGCGCCTACAGCCGCAGTTTTGATGAGGTGAAATATCTCGATGACAAAACCGTGATTTTTGTTTCCCAGCGGCGGCCGTACCGGGAGGGCCAACAGACCAACTACTATGATAAAGCACTGTTTACACTGGATATGACAAGTGGTGAAATCCACTGTGTAACATCGGATGCCACGTTCAGTCCCGGCATCGATATTATCTACACACGCCAGACCTCTGATACGCTTCAGACAGTGAGTCCGGGGGAGCTGATGTTCATTGCCACACTGGACGGAAAGGGCGCGGTTTTCCGCTACAAAGATGGCGAGGTTTCCAGAGTGGACATTCCGGGGGGCGTGGTGAACGGGTTTTGTCCCACCGCAGGGGGAACGCTGTTCATGTCTTCCGCCATTGACCGCTATCCGGCCCTTTTCCTTGGAGAAAAGGAGATTGTAGATTTTCAGAATAACAGGCAGGAAAAAGGGGCATTGTCTCCATTCAAAGAGTTCACATTTAAGTCAAAGAATGGATACAGAATTCACAATTCCCTCGTATATCCGGCCAACTTTGAACCCGGCAAAACCTATCCCCTCATTGTGTTTTACTACGGCGGTGTGGTGCCCTGCGGCCCGGTGTTCCATCCGACTTTCCAGTGGCTGTCCGGAAACGGCTACTTCGTTCTGCTGACCACCCCCAGGGGCGCGGTGGGCCGTGGCGAAAAATTTGCCGCTGAACATGTCAACGAATGGGGGGATAAATCCGCAGCTGATCTCATTGAAGCGGCGGCGTACACCGCGAAGCATGAGCCCTCGGTTGACGGGGCGCGTATGGGTGCCTACAGCGGCAGTTACGGCGGATTTCTTGCCATGTCACTGGCGACAAAAACGACCTTGTTCAAGGCCTTGATTTCGGAGTACGGTATCAGCAATATCACCTCCTACTGGGGCGGCGGTTACTGGGGCTACCTCTATGGAATGACGGCGTTGGCGGGTTCTTATCCCTGGAACGCAAGGGAGGTGTATGTGGACAAGTCCCCGCTTTTTAATGCGGACAAGGTGAAGACACCCCTGCTGCTGATGCACGGGGATGCGGATACAAACGTGCCGATTGTAGAATCAGACCAGATGTTTACAGCGTTAAACGTGCTGGGGAAGAAAACAGCCTATGTTCGGTTTTTCGGGGAAAATCACGGAATGAAAGGAAAGTTTTCCAACTGGATTGCCCAGGAGGAATTTGTGATGGCCTGGTTTGATAATTACTTGAAAAATGAACCGGGCCACTGGAATTACCTTGTGAAAGAGACAGAATTGAAGCCCGAGCATAAACCATTCAAGGACTATTTTTTCTATGGAGAGAAAGCCCATGACAAAAAAAATTAAAGCAGCCGTAATCGGGAGCGGCCATCTCGGCGGTTTCCATGCCCGTGTGATGAGCGTATTAAGAAATTGTGAATTCGTATGTGTTGTGGATGTGGATGAGGAACGGGGCCGGGAGATTGCGGCAAAATACAAGGTACCGTATGTTCGGGATTTTCGCCGGGTTGTCGGCGAAGTAGAGGCGGTGACCATTGCCACTCCGACAGTTTATCATTTTGATGTGGCCCGGTTTTTCATCGAAAATGGAATCCACGTGATGATTGAAAAACCCATCACAGACAATGTGGATGAGGCGGAACAGCTCATTGAAATGGCAGGCCAGCGTGATGTTAAGCTTCAGGTCGGGCATATTGAGCGGTTCAACCGGGCCTTCACAGCCCTGAAGGAGAACGTTAAAACCCCATGGATGATCCGGGCCAATCGCTATTCCCCCTTTACCGGGAGGAGTACGGACATTGACGTGGTGCTGGATTTGATGATTCACGACATGGATCTGGTGTTTGCACTGGACAATTCCCCGGTAAGACGGATTACCGTGAAGGGTACGAAAGTTGTGACAGACAAAACCGACATTGCCTTTGCCATGGTGGAACTGGAATCCGGTTGCATTGCCGAATTGAACGTCAGTCGGGTGGCATCGGAGCGGGAGCGGAGCTTGCGGGTTTTTGACGGGGAAGAAAACACCTATTACAGTGCCGACCTGAACAACCGGAAACTGAAAAAAATGTTTTTCAGAGACAGCTCAATGGTGAACCACCCACTGCCGGTGACGGACCGGGATCAGCTGGAAGCAGAAATCGGCTCTTTTCTGGATAGTATCATCTCGAATCGGCCGGTTGAAGTTTCCGGGGAAGACGGGTTGAAAGCGCTGCTCTACACCAAAGTTGTTTCAGAAATGGCTGCCTCCGGGAAATGCTTCACCGAATTTTAAAGGAGCTTGTTGAACAATCACTTGTGCCGTCCTTTGACTGTCGGGTTTACCGGGACGGGAAATCTGTGTTCTTTGAACGGTTCCCGCTGGAAGGCCCTGACCTGGTTTACGATACGGCATCTCTGACCAAGCCCCTCGTCACCTTTCCCCTTGTTCAAAAAAGTCTCGGGAGACTGGAACTTCCACTGATGGACATATTGCCGGAGGCTGGAATCCAGGCCTCATTGATTGAACTGCTGGGCCACCGCGCAGGCCTGAAACCCTGGCTTCCCCTCTATTTGTTCAGGGAAAGCTATCTGGATTCCATCCGTCAGCGGGGACTTGATGCGGTGGGAAATGCTGAAACACCGACATACTCCTGCCTCGGGTACATACTCCTGTCCCGTGCGGTGGAAAAGGCAGTGGGGACCCGTTTTTCGGAAATTGTGAGAGAATTCCTGCGGGGCTTTCCCGGTTGTGAGATCAACCCCGGCCCAAGGCCGGACGTGGCCCCCACTGAGCATGGAAATCAATTTGAACTAAAACTGTCGGAGGAATTTGTGAAAACACCAGACCCGTCCCACTTTCGGCTGGGCCGGGACATCCACGGGGAAACCCACGACCTCAACGCCTTTTCCGATGGGGGGATTTCCGGGAATGCCGGACTTTTTGCCACGGCGAATGGGGCAATGGCACTGTTACAGGCACTATCTGGCATGGAGGATGCCTTTCTGCCCCTGATGCAAGGGGGGGGGTACCACTATCATCTGGGTTTTACCGGAACCGGTATTGCGGTCTCCAATAACCGACGGACAGCGGTGGCCTTTTTGAGTAACCGTGTGCATCCTGTCGTCCCGTCCGGGGATTTCAGTGCGGTGCGCCATAAGATATTCCGGGCTGCCATGGAGATGTTTGCGTGAAGCGGGAAATTTCTCTGACTGAGGCCTTTTTCATGGCCATCATTGTGCTTTTAATATTCTTTGTTACCGCAGACAAGACCATGTTTCGGGCCATGCGGGTGGAATTTCAGCCGAACCTCCAGGCCAGTGCGAAAAAGAACAAATCCATCAAATTCACCTTCGTGGACCTGCCTGACGATAAAGAAACACCTAATTCAGATGCCAGATTATATTCAGACATCAGCCGGAAGGCTGCCGGGGGCAGCGGGGCGCCTTCCTTGAAAGCACTATCCAAAGGAAACACATCATCCGTGGTCATGCATAAAGCCATGAAAATAAACCAGAGGGAAATGAAGCAAAAGCCCACTCAGGCGGACCGGTTATCAAAAGGAGAAAAAGCCACAAGAAAACAGGAACGGGGAGAAACCGGACTGGAACAGGCCGGTGCTGCCGGAAAACAGCAGGCTGAAGGGAAAAGCGGAAGAGCCAGCAAAGCAAAGCCACTGGTGGATTTAAGCCGCATGTTCTCTGTCACAGACCCTGAAATTTACGATAGCCAAAATGGCGGTCTGGTCATACCGGGCAATTTTTCCATTGATACTCAAGGCTTTGACCTTGGCCCCTACGCAAAAAAAGTACAACAGATTGTACGGTCCAACTGGAAAGTACCGGAAGTAGCGCGGAACCTCTACCTCAAGGGCAGTGTTGTTATTGAATTCGACATCCTGAGAGACGGTAGCATTCAGAACATCGGGATCTTGAAAAAAACGGGAGTGGACCCCCTGGACATGTCGGCGGAGTTTGCCATCAAATACTCCAATCCATTTCCGCCCTTGCCTCATTTCATCAAGAAGGATAAAATTCATGTGAAGTGGTCATTCTATTACAATGAACGGCCAAAGGACTGACAGATGAACCGACACCTGCTGACGGTATTTCAAAAATTAGGCCACATATTTAGAAATTTCTATAAGAAGAACGTATTTACCCTTGCGGCTGCAGTGTCTTACTACGCGTTTCTCGCTATTTTCCCTTTCTTTATCCTGTTAATTTATGTGTCCACAATGCTGTTTCAGGAAAGTCTGTCTCTTCTGAAACTGGAGCAGTACCTGAAACTCTTTCCTCCAACCATATCCCAGGCCGTAATCGGCAACGTGGACAGCATCATCAGCAGTGGACGTGTTTTTTCTGTCATCAGTGCCATCGCCGTCTTTTATTTCGCGTTTCGGGTATTCACGGTAATGGAGAACGCGCTGAGCATCATCTTTGAAACCCATGAAGAGCGAAGCACCTGGAAAGCCACACTGAAATCCTTCATCTTCTTTCTGGTAACCGCCTTTGTACTGCTCGTGCTTTTCTTTTCCGGTTCTACCTTCTTCGTCATCAGCAAAAAACTGGAAACCCTGCCCTTTGTCAACGAATACACAGTCATCCTGCTTGGCCAGATTTTTCTTGAAACCATCTTTTTCGCCCTGTCCTACAAATACATGAGCCACGTTCACATGTCTTTTCGAAGGGCGCTGACCGGCGGCTTTGTCGCCACCATGCTCTGGGAAATTTTGAAACACATCTTTGGCCTTTACATCGTCTCCATCAAACTCTACTCGCTGGTCTACGGCTCCATCGGCTCTCTGATTCTGCTGATACTATGGATTTACTATTCCATCTTGATTTACCTCTTCGGCGCCGAAGTGGCGAAAGATATGTAGGCTGCGCCTGCGGCGCAGACGGGTAGGAGTTGGGGTTGGGGTAGGAGGAGGAAGGAAACGAGAGGTGAAAGGTGAAGCGTTCTGACGGACGCGTGAATAGTGAATGGAAACAAGAAGTGATGGGTGACGAGTTTGAAAAAGACGGGAAAGGCCAACTCCCTGATTTTCCCTACTCTGTCGCGCACGCCCACTCGCAACGCCCACTCTGAAAGAGTGATGAGTGACAATCCCTTCTTTCACGCACTCGCACTTTCACTTGCACTTTCTGCCGCCCACGGGGATGAGGATTGGCAAGAAGAGGAGGAAGGTATGGTTGAAAATGCAGCGGGACCCAGGGGGAAATTGATACTTCGAACACTGGCTATGCCGGCAGACACGAATTCAAAGGGTGACATCTTCGGCGGTTGGATCATGTCACAGATGGACATTGCAGGCGGGATCATGTCCCAGGAAATTGCCAACTCCCGAATGGTTACAGTGGCGGTAAACTCAATGAAATTCATCCATCCGGTACTGGTGGGGGATGTTGTCGCCTGCTACGGGTCGGTTGTTCGGATCGGAACCACCTCCATCACCCTGGAACTGGAGGTATGGGTAAAATCCGTCGGCCGCCGGGAAGATGGAGAATCCCCATTCCTGAAAGTGACCGAAGCCGCATTCACCTACGTCGCCATCGACAAGAATGGGAAGAAGAAGCCGATCAGTAAGAATATGTAGTGATGGGTGATGAGTGATGCCGTGCCTCCGGCACTGTGATGTGTGAAGAGTGATGAGTGAAGAATGGAAGCAGACAATTTCCTGACTTTTCTTACCCCAACTCCTACCCCTACTCCAACTGAGCGAAGCGACAGAGAAGTGTTCGGGGGTTTATCTATGTGCTATCATAAAATCATGAAACTCAATTATATTCAGAGGGTTTTTGTTTTCGTAGTTGCCATCAGTTTTGCAGTTCCCGTCTGTGCGGATCAGGATGCGGGACTTATTGCACAGCGCAACAGGCTCAGGCAGGAAGTTAAGAAGGGTATGACTGAGGCAGAGGTCAGAAAAATCATGGGTCCGCCGGATGAAGTCAACACGGTCAATTTTATTGCGTTATATTCTCCAGAATATCGATACGCGTATGGGGTCAAACAACCGGGAACATTGCCATTCATCGGGTCGGTGTTTTTTGGATCACAGGCAAAAGTTGTGGAGGTAGTTGCTTGTGACGTTCAGGATTTTTATCGGAAAACAACGGCTGAGACTTTCACAGAGTGGGAGATGAAGTCGTATCGAGGTCTCAAACTCATTTTGCTGAATGCAGAACTTCCCGGCAAAAAAACCGGGAACAAGCTCGCATCTT
>QMQE01000001.1 GCA_003650445.1 Acidobacteriota bacterium | reverse complement strand
TTCCTGCCTCAGCTCCGGGGAAGGGGCGGGGGGCGGGCCAAAAAGCAGCAGGCAAAGCGGCGCGGGGGTAGGGGTAAGAGAAATCAGGGAGTTGACATTTCCCGGTCTTTTCCCATCCGGGCTCAACCTGAACCTTGTCTTCTACTTAACCTTGTCTTTCTTGCCTTCCATTCAATCAGGGATGACTTTCAGCTTTGAAAATACTTTTATTACGCCTTTAACGCTTTCGGCAATGGAAACTGCCCGGTCCACGGCTTCCTGACTGGACAGATTGCCCCAGAGGGTCACCACACCCATGTACGTGTCCACATCCACCTTTCTGGCGGATACGATGGAATCACCGATGTACAGTTTGTTAATTTCAGCGGTAATCCGGGCGTCTTCCGCGATCTGGCTCACCGGGCGTTTGTCTTTCCCGACATAATAGCCACCGGCTCCTGCACCGCCAACCAGCAGAACCCCGCAACCGCTTGTCCCGATTAAAAGAAAAAGCATTATAATCATAAGCGGAATTTTCTGTTTCATAAAGCCTCCGAATGGATTTTATTCTGTCTTTTATATCTTACGCCACTCCTTGAACCTGTCAATGATTGACAGATATTTTTCACCCTGTTTTGCCCGGAACCATGACATAATATAGTGAACAAAACAGGGGAATTTAGGAGGTATAATGAATAAAATATCTGTAATCTTCGGCCCGATGCGCTTACCGTTTGTGATTCTGGCGCCGATATGCGTATTTCTGGGAGTCGCTACAGCGTATTTCACTGGAGCGGAGTTTTCCCTTTTTCAGGCGATTATGGCGATTCTGGGGGGTATTTTCGCTCATATCAGTGTCAATGCTTTTAACGAATATATGGATTTTAAGTCAGGGTTGGATTTTAATACCACAAAAACGCCGTTCAGCGGTGGAAGCGGAACGCTGCCGGAAAATCCCGCGGGGGCCGGCCTTGTGCTGTTTCTTGCCTGGTTAACACTTGCTTTGACTGTTGGGATTGGTATTTATTTTATCTGGATTCAAGGGTGGGTGCTGGTTCCGCTGGGTGTTGTGGGTGCCTTGATGGTGACGGGCTATTCAAAGTGGTTTGTCCGAAGCCCGTTTTTATGCCTGATATCTCCCGGAATCGGTTTTGGCTCCATTATAGTAATCGGTACCCACGTGGCACTGGCCGGAAGCTATTCACTTTCTGCCGTTGTCGCATCTCTTGTGCCCTTTTTTCTGGTCAGTAACCTGTTGCTGCTGAACCAGTTTCCCGACATGGAAGCGGACCGGGAGGTGGGCCGCCGCCATTATCCCATTCTGATCGGCAGGCCAAAGTCCGCGTGGCTGTATATTTCTTTTCTGGCGCTGGCGTATCTTACGATCATTGGCGGGGTAATGCTGGCTGTTCTGCCCGCGTGGGCACTCCTGGGGCTGGCGACGGTTCCGCTGGCGATTGCGGCGGCGCGCGGCGCGGTGAAGTATGCCGATGACACCAAAGGCATTGTTCCCTACCTGATTCTGAACGTACTGATTAACCTGCTGACGCCCCTTTTGATGGGGATCGGCATTTTTATTGCCGCGTAATCAGCCGGCCGGTGGGGAAAGCGGTTTTTTGAAGGGATATGAGAAAGAGGGATAAAATCAGAAAAAGGGAGAATCGTCTATGGAAGCCGTTGCCGTAATTGTCGCTGTGATTGTGCTGGCTCTTTTGTGGAAGCCGATGTTTGGTGATGCCAGGGGATTTTGGAATTGTGTGAAATTCTGGTTTAAACCAAACATTATTTCGATGTTTCAGGGAGAGGGGATGGAAGATTTATTTGCCGAATTAAAGTTAATCGTGTGGTTGGCTATCGGTGTCGCCAGCGGTTTCGCGGTATTTCATCTTTTGGGCTGATGAGAGTTATGTTGTTTGACATGCAGTTGCATGTGACTTGACGGAAGACAGCGGTTGGATTGAGGTGTGCCTGCTGGCAAGGTAAAAAATGATTTATGCCACCAATTTCCCCCTCATCCGGCCTGTTTTCTTTTTATGTTACTATTGAGAAAACATAGTACAGGAGGGGGCTGAGAGGTGGAAATCAAGGGATGCAGGATTTTAATCACCGGAAGCGCGAAGCGTGTGGGGAAGGTGATTGCATTGAGTCTGGCACGCTTCGGAGCAACGGTGATTCTTCATGCGTTCAAAAGTGGTGAGGCGGCCACGGCCACGGCTTCTGAAATTGAGGCATTGGCCTTATACCGGCCGCCGGTACTTTCTGGAGATATTTCCCTGCGGGAAACCTGGATTACGATGAAAGATGAAATTGAGAAATATTGTGGGGGGGTGGATGTCTGGGTGCACAATGCCTCTGTTTTTTCAGAAACGCCGTTTTTTACAACGACAGAAGGACAATGGCAGCATTTTATGGATGTAAACCTGAAGGGGGCGTTCTTCGGAGCGCAGGTATTTGGGGAACAGATGAAGAAGAAGGGCGGGGGAAAGATTATTGCGATCGGTGATGTGGCGGGAGAACTAATCTGGCCCTCTTATATTCCCTATTCAGTTTCCCGCGCCGGGATGCATGCCCTGATGAAGGGGCTGGCTCAGTTGCTGGCACCGAAGGTGCAGGTAAATGTGGTAGCGCCCGGCCCGGTACTCCTCCCGGAGGGTATCAGCGAGGCGGAACGACAGAAAATTGTCAAAACCATTCCCTTGCAGCGAATTGGCAAGCCCGAAGATGTAGCAAAGGCGGTGCGATTTCTCATTGATAGCGACTTTCTCACTGGACAGGTGATACGGGTGGATGGGGGACGGCGGCGGCCGTAGCCGTCCGCCGGATGTTAGATAAAAGATGTTAAGTGTTCAGGTGTTAAATGGCAAATGCCCTTCGGGCAGTGCAAGTGCGAGTGCGAGTGAATGAAAGAAGAGAGTTACTGCTTTCCCGGTTCTTTGTTGAAGCTTGCCTTCCACTTAACCTCAACCTCAACCTTGTCCGGCCTTGTTTCTTCTCCCTTTTCTCTGGATGAATTCATGAAAATTATGTATGATGGAGCCAGATTTAGAGGTGATAAATGAATTGGAAAGAGCTGATTGTTTCTGAAATTGATTCAACAGAAGACGCGTTGATAAAGCTGGATCTGGACAAGGGCACGGTACGCTATTCCAGCCGAATCCGCCAGAATCTTCCCATCCATAGGATAACGGAAGATGCTGAGCTTGTCCGGGCTTATATGGTCCACCAGTTCATGAGCAACATGGGTTATTCTCCGGAATCACTGGAACTGGATCGGCCTTACAAAGTGGGGCAGGGAGGGGAAACCGTAACGGTGGGCGTTGTGGTCAATGATGAGGATGGAAACCCCTTCTTTTTTGCCACTGCAATGGCACCGGATGAGTTCGAGCGCGGGAAAGGTGCTGAATCCAGGCTGTTTCTTGCAGCTGAAAAGGAATTCGAATTGACTGGAAAAGTGGTGCGTCATCTTTTCTATTTTACAGTGAAAGTTGAGAATGGGCGATTGAGCAAGGACTCAATGATCATAGACTATTCCCATTTTCATCGTTTATCCGACTGGGACAGATTGGAAAAAAGGGTGTCCGGGCTGACGAAAATCAAGTGGGGCAGGCTACGAGAGGTTTCCAGAAGATCCCGCAAAATAGCCCATTTGCGATATCGGAATCACCGCTTTTCTTTATTTATTGATAAGTCGTAAAGTTAATGTTTATTTGGTTCAGCAAGAAGGAGGGGAATTCCCCTCCTTCTTTCTGAATAAGCCCTTAGAATTTCCAGTCTGGAATGCGGCCCGGTGTCCAGGGCGCTTTCAAGTTTTCAAGCTGTGTTTGCAGGTCGGGAAGTTCTTTAGTGGCAATTTCACGGATTTTTCCCAGTATCGGCTGGAATAGTTCACCGGCAATGCGATATTGCTTTTGCATGGTCATTGTGGGAGAGGATGTGGATCGCCATTGGCTGTACACCAGGCCATACACGCGGCTGGAAATAGATGGCGGCTGGTTTGCGTTCCGACTGGAGATGGTGTTATCACCGTTCAGCCTGCGATTGAGGGATTCCAGTTTCTTCTCCACTGCCTGCAGTTTTTGATTCAGTTCATTGCTGGCTTCCGGTGTCCGATAGGCAGCTGTTTTCATGGCCTTAACTTCTTTTTGCAGATCACTGAGTAATTGGCCGGTTCCCTGCACGGCCCGTAACAAACTGGAAATTTTATGCTGGAATGCCACGAGTTCTTTCCGGTCCGCTGCTGGGAGTGTTGTGTTGGCCAGAATCTTTGCCTGAAACGACTGTTTACCTTTCAGTGGAGTGATATTGCCCCTGACAACCGTTGCGGCCTCAACGCTGTATACACCCGGCATGGCCAGCATGCCGCTGTCTCCATTTTGTTTTCGGGATCTTCCTGCGAGCCCTTCACTGCCGCCTCGAACAGGTGAAACGTCCGGATAGCGGAAATCCCAGACGACCCGATGAGTGCCGGAAGAAGCCGACGATTTCAGTCGGCGAACGATGTTGCCGTCGCTGTCACGGACAGTGAACAGCAGGTAGGGGGCGGTTTCAGTGTCTTCTCTTCTCAGTTCATCCCAGGAGGGGTAGGGCACAGGTTTCTTTTCTTTGAGTGCCTTTTTTTCTTTTGCTTTGCGAATCTGCTTCAGTGTTTTGATACTGTCCTTCAGGTAATACGTGAACACCGCGCCCACCGGTGGATTCTTGGCAGCGTAGTGAGTTTCGCCCATGTTGGATTTCCCCCTGCTTTCCATGAACATCCACGAATCTTTCACAGGGAAGAGGACAAATGGCTGTTTTACCAGTTGTTCTGAGAGCCTGCGAAGGGGGCTGTAGTCGTCCAGAACGTAAAAGCCGCGGCCAAAAGTGGCCAACACGAGGTCATTTTCTCCACGTTTAATTGCAATGTCCCGTACTTGTGTGGTGGGCAGGCTACCTTTCATTTGTACCCAGTGCTTTCCACCGTCCAGGGTGACAAACAGCCCGAATTCGGTTCCGACGAAAAGGAGGTTTGAATTTATGTGATCTTCAGCAATGCAGTAAACAGTGCCTCTTTCCGGCAGGCCTCTGGCGATGGACTGCCAGGTTTTTCCCCTGTCCGGGCTTTTGAAGAGGTGGGGCCGAAGATCGTTGTTCTTGCGGGTGTCGAATGCGGCAAAAACAGTATCCTTCTGATGGTTGGACGCCAGAAGGTAATCTACATAGCTCAGTTCAGGCAATCCACCGATTTTTTCCACCTTGCGCCAGTTCTTTCCACCGTCTTCAGAAATCTGGATCAGGCCGTCATCTGTGCCGACGTAGAGCAGCCCTTCCACAAGGGGGGACTCATCCAGTGCCACGATATTTCCGAACAAGGATGTGGATGCGTTTTTGGCAACGGCATCTACACTCTGAATGCGTCCCATGACCGGCAGCGTATTTCGGTCAATTTGACGCGTCAGGTCAGGGCTGACAACTTCCCATGTGTTTCCCCGGTCATCACTTCTGAACAGCTTGTTGGCTGCGAAATAGAGTCTGGTGGGGGAATGGGGGCTGATAATCAATGGAGCGTTCCAGTTCCATCGGTATGCCTCTCCCTTTGGGGGCTGAGGCTGGATATCGATGGATTCCCCGCTTTTCCGGTCAAAGCGTGCCAGGCCACCATATTGGGACTGAGCGTACACAATGTCGGGATTTTTCGGGTCCACCTGGCTTTCAAATCCGTCTCCACCCTGGGTTACAAACCAGTCGGAGTTGAAGATACCGTTTCTACAGATTGTCCTTGAGGGGCCGCCCATACTGTTGTTGTCCTGGGTGCCACCGTAAACGTAGTAAAAAGGTTTAGTGTTGTCTAAGGATACCCGGTAAAACTGGGTTACAGGCAGATTTTGCTCAAAAAGCCAGTTTTTACCGGCATCAAAGGATTGATAGAGGCCGCCGTCGCAGCCGATGAGGATATGACGGGTATCGCCTGGATCCACCCATAGCGTGTGATCGTCCACGTGGCGGTGGCGGTTTCCGATTGCGTTCCATGTCTTCCCTCCGTCCACACTGACGCGCCCGAGGGTATCCATGGAATAAACCTTGTCCGCATTCACAGGGTCACAGTAGAGTCGGTTATAATACTGGGGGCTTGTACTCATGTAAGGACTGCGCCGTTCCCATGTTTCGCCCCGGTTGGTAGAACAGAAGATACCGCCGGATTTCCCCTCAGCTTCCACAATGGCGTAGAGGATGTCCGGGTTGACCGGTGAAATTGCCAGCCCGATGCGGCCGATATCGCCGGAGGGCAGGCCGGATTTCAATTTTCGCCAGGTCTTTCCGGCATCGGTGGATTTGTAAATGGCGCCTTCCGGCCCCCCGTCAATGAGGGTAAACACGCGGCGACGACGCTGGTATGCTGCGCAATAGACAGTGTCGGGGTTTCTGGGATCCAGTACTACATCGGTAATCCCGGTGTTGTCGCTGACGAACAGTATCCGATCCCATGTCTTGCCCATGTCTGTACTTTTGTAGAGGCCCCGTTCACCACCCGGTCCCCAGAGAGGCCCCTGGGCAGCAACATAGACGTGGGAATTTCGGGGGTCAATGGCTATTCGCCCGATATGTTCAGATTTCTTCAGCCCCATGTTTTTGAATGATTTGCCGCCATCAAGGGAGCGATAAACCCCATCTCCGTAGCCAATGGCACGCTGGCTGTTATATTCGCCGGTTCCCACCCAGATGACGTGGGTATTATTGGGATCAATCTCAACGTCGGCGATGGACCATGCACCGTACTTGTCGAACACGGGTTTCCAGCTTACACCGGCATTATCGGTTTTCCATACGTTCCCGGAGGCGACCCCGATGAACCACTGGCTGTGGTTGCTTGGATTGACTGCTATATCGGCAATTCGTCCTGATGCAAATGCCGGACCGATACTTCTGAATTTTAAGCCGCTGAGAATCTTAGATGAAATGGCCTGCTTTTCTTTTACAGGCTTCTTTTTCTTTTTTGCCATTGTGGCAGATGCCATGGTAAAAAGCGCAAACAACGCCAGTAAAGAACCTAATTTTCTAATCATATTCCCCTCCCTGAATTTTGAGGCATAAAAACTCCTGCTTGTTTGGAATTCACGATTTATCATACGGATTTCTTTGCTAAATGGTTTCTCATATCCGAAAACTGGTTCAATATACGCAAAAAACACCTGTTTTCCCTGAAATATTTTTTTAAGAATAACTGATTTTAATAGAAATGAAAACAGTTTCACTGTTTCATACGGATGTTTTTGTTGTACCATACTGGATGACAATGAAAAGCAGGAGTGAAGCTAATGATAAAAGACAGGCTCCGGAAATTACGGTCGTTGATGGCGGAAAACGGGGTGCAGGCCTATATCGTCCCCAGTACCGACCCTCATCAGAGTGAATATGTGCCCGCCTTCTGGCGGCGCAGGGAGTGGATCAGCGGGTTTACCGGTTCCGCAGGGGATGTAGTGGTGACGATGGACAAGGCTGGGCTCTGGACAGATTCCCGCTATTTTCTCCAGGCAGAAGACCAGCTTGAAGGCAGCGGGATTACCCTGTTCAAACAGGGTGTTTCCGGCACACCTTCCATTGTCAGCTGGATTACGGACCAACTGTCAAGTGGAGAGCGGGTAGGGGTGGACGCAAGGTTGTTCACCAGCGGTGAATTCAGTGCTATGGCTGAAACATGGGCAATGTCGGGAATCGGGCTGATTTCCCTGTCTGAAAACCTCGTGGATTTAATCTGGGCCGATAGGCCGGATGTGCCATCAGAACCGGTACGGGTGCATCCTGTTGAATTTTCCGGGGAATCGGTAGCAGATAAACTGGAAAAAATCCGTCGCGAACTCAAATTGCGCAGGATGGATGCCCATGTGGTGACGATGCTGGATGCCATTGCCTGGCTTTATAATGTCCGGGGTTCGGACGTCGAATACAATCCGGTTGTGATTGCCTACGCCATTGTGACGATGGATTCCGCCATGCTCTTTGTTCACGGAGAAAAGGTAGGGGAATCACTTCGGTCGCATCTTGCCGGGCAAGTGAATATTAATGAATATGAAGCATTTGCCGATGCGTTGGGAGAGCTGGCTGATGGCGGTGGAAGAATCCTGCTGGATTCGGGTTCGGCCAGTCAATGGGTCACTGAACAACTGGAAGGAAATTGTAGCGTTGAGATGGGCACCAGTCCCATTACCCTGTTGAAGGCAGTCAAGAATGAGGTGGAGCTGGAAGGGTTCAAGAAAGCCCACGTCCGGGACGGGGTCGCAATGGTTCGTTTCCTGAACTGGCTTGAGAAAGCCGTTCCGGCCGGTGGTGTGACTGAAATTTCGGCCGCAGACAAACTGGCGGGTTTTCGGGCCGAAAATGAACATTTTACAGGTTTGAGCTTTGAGACTATCTCTTCCTATGGTCCCCACGGAGCCATTATCCACTATGGCCCGACGCCTGAAACCGATGTGGAACTGAAACCGGATGGGATTTATCTGGTGGACTCGGGTGGTCAGTATCTGGACGGCACAACCGATATTACCCGGACAGTTACCCTGGGGAATCCGACAAAAAAGCAGAAGGAATTGTTCACACGGGTTTTGAAAGGCCATATCGACTTAGGGATGTGCCGGTTTCCGGTGGGGACAGTGGGGAAACAGTTGGATACTATTGCCCGGTTGCCTTTGTGGGAGGTGGGCCTGAACTATGGCCATGGAACCGGGCATGGAGTTGGTTCCTACCTCAACGTGCATGAGGGCCCCCATGCAATTTCTTATTACCGGTGCATCGGTGTTCCGTTCATGCCGGGTATGGTCACTTCCAATGAACCGGGCTTCTATCTTGCGGGAGAATTTGGAATTCGGATAGAGAATCTGGTATATGTGGTGCAGGATGAAACCGCACCGGATAAGGAATTGCCTTTCAACCGTTTTGAAAACTTGACAGTGTGCCCCATCGACACAAGGCTGGTGGAACAATCCCTGCTGACAGACGCGGAACTGGACTATCTGAACCGGTACCATCGCTTTGTATTTGACAGTCTTTCTCCCTTATTGTCCGGAGACGATCTTGAGTGGCTTAGGAAAGCAACAAAGAAATTGTAAATCAGTAAGATGCAATTTATAGCTCAACTGATTAGATAGGTAAGAAAAGTGCAATAACATCTGTAATAACAGAAAAAAAAGGAGATAAGCTAATGAAGAAGTTTATGGTAATGGTTGTATTGTTAGTAGTAAGTCAGATAAGTTGTGGAAACAAGGAAGCGAATGCAAAAAAGGCGGAAACGGCACCTTTTTCCGGGACTGTCGTAACTGTTAAAAGTGGGGGTGGCTACACATACCTTGAAATCAAAGGAGAAGCGGGTAACTTCTGGGCCGCAACCCGGCCCATTGAAGTAAAAGAGGGAGACGCGGCCCAGCTGATTCATCCGATGAAGATGGAGAAATTTCCGGTAAAATCTCTGAAGCGGACCTTTGATGTGATTTATTTTGCTGATGATGTCCTGGTCAATGGAAAAGGCCATATGGGAGATGGTTCACAACCCATGGGCATGGGGATGGGAAAAATGACAAAGAATCCCCATGGGGGACAGGCAATAAATGCGATTGAGAATCCACATCAGATGGGAAAAGCTCACATGGCTGAAGATGCCAAAATGGACGCATCCGGTGTCAAGCCGGTAAATGGCAGCATTCCCATTGAGAATTTGTTGAAGAATCCCGGCAATTATGCGGGAAAAACAGTAAAAATCCATGGCCTGGTGACGAAATTCCTGCCGATGATTATGAAGAAAAACTGGATTCATCTGAAGGATGCCAGTTCCGGTGAGAATCACCTTGCTGTAACCACAGACGAAACATTCAAGCCCGGTGATACCGTCGTATTGAAGGGAAAAGTGGAAGTAAACAAGGATTTTGGTTTTGGCTATAAATACGCGATTCTCTTAACAGAAGCAAAGGCAGTTAAATAGAGACACTATGACAGCAATCCAGACGATAGCCAGGAACTCAATTAAATTGGAGATATTGTGATAATTGAGAGTCGGATCCCCTTTTCAAAAGAAGAAGCGTCCCGAATATTTTCCCGCATCAGTAAGGGGACATTTTCCGATATTTTTCTCCAGTATCGGGTCACGACCACTGTCCGTGTGGAAGATGGGATTTTGAAATCAGCCACACGGTCGGTTTCAGCGGGAACCGGGGTCCGGGTTGTGGATGGGGAAAGTACCGGGTATTCGTTTTGCGAAAGTTTTGAGCCGGATGACATTATACGTGCAGCCGGTTTTGCCGAGGCCATTGCCGGAAGCGGAAAAAGCAAAACAGTTTCTGCCGGAAAGCGTGAAATTTTACCGCTTAAATTGTATTCTCAGGAAATCCCCTTGTTGAAAACGGATGTGTCTCAACGGGCTGAACTGGTTCGGCGTGTGTTGAAAGCGGCCCGGTCCGAAAGTCCACTGATTGATCGGGTGACCATCAGCATGACAGACAGCACTGACAGAATTTTGATTTTTAACAGTGAAGGCGAGTGGGGAGAGGATATCCGCCCCATGGTAACCCTTTCTGTTTCAGCCCGGGCTTCAGGAAAAAACAACATCCAATTCGGCAGGAGTGGTGTGGGAATGCGGATGGGGTTTGAGGTTTTTGAACAGGTGGAATCTCCGGAAACAATCGGGAAAAAGGCTGCAAAACAGGCGGTAACAATGCTGGATGCCCGGCCCGCCCCTGCCGGAGTGATGCCGGTGGTACTGGCTGCGGGGGAATCCGGTGTTTTGATTCATGAATCGGTGGGACATCCCCTGGAAGCCGATTTTATCTGGAAGAAGGCTTCTGCGTACACCGGCCGGGTAGGGGAGCAGGTCGCTTCTCCCCTGTGCACGGTGGTGGATGACGGCACTATCCCGTCCAATCGTGGGGCGCTGGGATTTGATGATGAGTTGACACCTGCAAAACGCTCAATACTGATTGAGAACGGCGTTTTGAAGGACTTCATGAACGACAGGATCACATCTGATACATTGAAGTTAAAGCGAACCGGAAACGGCCGCCGCGAATCTTTCCAGTATCCTCCGATTCCCCGGATGCGCGCCACTTTTATGGCAGAAGGGGAAACCCCTGCGGATGAGGTCGTGGCCAGTGTCAAGAAGGGCGTCTATTGCGTCGCATTTTCAGGAGGGCAGGTGAACATTGCAAGCGGGGATTTTGTTTTTGTTCCAAGTGAGTCATATCTCATTGAAAATGGTAAGATTACATCACCGCTGAAGAATCTGACACTAATCGGGAACGGTCCAGACGCGTTGAACCGTGTAGACATGGTGGGAAATGATTTCAGGTTGAGTACCGGAACCTGGGTTTGCGGGAAGGGGCAAAGTGTTCCTGTCGGAATCGGGCTTCCGACGGTGCGGATTTCTGAACTCACAGTGGGAGGTTCTGCCAATGGAGAATAAAGACAGTTACCGTGAGATTGCGGCGGAAATGGTTCAACTGGCAAAATCCGATTTTGAATATGTGCGGGTTTTTGTCAGTGCTTCGGAGGAGAGGGAAGTTGAGGTTCGGGATGGAAAACCGGAGAACAGCAGTTTTTCCGAGAGTGTTTCCATGTCTATCGTTGCCTCGAGGGATGGACGAACCGCCTCTGCAAGCGGCTCTGATATTTCACCGGACGGCAGGGAATTCCTCATTTCGTCGGTAAGGGAGTTGATACAGGTGGTGGAACCGGACCCGTGGTATGTCATTCCCGAAAAGGAAATGATTGGTGCTGCGGACGCGAAGCTGGATCTGGTGGATGATGCCTATGAGACGAGAACGGTTGATCAGTTGCTGGCGGAAGCAAAGGATCTGGAACAACAGGCCCTGGCCCTTGACAAACGGGTGATTTCCGCTGGGGCGGCCGTTTCTGCTTCCCGGGTTGCAGGTGCTTTTGCCTGTTCCTTTGATTTTTCAAAGGGGTTCGAAGGGAGCGAATTTTCAATGGGAATATCCCTTACGGTTGAAGACAATGTCGGTAATTCAGCCAATGTCGGACGAAAACAGAGAAATGGCTGGTCCACATCCGCTATACATCTCGAAGATTTGGAAAAGCGGGGAGATGTGGCTTCAAAGGCGGTCTCCCGAACAGTGGGGCAAATCGGTTCCAGGAAGCCACCGACAGGCGAATTCACGATTATTTTTGATTCCAGTTCTTCCCGCTCATTTTTTGCCGGAATTTCCCGTGCGCTGAGTGGGGCAAGCTTGTATCGTGGAGAAAGTTTTCTCCGGAATGCCATTGGCGACAGCATTGCGACAGGCATACTCAGTATTCACGAGAATCCATTTCTGCCAAGGGGAATGGGATCCCGCTTGTTTGATCTGGACGGAGTGAGATCCAGGCCCTTTACCGTTGTTGATGCAGGGGTATTGAAGAATTATCTTCTCGGTGTTTATGCGGCCAACCGTCTGGGAATGTGTCCCAACGGCTGTGCCGGGGGCAGCAGCAATTTTGTGATAGAACCGGGTACTGGAACAGTGAATGACCTTGTAAAGGCAACGCCAAAGGGAATCCTTGTAACCGGACTAATGGGCCAGGGGGCGGATATCCGAACCGGGGATTATTCCCGTGGTGCCGAGGGCTTTTTTGTAGAAAACGGGGAAATCTGCTATCCGGTCAGTGAATTTACCATCTCCAGCACCTTCCAGGAAATGCTGGCGGGGATTGATGGGATTGCGGCGGATGCCCGCCCGGATTCCTCCATTCTGGCACCATCTGTCCGATTTCGACGGATGGTAGTTGCCGGAAGCTGAAAAGAGGTGCCTTTTGGGACTTCCAGAGGGTTTTGACATTGCGGATATTGCCATAAGCCCGGCCCTTGTTCTGGCCCCGATGGCTGGAATTACTCATTTGCCGTTCAGGCGGCTGGTGAGGAAATACGGCCCGCCGGGCTTGATGTTCACCGAGATGCTCAGTGCAAGGACACTTCCGGCAGAGTTTTTTGACCGTCCAGGCTTCGTTCAATGTGACGATGCGGAACATCCCATTTCCTACCAGATATTTGCCTCCTGTCCGGAAGATGCTGAAGCGGCAACCCGAAAACTCTGTGAAGGCCCTGCTGATATTGTAGATCTGAACCTTGCCTGTCCTGCTCCTGAAATCGCGAAAAAAAGAAAGGCAGGGGCGCATCTGTTGAGTGACCTGGATATGGTCGGGAAGATTCTGTCCGCCATGAAGGCGGTGTCCAGTGTTCCGATAACGGTGAAAATCCGTTTAGGGAAGGTACCGGATCGGGGTTTTCTGACAGATCTTTCCTTAGTTCTGAAAGAAAATGAAGTAGCGGCGGTAACGATTCATCCTCGTATAACCGGGGAAAAACTGAAACGGCTTTCCCGCTGGGAATATATTGGCTACATGAAGTCCCTGATGGCAGTCCCTGTGATCGGGAACGGAGATGTAAAGGGGCGGGAAGATTGTCTTCGCATGATTGACGAAACCGGCTGCGACGGGGTCATGGTGGGCCGGGCGGCGGTACAGAAGCCCTGGATTTTCAGTGAAATTGCAGGAAAGCAGTTGGATATAAACGGCGAATTTCTCCTTCATGTGTACCGGGAAGCTGTTCGGCTCTTTTCGGATTATTTTGAGGAGAGTCGGTTCCTCGGGAGAATCAAGGAATTCACCTGGTATTTTTCGAAAAATATGAAATTTGGCCACCATTTTGCGTCACTGATTCA
Organism: Acidobacteriota bacterium; assembly: GCA_003650445.1. GTDB lineage: Bacteria > Acidobacteriota > Holophagae > Thermotomaculales > Thermotomaculaceae > UM-FILTER-49-7. The sequence goes on along the minus strand of QMQE01000001.1, from coordinate 23,730 downwards.
AAATGCGGATTCTCTGGCAATGGTAAAAAAAATTGTCGATGACAAGTTTTCAGGAAGCTATTGAAAAAACATCCGGATGGGCTATATTGTCATCCGGGAGAATGAGAAATTGCAACAGGGAGGATTTCAATGACAAACTGGATTAAGAGTATGGTTCTGATGACGGCAATGACACTTCTTTTTGTGTGGATCGGACGAATGGTAGGTGGCCAGGGCGGCATGGTGCTGGCACTGGTTTTTGCCGCATGTCTTAATTTCTTTTCCTACTGGTTTTCGGACAAAATTGTGTTGAAGAGATACCGTGCCAGGGAAGTAACCCAGATGGAACAACCTGAATTGTACGGCATTGTGCAGGAACTGTCCGTGGCGGCAGGAATTCCCATGCCAAGGCTTTACATTGTGCCGGAGTCATCACCCAACGCATTTGCGACCGGGCGGAATCCCAGCCACGCGGCAGTGGCGGTAACAGAAGGCATACTCCAGATTCTGGATCGGAATGAATTGAAAGGGGTACTGGGCCATGAGATGGCCCATGTGGTGCACAGGGATATTCTCATTGGCACCATTGCCGCTGTATTTTCCGGCGCAATCATGGTATTGGCCAGTATCGCACGATGGGGTGCGATTTTTGGTGGATTCGGTGGCTCCAATGACGATGATGGTGGGATCTTCGGCTTGTTGATTGCCATGTTCATTGCCCCGCTGGCTGCTATGATTATTCAGATGGCCATTTCCCGTTCCAGGGAGTATCTTGCTGACAGCGGCGGCGCAAAATTCTCCGGGAATCCCCTTTACCTCGCCAGTGCCCTGCGAAAACTGGATCAGTTTTCCCGTCAGGTTCCGTTGAAACGGGCGACTCCCCAGACTGCCCATATGTTCATCGTGAACCCATTTTCCGGGCGACGGATATCTTCTCTGTTTGCCACTCATCCCGCTACCGGGGAGAGGATTCGCAGATTGGAAGAAATGGCACGTTGACAAAAAGGCGAAACTGTTATTTTGTCATGCCACAATGGCATAGTGATGAGGAAAACTGGCGCAGTCTGTCTTATCTGAAAGTACCAATATCTGAAATTAGATGTGGAATATGCTGAGGAAACAGGAGTTTAGAGTTATAGTGGAGAGTTATTGCTGATTTGTGGCATCGACCTTGCATCTGAATTTAAGTGACCTCCATTTTTCATACAAATCACCCCCCGAATGGGGGGTTTTTTTTGGTACAATTACGGCAGAGACTGTTTGAAGGAGATGAGTGAAGGGCATTTGATAGTTTTAAACCACGGAGAAAGCTCTTCAAAAGCAGACAAAATCAGGAATTGCCCGGTTGGCTGATTTAAGCATGACCCGGCGTTGAAGGAGCATAGCAGAGTATGAAAAAAGCAACGGTAGCGATGATGGTTGCAGTCTTGTGCCTGGTATTAATTGCAGCGACCTCCGCGGAAGAGGCCAGACTGAGACGCCTGGTTTCCCTGTCGGCATTTTTGAGGACCCACTCGGTGGCAACTTTCGATTATGAAAAATTCATTGAGGGCTCCATCGGCGGGATGTTGAAGACACTGGATCCCCATTCAATTTTTATGAACCGGGAAGACTATCGCAGGATGCAGGAAGATCAGGTCGGCCGCTTTTACGGCATCGGGATGATTATCTCCATGCGGAATGGAAAAATCACTGTGGTGGCTCCCATAGCCAATACACCTGCTGCCCGAATCGGACTCAGGTCCGGTGATGTGATTTATGAAATTAACGGTGAGTCCACCGAGGATATGAATACAAATGGAGCCGTCACTCTTTTGAGGGGGAAGAAGGGAACCCGGGTTAACATCACGATTAAGCGGCCCGGCGTGAAGAAGCTTCTTCATTTTACAGTAGAAAGGGCTGAAATTCCTGAACGAACAGTGGAATATGCCTTCATGGCGGATCGGGACACCGGCTATATTCTTCTGAAGAGTTTTGGTGAAAAGAGCGGAAAGGAAATGCTGGACGCACTGCAGAAATTGAAAAAACAGGGGATGAAACGGCTGGTTCTGGATCTTCGGAATAACCCTGGCGGGCTATTGAATGCAGCAGTTTACATCTCCGACCTTTTTCTGCCCAAGGGAGATCTCGTGGTCTCTATCAAGGGGAGAACGTCTTCAGACCGGGTTGATTTTTTTGCAAAAAAAGACCTGGGATTTGAAAAGTTACCTATTGTTGTGTTGATTAACCGGGGCAGCGCTTCCGGTTCTGAAATTGTTGCGGGCTCCATCCAGGACAATGATCGGGGACTCCTTGTGGGAAAAACCTCATGGGGCAAGGGGCTTGTGCAGAGTGTCTTCAAAATCGGGAGTGATGAGGCATTGGCATTGACCACTGCAAAATACTACACAGCGTCTGGCAGATGCATTCAGCGGGACTATTCACGCTCTTTTGCCGACTACTTCAATCCCAGTGATAAGAAGCTTGAAAAAGAAGAGAAGAATCTGCCTATATTCAAAACAAAGATTGGCAGAAAGGTGCATGCCGGGGGTGGAATTACTCCCGATAAGGAAGTGGAAATGGGTACGCTGGACAGTTTTCTTATAAATCTCCGGTTCCGTACATCTGCTTTTTTCCGATTTGCAATTGCATATAGCAACACTCACAGTGATATTTCCAGAGAGTTTAAGGCAGACAAGAATGTTCTAAAGGCTTTCAAGAAATTCTTGAAAGAGAAAAAAATTCAGTTCACCGATAAGGAATTTGAGAAGAACAACGCATATATCCGGACAACAATTGAGCAGGAAATTCTATCCGCAAAGTTCGGCCTTGAGGCCGGGGCCCGTCGGTTTCTGAAAATTGACGAACAGTTTAAGAAAGCAGTGAGCAGCTTCCCGGAATCTATTGCACTTTACCGGAGGGCAAAGAAGTTTCATGGAAAAAAGCTGGTCGCAGCTCAAAATTAAGGGGGCTTGATATGGATTTTGGTTTTTCTGAGGAACAACTTCTCCTTCGTAAGACGGCACGTGATTTTGCCGAAAAAGAGATTCGGCCCCACATTATGGAATGGGACGAAGCACAGACTTTCCCGAAAGACCTGTTTCTCCAGATGGGTGAGCTTGGTTTTCTCGGAATCGTTGTGCCGGAGAAGTGGGGTGGTGCCGGCTATGGCTACGTAGAATACGCATCAATTGTGGAAGAAATTTCCCGTGTGGATGGCAGCATCGGCCTTGGAGTTGCAGCTCACAACTCTCTTTGTACCGGCCAGATTCAAAAATTTGCCAATGACGCGCAAAAGGAAAAATATCTGATTCCACTTGCAGAAGGAAGAGCACTGGGTGCCTGGGGACTGACCGAGTCCAGCTCCGGTTCGGACGCGGGCGGTTTACGGACAAAAGCAAAGCGTGTCGGGGATAAATACATACTGAATGGCAGCAAGACCTTTATCACCCATGGAACCTACGCCGATACCTACGTCGTAATGGCGCGTACAGACCCTGAAAAAGGGAAGCATGGGATATCGGCATTTATTCTGGAGAAGGGTTTTCCAGGTTTTCATCCCGGAAAAAAAGAAAACAAGATGGGAATGCGGGCCAGTGATACATCAGAGCTGATTTTTGAGGATGCAGAAGTTCCTGCAGAAAACCTTCTTGGAAAAGAAGGTGAAGGATTCATCAATGCGCTGGCTACCCTGGATGGGGGACGCATCTCTATTGCGGCTTATTGCCTGGGAATGGCACAGGGCGCTTTGGATCATGCGGTGAAATACGCCAAAGAACGGCAGGCATTCGGCCGAAGTATTTCGGCTTTTCAGGCAATCCAATTCAAACTTGCGGACATGGCAACTGAGGTGGAAGCGGCAAGGCTTCTCGTATATCAAGCAGCTTCCATGCGGGATGCAGGGAAAAATGTGAACCAGATTTCCGGGATGGCAAAACTCTATGCTTCTGAAGTTGCCGTGCGGGTTGCGGATGAAGCGGTTCAAATTTTCGGTGGTTATGGTTACATCAAGGACTATCCGGTTGAAAAATTTTATCGGGACGCGAAACTCGGCACAATCGGTGAAGGGACTTCTGAAATCCAGAGAATTGTAATTGCACGGCAATTATTGCGCGATTAAGGCTGGGCATACCCTGATATTGTGGTAGAAAACAGGTGGATGCGATGAAGGAATTGGCCAGGGGGGTGCTCAGAGGAGATGAACGGGCATTGGCCCGGGCAATTTCTGTTGTTGAAAATGAGACTGAGAACGCCAGGCTGTTGATGGGCCATTTGTATTCCTATACGGGCAAAGCTCGAATTCTGGGGATTACCGGGCCTCCCGGAGCAGGAAAATCAACTTTAACAAACCACCTTGTGGCGGGTTTAGCCGGAATGGGAAAGCGTGTGGGCGTGATTGCGGTGGATCCCACCAGCCCCTTCTCCGGCGGTGCCGTACTGGGAGACAGGATTCGGATGCGGAACATTTCCACCTTACCGGGGGTTTTTGTCCGGTCCATGGCAACAAGAGGTGCGATGGGCGGATTAACCCATGCATGTATGGATGCTGTGGATGTCATGGATGCCGCAGGGATGGACATGATTGTCATTGAAACAGTCGGTGTGGGGCAGGATGAAGTTGAAATAATCCGGGTAAGTGAAATGAGCCTTGTGGTGCTGGTACCGGGACTGGGCGACGAAATTCAGGCCATAAAGGCGGGGATTATGGAAATTGCCGATATTTTTGTCGTTAATAAGGCAGACCGAAATGGTGTTGAAAAACTGGAAAGCCAGCTTCAATATCTGAATCATCTTTCTTCAAAGAATATTCCAATTGTCCGTACCGTTGCCATATCGAATGAAGGTATAGATGAATTAAAAGATATTGTCTTGTCAATCCTTTACAGAAGCGGAAGGGCAGGTCCGACTGAGGAAACGATACTGGAACGGGCGGATTATCGCCTTAAAAATATATTGAATGCCCGTATTCTGCCTGAGGCAAAGAAAGCCATGGGAGAAGACGAGTACAACAACTTGGTTCTAAAGCTGGCAAGGCGGAAAACAGACCCGTATTCTGCGTCCAGCCAAATGATTGACGCATTGAGAAACAAAGGGGATGAAAACTGTGACCTCAGTTAGGGTTGTCGGTTTGACCGGTGGCATTGCAACCGGGAAATCAGTGGTTTCCAATATGTTCAGGAAGTTGGGGGCGTTCATTGTAGACGCTGACAAAATTGCAAGGGAATTGACCCTGCCGGGTTCGCCCATAATCGGAGAACTGGTGAGTCGCCTCGGTGCGGATATCAGAAGCGGGGACGGGGGTATAGACCGAAAACGGCTTCGAAAACGAATTATTGAAGACGAATCGGCCAGGCTTCTATTAAACAGGATTCTTCATCCGGCGATTATTGAACGGGAGGATGCCCTGGTGAAAGACGCTTCCGCTCCCCTCGTGATTGTGGATGCGGCATTGCTGATTGAAACCGGCAGTCACAAACGGTTTAAGGATGTGATTCTGGTTTACGCGCCGAAACCGATCCAATTGCAGCGGCTGATGCAACGGGACCACATGACTGAAGCGGACGCAAGGCGGTTCATCGCGACCCAGATGGATATTGAGGAAAAAAAGAAAATCGTAAATCATCTTATAGATAATTCCGGCTCATTTTCTGAGACTGAGAAACAGGTAAGGCGGTTATATGCTCTTTTTTCAACCTAAAAGTTACATCGTTTACTCCTTCGAATACTTTCTCGGTCTCTGTGAGAAAGGCCCCCGGAGTACTTTCGACTGTGCGAAATTCAGAAAGATTCGAAATGCGCTTTTAAAGGAGAAAATTGTTCATTCAAAAGAAATTCTGGAACCGGCCCCGGCAAGCTGGGATGATTTTCTCCTGGTTCACAGCCCTGAATATGTTGAGAAACTGAAAGACCCGCAATTGCTTGGTAAGATACTGTTTCTGGACTATGTGAGCCCTTTTGATACGGATATTATCGAGTTTTTTATGTGGGTCACCGGTGGGACAATCCTTGCCATGAAGACCGCGTATGAGAAGCAGGTACCGGTATTCAACCTTGGTGGCGGTTATCACCACGCAAAGCCGGGAAAGGGAGAGGGCTTTTGTCCGGTGAATGATATTGCCATTGGTATCCGCCGGTTCCAGCAGGAATTCGGGAAAAAGAGAGTGTTGGTTGTGGATCTTGATTACCATCAGGGAAATGGGACTGCGCTGATGTTTCAAGACGACGATAGTTGTTTCACCTATTCCATTCACCGTGATAACTGGGATACTATCGATTCTAAAACCAATCTTGATGTTAGGTTGCCGGATCACAGTGATGATAAGATGTATCTGCAGGGGTTAAAGAATTCCCTGCCGGAAGTTATGGACAGTTTTCAACCGGAACTTGTTGTGTATGTGGCGGGTGGAGACCCCCATTACCAGGACACACTGGGCACCTTTGAGTTGACTGACAAAGGAATGCTGGAGCGGGACATCTTTGTTATGTCGCAGGCGAAAGAGCGAAAATGTCCCGTTGCGATACTGGCAGGGGGTGGATATGGCCAGGAATCATGGAAATTATACTATCGGTTTATCAAATGCGTGATGCGGGGACGGTGTGATGTTTAAAATTCCATTGAAATATCGCTGGACCTATCGTCATCTGACTTCGGCGGAATTGTCCAGAGACTGTTCTTTCGATCTCTGCCTCGGCAATTTATTTGAAGATGATATTAAGCGTTTTCTGGGCTTTTACTCGGAGCAGGGCTTGAGGTTGGCACTAAAACGATATGGTTTTGTTGCGAAACTGAGGGAGCTGGGTTATGAGCAGACAGATATCCGTTTCGGGGTCCGTGAAGATGGTTCCCATTTTCTCGTGATTTTTGAACCCCCCTTTGATAAAGACCGTGTAATTGCAGAGCTTCTGGTTCGCAAGACTGCTCTGGATGAGCTTTTCCCGGTACTGAAAGTAGAATGGCTGTGTCTACAGAATCCCAAATCTTCTTTTTCAGACGAGAAACCCAGACTGCCGGGCCAGAACTATCCGGGACTGGGATTGGGGAAAGATGTATTGTCAGCTATCATCCTGATGGCATTACGGTTGAAATATCAGGCTGTAACCAATGTGGCGGACCATTTTCATAATGCTTACATTTATTCCGAAACTTTTCATTTTCATAAGCCGGAAGACGCAGCCCGTTTCAAAGACTTTTGTCTTTTCATGAAATCCGAAGGTCTTTCACTCAGCGATTCAGCATGGGCGTTGGAGGAGGGAAAGATTTTTCTGAAGGGCGAAGGCACGCCCTATCATTGGGAGCCTGCGGTTCAAATCCTGCCCCTTCGGTCATCGTTGGCAGGAAAATATACTTCAGAAGAGTACAGAATAGCTGTCGAAAAAAACCGGGGGAAGTTTGCCTTTGTCTACAAACCGTAATTGTCCTCTCCGTGGGGCAGGATACTGGCATGTTTCTTGATGGTATATCTCGTGGCAACTGATTTTATGAGGAGGGTTCCATGAAAACAAGAACAGGAATGGCCCTGACCGGGGTTCTGCTGATATTCACCATGTCCTGCCACCACGCGGTGATTGGGACACAGGTGGGGGCGTATAATGGCCGATTCGGTGGCAGTGTTGCTATTCAGGGAGACTCTGATTCAAACGGAATCGTGGCATTGTCTCTTTTGGGTGCGTTGATTGGCAGTGCCATTTACGCAGACAGTCATCAGTATCAGCAACAGGGCCTGTCTGCCATTGATGTAAACATACAACCGAAAGATGCGGAAATCAGTCTGGATGGAGTCGTGGTTGGCACAGCAGACCAGTTTGACGGCTTCCCCCGTTTCCTCATTGTTAACCCGGGGAAGCATGAGGTACAGGCACGAAAAACCGGCTTTCACAGCTATCGGGTTACAATTAATGTTGCTCCAGGCCAGCAAGTGAACTTGAACAAGGTAATGGAACCCGGCCGGGATAAAGTGCCTGTGTCGCCAGCTACTCCGTCTCATATAAAGCCTGAGCAAACGAGTCCGACACGTGTGGCGGCACCTCTGAAGATTTTTTTCCAGATCAACAATCCGGATGCCGCGGTGTACGTGGATGGCGTTTTTGTGGGAACAGCCCGCGAGATCAGCCAACTCCATGGCCCGCTGATGGTGGACAGAGGTGCGAAAATGATCACCATTGTAACAGCAAACAAGAAGAAGGCGTTTATGGTGTCAGACCTTATGGTGGATAATCGCGATGGTGTTATGCACTTGAAAGTTGACATGTAAGGATGTGACGTTTATCCTGAATTGACTGAAAAGATTATAATCACTCGTTACCGGGAGGGGACTTGAAAAAATTTGTGATATCTGTGCTGGTATTTCTGATTGCGCTGTCGATTTCGGCATCACCAGGGTCACCATTTCAATACAAATGGGTTCAATTGAATAACGGAATGCCCGTTCTCTTGATACCGGTGAAAGAAAACCCGGTTATTTCTTCCACAATTGTGATGAAAGTGGGGCTGAAGTATGAGAACAAAGAGCATAACGGGGTATCTCATCTGTTGGAGCATCTGATGTTTAACGGCACGACGAAACGGACGCAGAAACAGCTCTACGACGACCTGGATCGGGCCGGTTGTTACAGTAATGCATCCACAGGTGACCATTACACTGCCTATTACACCCTCTGCTCGAAGGAAAACTTCGCAAAAGCCCTGGAAATTCAGTCGGATATGATTTTCCATTCCACTTTGCCTGAAAACAAGGTGCCAAAGGAAAAATCTATTGTAATTCAGGAAATTCAGCGGGACAAAATGAGCCCCTCCTACGAAGAAGGCGCTTTGCTGCGCCATACACTGTTCCCGGCCAGCAGTTACGGAATGAAAGTGCTGGGAGACGCGGATTCTGTGAAACGAATTCCAAGAGAAGAGATTCTCAAGTTCTACCACAAGTATTATGCTCCATCCAATGCGGTGGCAGTTATTGTGGGGGATTTTAACGAAACAGACGTGATGAAGACCCTGGAAGACATACTGGGGAAAATTCCTGCAGGGGATGTGAAAGGAGTTCCGGCAGATGTCCAGATTCCGAGTTCAAAGAAGATGGAAGTTCAAAAAGCAGCCTCTTTGCCTTACAGCGTTTACTATCGGGTCTTTCAGTGTGCCAGAGTCGGTTCAGAAGAATTTGGTGCTCAGGAGATAGGGGTAGAGCTCCTGGACAGGGGACTGAAACAGAAGTTCAGTGCTGTGGATTCAAGAATCTCCTGTTCGACTGTTTACACAGCGGACTACGGCCTGGTTGAAATTCGAGCGAGAGTAAAAGACGAGAAAACCGCCCTTCAATTTGATCGGGAATTATCCGTATATCTGAAAAATTTTAAGGTGAGTTCAGCGGATGTGAGGGAGATTGCCAACCGGATGGTTCAGGAAACTGTTTTTTCTCTTGAACGGCCGCATTTTTTTGGCATGCTCTTTGCGCCTCAAATTGCAGCGGGGCTGAAAAACCCCCTCTATCCCCTTGTGGTAAGTGATAAATCGGTAGGCGAGTTTATCCGGAAATTGAATGGAGAGTGCCGCAGCCTCTCTCTTCTTATTAATGGCAGGGAGGAAAAGCAATGAAACAGCTACTGGTGCTTCTGCTTCTGTCGGTTTCCATGTGTGGATTTGCTGGGGAAAATGAAAGAAATGCAACAGTTTCAGTACAAGCCCTGCCAGGTTCGGTGGCGGCTGGTTTCCATATTGCCTTCAAAGGGCGAAAGCTGTGTGAACAAGAGATGAACACACCTGGTTTTGCAGACCTGACAGGATACATTCTGGAACAGAATTACAGGAAAATGCAACAGGAATTTGACAAGCTGGGTTGTGAATTGCAGTTTTACGACTATCCCTTTCTTCCCTTTGATGATTATTACACCCGGGACGAAATGTCCTTTATCAGGGGAAAAGTTCCCAACGGGAAGGTGGCAGAAGCACTTTCTCTTGTATCGCAGCTGATACAATCAGCCGAAACTGTGAACGGGAAAGAGTTGGCCCAGGCAGTACGCTCCTGCACAAGGGGGAACCGGATGCGGAGATCGCTGAATGCTGTTGCCGGGCAGCACCTGAGACAGCTTCTCTTTGAGAACGAATATCCGGCTTATCCCACTTATTTCAAAGGTAAAATTCCCGATCTGATGCGGGTGAAAAAGTTCATGAGACGCTATTATTCTCCCGGAAACATGACTATTACAGTTGTGGGGGATGTGAATGCGGCCTCTTTGAAAAAAGAAATTGAAGGCAGGTTCACCGCTTCTAAGGCAGGTGCCCCTTGTGGCGCCAAATTCCGGGTAAAGATGACAATTCCGGAGAAAAGAACAGCGTCCTATGAAACCAGCAGGAAAAGTCAGGGGCAATTGGTGCTTGTTCGTCCGTTGAAAGAGAACCTGAATGAAAGTGAACTGGCTGCTGCACTCTTATTCGCAAGGGAGTTCTCCGACTTGATTTCTTTCCAGTTGCGGGAGAGGGAAGGGTTGGCCTATTCCATCGGTGCGGGTATACGGAGCATTGGCGGGCGTTATTTTCTCGCTGTTTCTATGGGAACATCTCCAAAATTCGTCAAATCTTCCGCAGACAGAATAAGCAAGATGCTGGAAACGCTTCTAAAGGAACCGGGAGTGTCTGAAACTGAACTGGAACGGATTCGGAACAGTCTGTTGATTTCCCGTAGAATGAAGAGATTAACGAATGTCAATAAGGCATTCTTCTATGGAGTAAACCTCCTGTGGCATCGCCCGTTAAATTTTGAAGAACAGGTTGACAAATCTATTGAAAAAGTGGATATTGGTACCCTTGCGAATGCAAAAGCACTGTTTAGCGGGCCTGAGATTCGCATGCTGATAAATGCTACGGAGGGTCAACTTGAAAAAGATAATGGTGAAAAAAGAGAACATAGAAAACATCTCTGAACTGGAGGATTTACCGGAAGGGAAAGTCCTTCTCCTTGGGGCTGAAATAAAGGAATCCGGCCTTGAATCATTTTTTTCCGGGAAAGAGAGGGAGATTAAGGTTTTAGAGGATAGTCTGCCGATTGGAGAGAAGGGTTCCGCCTACGGAGAATTCGCACTTGCGATTGCCACACAGGAAATGACCATGCGTGAATCTGAGAATATGGAAAGACTGTTTCTTGAATTGAGTTCTACATTGGTCAATGAGGGAATTCTGGTTGTCTTCTTTTGCTCTGAATCAACAGCAAAGGAAATGAATGGTGTTTTCCTCACAAATCGGGAAATTGAACAGGCTGTTTCCCGCTTACTCACTGTGGAGAGGATTGCGACAATGATGGATGGAACAAGACGGGTGGTAGCCAGAAAAAAGGAGCCTTCACTAAATACCTGAAAACTGCCTTTGAAACAAATCAGGAACAATTCTCGTATTTCTCCCTGAGTATGATGAGGGGGGAACATGAATATTACCAAATTAACTAATCTTTTCATTTTCTTATCTTTCCTGGTGATTGTGAATCCGGTTGGTGCATCAGTTTTGACAGACAGTTTTCACAAAGAAATTTCAAACCCGGCCGCAATTACAAAGGTGACACTGGATAATGTAAACGGAGATTGTCATTTTTTTCTTGCTCAAAAGAATAGAAAACTCAAGATTAAAGCGACGATTACCATAAAAGGGTCCTCTGACGAGGCTTGCGAAAGTTATTATCAAAAAGTAAAAATTAATGTTACTCGGGGGAATAAGGTCTTAAAAATTGTGGTAAATCGGCCCAAAACAAATTCTTTTTTCGGACTCGGAAATTCAATTCAAATGTCTGTTGATTTTGAGATTTCAATGCCGGTTCAAAAGGATGTGTCAGTGGATCTCGTGAATGGGGATATTAACGTGGAAGGAATGAATCGGGTTACCGTAGATGTTGTGAACGGTGACGTAATAATGAATGGAATTACCGGTGCGTCCATTGAAGCTGTAAACAGCAGAATGGATATTCGAAATGTGAAAAAATGGGTTGTAATTGATGCTGTAAATGGAAGACTGAAATTATCCTCCATTTCACCTGAACTGGAAAAAGTGAAGGCCGAATTTGTAAACGGAAGCATGATCGTGCGTATCCCCACTGCATGCCTCGGCAGGCTGAATATGGAATCGGCTACAGGATCGGCGGATCTTAAGGAAAAGAAGGAAGGGGAAAATTGGAAAACTCGTATGCATGGGAAAAAAATCCATGTTTCAGAGAAGGGCGGTGCCAGGATTTCATTGGAAAATGTGAACGGGAAAATTATTCTACTGTGTGATTGAAAGTTATCTTAGAGAGGAAAAAAAGAAGGGGGGCATTTGCCCCCCTTCTTTTTTATGATTCTATTGAACTCACTCAGTCGTCTTCTCCAAACTTGATTCCCTGTGCGAGAACAAATTCGGAACCGTAGTTAATGGCGGATGTCAGCCGTCTCATGTACAGTTTCCATGCGTCGGAGCCGGATTCCCGTCCACCGCCGGTTTCCTTTTCACCACCGAAAGCCCCGCCGATTTCCGCGCCGGAAGTGCCGAGGTTGACATTTGCCATGCCGCAGTCACTGCCTTCCGGTGAAACGAACTTTTCAGCGTAGTGAAAGTTCCGGGTGAAAATGGAGGAAGAGAGGCCCTGGGGCACGTCATTGTGCTTCTCAATGGCGTCATCAATAGAGTTGACTTCAATGATGTAGAGAAGGGGAGCGAAAGTCTCTTCCTGAACTATCTTGTAGTGGTTTTCCACTTCTGCGATGCAGGGCTTTACAAAAGAGCCTTTTCCTTCAATCCGTTCCCCGGCGTAGAGAATCTTTCCACCGGCTTTCTTGACTTCATCAATGGCACGCTCGAAGGCAATAATTGCCTGTTCGTCCACCAGGGGCCCCATTACCGTGTGAGGATCCAGGGGATCGCCGATGCGGACATGCTGATATTTGCTCACCAGTTTGGAGATGAATTCGTCTTTCACATCCTTGTGTATCAGGACCCGCCGGGTGGAGGTGCAGCGCTGGCCGGAGGTACCGACTGCGCCGAAAAATACGCTGTTAACCGCGTTGTCAATGTCCGCGTCTTCCATCACCACAACGGCGTTGTTGCCACCGAGTTCCAGGATAGTGCGGCCGAGCCTTGCGCCGACAGCTTCACCTACGTGCCGGCCCATGGGTACTGAGCCGGTAAAGCTGATGAGGGGAACCCGTTTGTCCTGGAGGAGCCGTTCACCGACGGTTGAGCCCTTGCCGATAATCAGGTTGAACACGCCCTGACAGTCATGGCGCTTTGCCACCCGGTTGACAATGTTCTGTACCGCTACGGCGCAAAGAGGTGCTTTAGACGACGGTTTCCAGATCATAGCGTCTCCGCAGACGGCAGCCAGTGCGGCGTTCCACGCATACACCGCGACGGGGAAGTTAAAAGCGGTGATGATACCGATGGTTCCCAGCGGGTGCCATTGTTCCTGAATCCGGTGTTCAGGGCGTTCTGACGGCATGGTTTTGCCGTAAAGTTGACGGGACAGACCCACTGCGAAATCGCAGATGTCGATCATCTCCTGGACTTCGCCCAGCCCTTCCTGGTAAATTTTCCCCATCTCAAGGGAAACCAGTTTGCCCAGTGGCTCTTTGAACTTGCGGAGTTCATCTGCCAGGTCCCGAATCACCAGTCCCCGGATGGGAGCCGGTGTCATCCGCCATTTTTTCCATGCTTCGGTGGAAGACTTCAGCACACGCTCATAATCTTCTTCATTGGTCTGGAGAATCGTTCCAATAGCTTCCCCGCTTGCGGGGGAAAAGGAAACAAGTTTGTCACGACCTTCGGCGCTTATCCATTCGCCGGCATAGGTCCCGCTGAGAACGCCTTCTAAACCAAGTTCTTTCATGAATTCCATGAAATTCCTCCTCAATCAAAACTACAATCTTCTGCTTCATCACTATAAATGACAGAAGCGCTGTTTTCAATCCCTCCTTTCCTATTTATGATAAAATCTTTATTTGAATTTAAGGAGGATGAGTTGCTGGACGTACCCCATTTTCACGTTGTGCTGGTAGAGCCGGAAATTCCGCAAAATACGGGGAACATCGGCCGTTTATGTGTCGGTTCTCACTGCCGGTTACATCTGATTCAGCCCCTTGGCTTTTCGCTTGAAGACCGTTACATGAAACGGGCCGGCCTGGACTACTGGAAACACCTTGACTGGAAACTCCACGACAGTCTGGATGACTTCCTGGAAACAGTAAAACCGGCAAATTTCTATTTCTTTTCAAAAAAAGCAGTGAAAACTTACTGGGATGTCTCGTTCAAACAGGGGGATGCGCTTATTTTCGGCAAAGAAACAAAGGGGTTGCCGGAAATCCTCATTGAAAAATATAGTGAACAGGCAGTGAAAATCCCCATGCCAGGTGAAACCCGGAGCATCAACCTTGCCAACAGTGTGGCGGTTGCCGTTTATGAGGGGATGAGGCAGTTGCATGTTTCTTCGCCCGTTGACTGAACTGGCCCGTTTTGTCCGGGGAAAAACAGCTTCCGACAACACTGAAGTGTATTATCGCTGCATTTTCAGTGAACAAAGGACTGCAAACCTGCCGAAGTTGCGCGGTGTCCGTGCGTTTTCCCGGGTTCGCTGGCAGCGGGAAGGACTGGAATGGGCCTTTGGGATTGGCGGCTTTCTTCCCTCCATGGGAGCGGTAAGCGCCCTCATTGAACTTGTGAGGCCGGAACCGGCGGGGATTCCGATTCCAGGAGGACAGGAGCGAATGTCCATTGCCATTCCCGCTACCGCAAGGCTCGGGTCAAATTACCGGGGCTGGTTTCGTGATATTCTTGTCACGGCATCAGGGCTGGAACTGGAAGCTGAGGGGGAGTTTGCTTTCTTTGAGGATGAATCCGGAATATGGAACGAAAAACCGGCCTTATCCCCGATTTTAACGGATGAAACCCGCTTACTGCTTCATCCGTCAGTGGTACTGAAACTCACAAAGCTGGGCGTTCTCAAAGAGATCGCCTGCCGAAGGCCGGTTCGGGGTTTTTTCCACACTGCCTTTGAGAGAATCGGGGGTGTTGAAATGGGCTGGTGCCGGACGCCGGATACACTGGACATCATGGGCGGTGCCCTTGGGGTTTCATTGCCGGAGGCCGCCGTTCCCGGGGGCATAATTTGTGACCGTGTTGAGGCGGATTCAGACGGAGCCCACCTTCATTTTTATACTGAAACTACAAAAATGTGTACAGTGGGCAAGTCCGTGCTAAAATCTATGAAGAAAGTGTCGAAGGACTACATACTATTTCAAAATGGCATTGTATTTCATCTTCCATGGGTGGAACTGCAGGGAGGCATACAATGGGAATTACATTGAACATGAGAAAAATGGCATACCTCACGGAAGGGATTACATACCGGGAACTGGCAAGAAAGGGGGAGCTCTTCTTCGACCGGATCTGTGAGGACCCGGCTGTCGGTTTCACAGACCTTCCGGAACAGTTAATTTACCTTGACCACTCTGACGAAGCCCTGAACCGGCTGCCAGCCGGGATGGAAACCCTCTACGTCCTTGGCATCGGCGGTTCCGCCCTGGGTACATCCATGCTCTTAAGGGCTTTCCCCGACAGCTGCCGGCGCAGAGTGGTGGTTGTGGACAATGTGGACAGTGACACCATCCATCGGCTGTTGAACGAAATGGAGCCGGAAAAAAGCGTTTTGAACGTCATCTCCAAATCCGGTTCAACAGTAGAGCCCCTATCACTGTTCAGCGCATTTTTTGCCCATCTTGCGGAAAAACTCGGAGAAAAAGAAGCATTCAGGCGGGTTGTGGTGACAACAGATATTAAAAAAGGAGCGTTGCGACAGCTCGCCGAGGAAAAAGGCCTGATCAGCTTGTCCATTCCCAACAACGTAGGTGGACGTTTCTCTGTGCTGACACCGGTGGGGCTGTTCCCCGCCATGTTCGCGGGGATCGATCCTGTTCACCTGCTTCTTGGAGCAAAGCGGGAAAAACGAGAGGGCAGGGGCCGCGCCGTCTGTGGTGCCGTACTGGATTACCTCTCCCAGGAGCAGAACCGGAACATCAAAGTATTGTTTCCCTATTGTGACCGGCTGAAAACCTTCGGGGACTGGTATCTGCAGCTATTTGCCGAAAGCCTCGGCAAACTGAAAAATCGCAGGGGAATGGTGGTGAGAAGCGGCCAGACCGGCGTAGTGGCAGTGGGGGTTACCGACCAGCACTCCCAGCTTCAGCTCTACAAAGAAGGCCCTGGAGACAAATCCTTTTTCTTTTTCACCGTAAAAGAACAGAAAGACGTCCCGATCCCGGCTGTTTTTGACAACTACTCATCTTTCGAGGTTCTCAGGGGAAAAGCATTTGGTGAGTTGATGCAGGCGGAAGCTGAGGGGACCATGCAGTCTCTGGAGCGGAACAGCCTGCCTGTTTTCGAATATCAACTGGAGAAACTGGATGGCGAGACTCTGGGTGCCCTGATATTTATGTTTGAAATGCAGACCGCCATCACAGGCTACCTGATGAACGTCAATCCCTTCGACCAGCCCGGTGTCGAAGAAGGCAAACTCATTGCCCGAAAACTGTTGGAAAGCTAATATAGGCTGCCCCTTTTGATTGAGGAGATCAAAATGATAAAGGAAAAATATAACCAAAATGGTGTTTAGCCCGCCAATGAGGGGAATAAACAAAATAAAGTTTATAAGATCGTTGTGGGGAATCAAGGGCATGCCATAGCAGGAAATTGAACAGAAATGAATAAAAAAAGACATATTAAAATTAAGGTAAAAATAAAAATATGAATGAAGAAAAAATATCCATACGTTTTTTTGACAACAGCGAAGTTCGTGCAATCTGGGACGAAAAAAACTCAAAGTGGTGGTTTTCAGTGTTGGATATTGTCGCGGTGCTGACTGATCAAAATGATTATTCCAAAACGCGTAACTATTGGAAATATCTTAAATCCAAATTAAAGAAAGAAAACAGTCAAGTGGTTAGTGCTACTACCCAGTTGAAAATTCTTGCTCCTGATGGGAAAAAGCGTTTATCCGATATGTTGGATTACCTGGAATCATTGCATTGGGTAAAGAATTCCCAAGCAAAAAAGCAAATCGGTTTATTGAATGGTTCACTTATAGTGATAAGAGTATAGATGGGAAAAGTAAAACAAAAGCATATGCCTTATTTGAAAGTTCCTTAGATGGCCATAGTCTAGGGGGCTATTGGAAACATTGGTTTAATGATACGGCAAATAACGATTTAGAAAATGAATACAAAAGATATGGTTATGTTGCATTTTCTAGAGCAAAGCATTTGTTAATTTTAGCAACTCCACAACTTAATAGAGTAGATAAAGAGTATTTCGAAAATATTGGTTTTAAGATTGAAAATTTAAAAAAAAGAGCCTTATTCTGAAAAGCACGAAAGCACAACAAAAGCTATCAGATAGGCGATTATAGGGGACAGTGGGACTGTTGAATAACTCTGCAAAACCTGACCGACACATGTCATCATGTTTCCCCTCCATTTCTGAATTGACCATTCTATGAAATTTCCTGAATCGGCCCCAGAAAACATCCTCGCAAACCAGGGGAATAAGGGACAGGCATTGCGGTGCCAATCCCCGTTTTGCTCAGTCTCTGTCTTTCTCTCTCTTTTCCAGGCCTGCGAAGCAGCCCGGACTGGGAACTTAAATTAAAAGTATACAATTCCTTACTTCGGTCCCGGGCGGGAGCGAAACTTCAGTTGAGCGCACCAACCAGGGGATCGAGACGCGACGGATTGGGCCAGATGTGTGCGTTTGCGACTGAAACGAAGGAGGAGCAGTACATGCGTACGCGACGAGGAGCGGAGGGAGTAAACGCGTGCAGATGGCCCGGGACTTGAGCGTCAATGGAAAGGGAGGGGATGGGGTTCTTGTACTGTTAAGTATCCACATAGAACCCGCATTTCAAAAACTGGGTTTTTGAAATAGGAACTTGCCGCGAAGCAAAGTGATGAGCTTGCTCAAAAGCGACGCTTCGGGGAAAGTTCCGTGCTGCCGCTGAAGGCGGCAGTGCGGGTTCGTCCCCTCACGCCCACGCTCAGTAGGTCTGAATCGGGGTTTCGCCGTGGATGGCTTTCAGGGTGCCTTCAACCATGGCGAGGAGTTCGTCTTCACCGGGGTAGATGACAATTTCAGCCAGTTTATTCACCATTTCATCAATCCAGTCGGTGAGCATTTTGCTGTGAGCCAGCCCACCGGTGAGGATGATGGCATCGGTCTGGCAATTCAGCACAGTGTGCATGCCACCGATTTCTTTGGCAATCTGGTAGGCCATGGCCTGGTACACTTCCCTGGCTTTTTCGTCGCCTTTTTCAATCTTTTCCTCGATTTCGCGGGCGTCGTTCGTGCGAAGGTAGGCGACGAGCCCGCCTTTTCCCGCTGCTTTTCGTTTCATGGTTGCCGGTTCAAAGAAGCCGGAGTAGCAGAGCTCAATGAGTTTCAGTGTCGGTACGCCGCCGCTCCTCTCCGGGGAAAAGGGCCCATCGCCAGCAAGGCCGTTGTTGACGTCTATGACCCGGCCATGATGGTGGGCCCCAACGGTGATGCCGCCGCCCATGTGGGTGACAATGAGGTTCAGTTCTTTGTACTTACGGTTGATGGAGCGTGCGTAGCGCTGTGCTACCGCTTTCTGATTCAGCGCGTGGAAGATGGAAACCCGTGGATTCTCCGGCATGCCCGAGTATCGCGCCAGGGACTGCATTTCATCCACAACCACCGGGTTGACGATGAAAGCGGGTTTTCCCCCGGCTTTTTTCCCCAGTTCGTCTGCGAGAATTGCACCGAGGTTGGAGGCGTGTTCTCCGTATTTGGCACTTCGGAGATGGCTTTTCATGGCAGAACTGACGGCGTAAACGCCTCCGGGAATCGGCTTCAGAAGCCCGCCCCGGCCGCAGAAGGCGTCAAAATCAGACAGGCTCATGCCGCTTTCAGTGAGAAATCCGAGAATTGCCTCCCGGCGAAATTCCAGCTGCTCATACACCCGCTTGAATTCTGCCAGTTTTTTCGCCGAATGGTGCAGGGTTTGAACATGGCGAGGGGTATCATCTTCGTAGATGCCCAGCTTGGTGGATGTAGATCCGGGGTTGATGGCGAGAATCTTCAAAGCCATGGGAATCCCCTACGCGTTGACCACTGCGAAGACGATGGATAACAGTTTGTTTTCCGGTGAATCCGCCCGGGATGTCAGAACGATTGGGGCCCTGGCACCGGCAATGAGCGCAGCCGTACGGGCGCCGGCGAAATAGGTTAGAGATTTGTACAGTGCGTTCCCGGATTGAATTCCGGGGCAGACGAGGATGTCCGCATCGCCGGCCACCGGGCTGTCAATTCCCTTGTGGGCGGCAGCCTCTGCCGAGATGGCACCGTCAAGGGCCAATGGGCCGTCTCCGATGATTTTTCCCAACTGTCCCCGCCTTGCCATGGTGGAGAGCAGTGCGGCATCAACGGAGGCGGGATTTTTTGCCATTACTTTTTCACTGTGGGCGATGAATGCAATTTTCGGTGTGCCGTCCACAATTTTTTCCATGAAACGGATTGCGTTTCGTGTGATGTGCACTTTCTGTTCTAAATCCGGTGCCACATTCATGGCAGCGTCGGTTAAAAGGATGAGTTTGTGGTATGCCGGCACTTCGAAAAGTGCCACATGGGAGAGAACGGAGTTTGTCCGTAAGCCCCATTCTTTGTTTAAGATGGCACGAAGAAAGACGTCAGTGCTGACGAGGCCCTTCATGACAATGTCTGCTTTTCCGTGGCTGACAGCCGACACTGCCATTCTCGCGCAGTCTTCCGCTGTCTGGCTTTGAATCAGGGTGCAGCCGGTGAGGGACAGCCCCTTTCCCGCCGCAATGGATTCGATTTTCTCCCGGTCTCCATAGAGGGTGGGCTTTACAATGCCAAGTTTCATTGCTTCTGCGATGGCCTCCAGCACCGGTCCATCCCCGGCCATGGCCACAGCGATTCGTTTCGGCGGTAGAGAGACCACCTGTTTAACCAATTCATTTAATGTCTTCATATCAAACTCCGTTTTCCGGATTTACATGGATTCTATTTTTTCCAGCACCTTTTTGCGCACTTTGGCTATTTGCTTGTCACCCTTCTCAATCAATTCGCTACAACGG
This sequence comes from Acidobacteriota bacterium, assembly GCA_003650445.1. Taxonomy (GTDB): domain Bacteria; phylum Acidobacteriota; class Holophagae; order Thermotomaculales; family Thermotomaculaceae; genus UM-FILTER-49-7. The sequence goes on along the minus strand of QMQE01000001.1, from coordinate 3,666 downwards.
GTTTTCATTTCTGAGACAAATTTCTCGTCGTGGATCCCCGGCAGGTTGATGAGGACGTTGAGGATCGCGCCTCTGAGTCCGGCATAGGCCGTTTCCGCGCCGACACCACCGTCGGTGACCGAATTTACATTTCCCTTTTCTACTACCCGGAGGCAGAGTCCGATCGCCTCCAGGCTGTCTTTTGCTGTTTTCAGCGGTACTTTCACCGCCTGCTTCAGCCCGTCCTGCAGGGCGGCTTCCCGTTTTTCTTTTTCAGTGGGGGTTTTCTTCGGCAGTTTCAATGCACTGAAATAGGCGTTGAATGCATCGGTGTCGTCGTCCACCCCTTTCAGCAAACTGTCCTTTATGGCCTGTGCCTTTGTGCCGATTTCCGCCATTTCCGGTTTCACGGCGGCATATTTCTTTTTTGAAAGGGTCAGCCCCGCCACCATGGAGGCAAGGCCGGCGCCCATGGCTGAGGAAAGGGCGGAAACGGAACCGCCTCCCGGTGCCGGCGTGTCCCGCGAAATCTCATGGACAAGGTTTATTGCCGTCATGTTTGCCAGTTTTCGTCCGGTCATATCAGGATAGCCCAGTACTTTCTCATGGATATGGAAGGGAGAAACGTCATTGAGCCCCATGGAATCCACGGCTGTCTGCAGAATGTCATCCATGGGAATGCCTGCAGATTTCCCCTGTTTTTCAAGATAATAAATGCCGGATTGAAGCAACGCGTCAAAGGGAATCAGTCCGACAATCTCGCTGCCGGTGACCACCAGCCCCCGGTCTGCGGCCAGTTTTCTTGTCGCTTCCAGTACCACGTGGGGCGGTGTGATTTTGTAGTTGGTCAGGTTAATGGAAATCTGAGTGCGATGGTATTCGTCCACGTACCAGCCGATTGCCTTGCAGTTTTTGAAGAGGCCCGGCTTGATGGCGGCTTTTCCCGCCAGGTTAGTGGTACTCATTCCGTGCTCATCCAGAATGGCCGGGAGATCGTAGCCATGCTCATCTTTGCAATGGGCGAAAAGTTCTTCCGGGGTTTTCGCGATAAAATCGCAGCTTCCGCAGAAAAACTCGTTTTCTTTGTGCTTTACCAAGGTGCCATTGGTGTAAAAGGGTTGGATATTGCCCACCCGTTTTGGGCGGCCCTTTTCTCTAAGCTCAAGGGCGATATCGGTTGCATACTTCTTTTCCCGGGTGTTCAACGTCACATTGTATGCGATAAGGAATTCCCGGACCCCGATTGCAGTGGCACCGGCGCGTTCATTGAAGCGTGCGGGGCCGAAATCCGGCTTCCATTCCGGGTTCCGGAGTTTTTCCGCCAGCCCTTCATATTCGCCCTTCCGGACAGTGGCCAGGTTTTTTCGCTCCGGCTTTGTTGCTGCATATTCATAGAGATAAATCGGGATTTCCAGTTCTTCACCCACCCGCTTCCCCAGTCTCTCTGCCAGTTCCACGCATTCTTCCATCGTGATATTGGAAACCGGGATAAATGGGCAGACATCTGTGGCACCCATGCGGGGGTGTGCCCCGGAATGTTTTGACATATCAATAAGTTCCGCTGCTTTCTTAATGGCACGAAAAGCAGCTTCCACTACCGTATCCGGTTCTCCGATAAAAGTAAACACGGTTCGGTTAGTATCTGCTCCGGGGTCCACATCCAGGAGCTGGACAGTATCAACAGAACGAATCACATCCGCAATCTGATCCAGGATTTTCTGGTCTCTTCCTTCGGAAAAATTAGGTACGCATTCAACAATCTGTTTCATTACACCCTCCATCCGGCCCGAATTCGACTTCAAGATACCAGAAGATTAAAGGAAAGTCACGCCTGCGGCGAACTCTGTGCGCAGGATGTTAGATGTTAATTGTTGGGTTGTAGGTGAAAGAATCGAAGCAAAACAAAGAAATTAATCTTATCCATGCGAAATAACAGTAAGTTAAACGCTTTTCCCCTCTTTAACCTAACATCCAAAGTCTATTATCTAACATCCCTCCGCCGCAAAGCGTAGGAGGTATTGTCCGCTGCCAGGCTCTGCCAGGCAAGCGTTGTCACGGATAACAGGAATTCCGCGGAGGAAAACCTGTTCCACCTTGCCGGTGATGGACATGCCCTCGCAGGCGTTATAATCCACGTTCATGTGGCGGGATTCGGCGGTTATGGTGTGGTGTTTTTCCGTGTCAAAAATAACAAGATCCGCATTGGCACCGGGGACAATATCTCCTTTCTTTGGGTACATGCCGTAGCGTTTTGCCGGTGCGGTGCAGCAGCGGTCCACCCATTCAGTCAGTGAAAGACGATTCTGTTTTACACCGAAATGGTAGAGAAGCTCCAACCTGTCCTCAATCCCCGGCGCCCCGTTTGGAATCCGGTCAAACCTTTCTTTACCCAGTGTTTTCTGACTTTCAAAAAAGAAAGGGCAGTGGTCGGTTCCAACGGTGTCCAGAGTTCCGTTCGCGAGTCCCGCCCACAGGGCATTCTGGTCATCTAATTTACGAAGGGGAGGGGAGAGCACCCACTTTGCCGCTTCAAAACCCGGCTGTTTGTACTTTTCATCAGTCAGAACCAGGTATTGGGGACAGGTTTCCGCGAAAAGGGAAACGCCGCGCATTTTTCCTTCCGCGATGAGTTCCACCGACTCTTTGCAGGTTATATGCACGAGGTTCAGGTTTCCGCCGGTGTCTTTCGCCAGCCTGATAGCACGGGCCACCGCTTCCACCTCCGCTTCCCTCGGATGGGCCTGCGGGTGAAATTGCGGCCCGGTTTTCCCTTCGGAGAGGAGGCGCAGGGTGGCGTCTTCCACCATGTCTCCGTTTTCCGCGTGGAGGTTTACCAGAAAGTGGTGTTTTCGGGAGAGTTTCATCAATTGGACAAAGGTGTCATTATCAATCATTAAACGCCCCTTGTAGGCGAAAAAACACTTAAAACTGCTCACTCCAGCTTCCAAAAGAGCGGGAATTTCATCGAGGAATTGTTCTTTCGGGTCGGAAACCGTCATGTGGAAGCCATAATCACAGACGGTGAGGCCTTTTGCGCGGTTTTGCCAATCTTTCAGCGTTTTTTCAAGGGATTCGCCCTTCACCTGGTTGGCATAATCCACCACCGTTGTGGTTCCACCGAAAAGCGCGGCCCTTGTCCCGGTGAGGTAACTGTCACTGGAATGGATGTCCCCAAGGGGCATATCGATGTGGGTATGTCCGTCAATAGCCCCCGGCAGCACCAGTTTTCCGGTGGCGTCCACCAGTTCTGCTCCCGGAAATCGGGCGGAAAGCCCCGTTCCGATACTGTGAATCCGGCCATTTTCGATATACACATCCCCTTGAAATGAACCTTCCGACGTGACAATTGTTCCGTTTTGAATCAGGCGTTTCATGACACCCTCCATCTTTTCTATCAATGGTATCACATAAGAAAAGGCAAGGCCGGACAAGGTTGAGGTTCAGGTTGAGCGGGGAAGGGACAAAGGCAAGGCCGGGCAAGGTTGAGGTTCAGGTTGAGTGGGGAAAAGGAAGGGATACTTTCTGGCTTTCCCCACTCTGTCACCCATGCTCTCTCACACACTTGCACTTTCACTCGCACGAACGGCGTGCATACGCCGTTCGATGTGATACAATTCTGCTTTGTTTAAGGACGACGTGGAGGTTGTTGTATGTCTGACAAGAATGATTACCGGAGTACGCTGAATT